>NZ_CP109451.1:0-300000 GCF_041438865.1 Streptomyces sp. NBC_01471
GCCCGGAGACACGACGCGACGGCCCTACGGGCCGTCAAAGATGCCGGGCGCTCCGCGCCCTTGGCGCCTTCGGCGCTTGAAGCGTTGTCACCTTCGGTGACACCGGGCCTCCGGCCCGAAAGGTCCGGCCTCCGGCCGAACCTGGCTGGCTATGTGTGACGGTGGCTCAGGAGGTGTGTTTGTGCGGGGAGTTGGGGGTTTCAGTGACCTCGTCTCCATGGGTGCAGGTTGTCGGTGTTGGCCGGCGTCCACTCCGTGGCCGCTCTTCAACTACCCTACCGTCACATTATGCAGTCGATCTATACCCGAGACAAGACTCCCCTCGACCGGGCAGCGAAGCCGCGATGAGCACACTTGATACACCATCAAGTGGTCTAGTCCACTGACTATTCCCTACCGAAGCGGGACGACGTGACGACAGGCCAGGTCCGATCTGCACCACGCCGTCCAGGACAGACACACGGTGGAGTCACCAACAACGCATCATCTCGATGACATCACCAGCCAACCCCAGGCCAGACACCCACGGCTATCCGACAACACCTGCTACAACCCCAACGCCACCCATTACTCAGACCCGCAAGTGGGCGACCACACAGTCGAGCACAGCCACTGCTGATAGCTGACAGCCCCGAACCTGGGACCCAGGAAGCCGTCATACCACTGCACTTGGGACGTTACAGATAGTTTGCGTTAGGTATGCCGCTTCGGATCGGACCGGGCTGGCAGTGGCGGGCGTAAGCGCCAGTCTCCGGCGAAGTCAGTCAGGTACGGCACGGCGTGGCGGGCAGGTCTCGGTCCCAGGGGCCGGCCGTCGGCGTGGCAGCCGGGTGCCACTCACGGCGAAGGAGGCCGAAGACCCAGGAGTCGGAGACGTCGCCATTGACGACGCAGTCCTCGCGGAGGGTCCCTTCGCGGACGAAGCCGAGCTTCTCCAGGACCCGGGCGGACATCACCTTGCGGGTGTCGGTCTCGGCCTGGACGCGGTTCAGATCCA
The DNA here is from genome assembly GCF_041438865.1 of Streptomyces sp. NBC_01471. NCBI lineage: Bacteria > Bacillati > Actinomycetota > Actinomycetes > Kitasatosporales > Streptomycetaceae > Streptomyces > Streptomyces sp. NBC_01471. The sequence goes on from NZ_CP109451.1 coordinate 998, forward strand.
GAGAGTCGAACGCCCACCGCAGGACGGCACGCGCGACCTTTATGGCGTAGCCGTCGCCCCACGCGGCGGCATCGAAGACATAGCCCAACGACGCACTGCGGAAGTCCGGGTTCCAGCCGGTCAGCTCGATCTGACCCTCACGGCCCTCGGACAGCCACCGCCACACCGTCCGCTCCGACACTCCCGCGGCCTCGGCCGCGATCCGCGCATGGAGTGTCCTGAGCGATCCGCTCTCGTCGACCGCCAGCAGACGCCGCATGACCACACCACGTAGCAGTCCCGCATCCCCCGACCCCGTAAAAGGGGTAGCAGACGAACTCTCTACCGACCGTTCCCAAGCCATACCCCCAGCACAAACCCCACTCACCGGCCATCACACAGGAACAGCGGCCCCCATGACAGCCAGACTCCTTTGTACTAGCCAGAAAACAGCAGCGGCTTGGTCACCTCATGACAGCAGCAGAACCATGACAGAACCCCAAACCACTATGAATTCCTCACCTCGAAACTACTGACGCCCACCCACCGCCACCACACCCCACACTCACAGATTGGACGAAAGAATGAGCCGCTATTTGCCGAACCGTTCCCACTCCCGGCCTCGATGGCACCCTCCAGGGCCTGCGCCCGGTGGACGAAACGGCCCTACGCGGAGCCGCGCGCCTGCGGCAGGTGTTCCCCTGGACGGGGATGAGCGAGCTGGACTTCAGTCGCTGCAACGGCTCGCAGGACCAGCACTCCCTGGTCCGGCGTGCAAGCTCCGCTCGCCCGACGTCGGTCTCCCGTTGCCGACGCCTGGGTGGGGCCCAGACGCAAGCAGGTCAACTGCAGTAACGGGCACGGCCCACGGCCGCTGCGATCGTCAGCGGGATGATGAGGATCGCAGCGGTCAGGAACAGGCCCCCGTACGCATGGTGCTCGGCAGGCCCGGCGGCCAGGGCACTGGCCAGAGCGCTGCCAACGTAGAGGGCCAGGCCGAACATCGCGACGCCGGTGGCGCGGGCCGCCGGGGATAGGCCAGTGGCCCAGGACTGGATCGTGGAGTGCATGAACGACCAGCCGCCGCCGAGCAGCAGCGTGCACACCACCAGTGCGGGCACCGATCGGCTTGCTGCGGCTACCCCGAACGCCAGGGCCATCTGCACCCCGCCGACCACGATCAGCCGCACCGGTGTCCAGCGTCCGACCAGCCGCTTGACCGTCTGGGCCGCGGTCATGGAGCCCACGCCGTACAGGGCGGATACCGCACCGGCCAGGGTCGCCGAGACGCCCTTGGCCTCAAGGGCCGGCGCAATGTATGTCAAAAAGCCGAGAAGAACGGCGCCTTCGAGCATGGCGACGGCCATGACGTACCACTGCCAGCGGGACCGTAGGACGACCTTGAACGGGGCGAGCAGCGCGCCGGGCTCTGCGCGCGGCGGCTCCGGCAGACGGCGCAGGGCGATGGCCAGGTAGGTGGCGATCAGGCCGGGCAGGGCGAAGACCAGCCGCCAGCTGACGTAGTGCGCCAGTGCGCCGGCAACGACGGTGGCCACGGCGGTGCCCAGGGCGAACGCGGTCATCAGTTCGCTGAGCGGGCGTTGGCGGACTTCGGCGGGCACCGTGTCCCCGATGTACGTGATGGAAGCCGCGATGGATGCGGCGAAGAACGCCCCGGCTGCGGCACGCGCCACGATCAGCACCGTCGCGTCGGGTGCGGACACCGAGCAGAGTGCGGCGACGGCGGCGCCGGCCAGGGAGATCCGCATCACACGCACTCGGCCAAGTCGGTCACTCGCCAGGCCCCAGACCGGCTGCATCAGGCCGTAGGCGAGGAAGTAGCCGCTTGCCGCGAGCATCACCGTGGGCAGCGAGACGCCGAGCTGCGTGCCAATGAGCAGCAGCATGGGGGTGATGCAGAAGCGGTCGAAGTTGCTGACGAATCCGGCGACGCGCAGCAGATGCAGCGAGGCACCGGGAAGCGAAGGGCCAGATGAGGTCGCAGGGGGTGCGGGGGTGGTGCGGGCTGAGTCGGTGGTGTCCATGGGTCTCCTTGTGGCGTGCCTGCCGGTGCTTTCGGACCGGCAGTTCCAGCTCACCATCGCTCGCAATCAAGGTGGTACCCCAGCCGATTACCCTTGCTCACACCCTGAGGGAATGGGGAGGTCTGCAGGCCAAGGGGAGTAGGTATGACCGGCGGAGGAGTCAACGGCCCGGACCGCGAACTGGGCGCATTTCTGCGCTCTCGCCGTGAGCGGCTGGCGCCCGCCGATGTGGGGCTGCCCGGTTCACCACGGCGGCGCACACCGGGTCTGCGGCGCGGGGAGGTCGCGGTGCTGGCCGGGATCAGCAGTTCCTGGTACGCGTGGCTGGAGCAGGGGCGGGTGCGTACGTCGGAGCAGGTGCTGCGGTCGGTGGCACGGGCGCTGCAGCTCGACGTGGACGAGACCGCGCATGTGATGTCGTTCGTGGAGCACGCCGCGCCGGCAGAGCAGCCGCCGGGGTGGGTGTCGCGCAACCTGCTGTCCCTGGTGGAGTCGCTGGCGCCGAACCCGGCCGTGGTGCTCGACCCGCACTGGGACCTGCTGGCCTGGAATTCGGGGTACACGGCACTGCTCACTGATCTGGCGCGGCAGGCTCCCAAGCAGCGCAATCTGCTGTGGCTGGTATTCCGCTGGCCGCCCGCCCGTACGCTGCTGGCCAGTTGGGAGCCGGAGGCGCGGAGTCTGCTGGGCCAGTTCCGGGCGAAGGCGGCCCGGTATCCGGAGGTCGGCCGGTATGCCGAGATCACCGCGGAGTTGCTTGCCGACCCGGACGCGGCGCGCTGGTACGACTGGCGGGAGACCTCGGCGTTCCATCCCGCCGTACGTCACTTTCGTCATCCGGTGGCCGGTGATCTGCGTCTGCGGTACGTCAAGCTCGCCGCCGTCGACGAGCCGGGCCACCATCTGCTCGCCTATCTTCCCGACGACCGGGCGACGGAAGAGGCGCTGGGAGTGCTGGTCGGATGAGTTGGTCCCCTGCGTGAGGACGGCCCGCGGGCAACGGTGACGGCCCGATCGCGCCGGTGGGCTGCTGTCGGGCCGTCACCTACACCGTCACCGGCGCATCGCGGGGTCGGTGGGTCAGGAAGTGAGTACTGTGGCGTGGGGTGTCAGGAGGTGAGCACCGCCTTCATCACCGACCCGCCGGCGACCGCGGCCTCCCGCCGCCGTGCACCGTCACGTCCCGTGTGCCGTGCGCCCGCCGCGCTCGCCGGGTCCCGGGTTCAGGACCCGTGCTTCGGAGCCCTCCGCCCGGGAGTCGTCGACGATCCGCTGCAACGCCGTGACCTGGCGCTCCAGGGCTTCGCGGCCCACGGTGGTGAGATTCAGCCATGTACGGGGTCGCTTGCCCACGTAGCCCTTCTCCACCTCGACGTATCCGTGCGAGCCCAGCGTGCCCACTTGCTTGGACAGGGCGGAGGCCGACAGTCCCGCCGCCTCGCGCACCCAGCCGAACTCCGCCCACTCGGTGCCGACGAGCAACGAGACGATCGACAGGCGGGTCGGGTCCAGCAGTACCGGGTCGAAGTCAGGACGATCCATCAAGCGCCCCGGATCGTCCGCGCTCCGCGCCCGCGGCCAGAGAGGCGAGAGCGCTCTGGAGGCGGCTCCCGAAGTGGATCAGGACCCCGCCCAGCACCGCGCCGGCAATCGTCCGCGCGTACGGGACGGACATGCCCGGGTGCGGCACGAAGGCGGCGACGATACCGAGGGCCAGCACCGCCAGGATGATCACCCTGCTCCACAGTGCGAACCGGGGCGAGACCGCGTCCTGCCGCACCCTGGTCCGCCGCCCCAGCAGCGCTGAACCGCGCCTGCTGCGCAGCAGCACCGCGTAGCCGACGGCCACGGCCGCGAAGGCGACGTTCACCGCGGACTCGACGCCCTGCCCGAAGAAGTCGGGCGCGGCGAGCAGGGCGAAAGCGGCAATGCCGAAGAGGACGGCGACCCAGCGCGAGTCCCGCGCCGAGCCGAGCGCCTCCCCCCGCCGCCGCTGGACGTCCTGGAGAGCCCGAGTTGCCTCGGCGGGTGTGGGGTTTCGGGTCATGACGGTCTCCCGTTTCTCGATCAGAACCTGTTTCCTGATAGGAAACTAGTTGCCTGGAAGGGGAGTGTCAAACGCCGGACGATGGCCGCAGAACAGTGGGCGTGCTGTCGAACGGTGGACAGGCCCGGGCCGCATCGCGTGCGACCCGGGCGAGCGAGGAGGGTTCCGTACCGATTCGTTCAGTCGAAGGGCGGGGGGCGCTCCCCCGACCAGGGAGCGGCCTGTTCGAGTTGTGAGGCCAGCTGGATCAGCACGTCCTCCCGTCCGTAGGCGGCGACGAGTTGCACACCGATCGGCAGCCCGTCGTCGCTGCGGTACAGCGGGAGGGAGATGGCGGGCTGGCCGGTGACATTGAACGGCACCGTGAAGGCGATGCCACCGCTCACGGCGGCCACCAGTTCCTCGGGGCTCTGCGCCGTGGGCGCGAGTTCGCCCAGCAGCGCGGGCGGCGCGGGCAGCGTCGGCGTGAGCAGCACATCGACCTCCTCGTCCCAGAGCCCTGCCACGCCACGCGCCCACCGCTGCCACGCCTGGGTGCCGGAGAGCCACTGCGCGGCCGTGACCGAGCGGCCCACCTCGGCCAGCAGCCCGTTCATCGGTTCGAGGTCCGCCGGTTCGAGGCGCTCACCGACACGCTCCGACCACTGGTCGAGTTCCCAGGCCAGAACCGCCGCGAACATCGGCACCAGTGCCTCGAAGAGGGCCGGATCGTCCAGGCAGGCGGCGCTCGTCGGCTCAACGCGGTGGCCGAGCGAGTCGAGCAGGCGGGCTGCGTGCTCGACCGCCGCCACGCAGTCCTTGTGGGCCGGGACCGTCGCGCCCGGCGGAGTCGTACGGAACCCGATCCGCAGGACGCCGGGATCGGCGCCGACCTCCTCGCGGTAGGGCCGCAAGGCGGGAGGGGCGGTGTACGGGTCGCCGGACGAGGGCCCCGCCGTCGCGTCCAGCACGGCCGCGGTGTCGCGGACCGACCTGGTCAGCACGTGTTCGTGCGTCACCGGCCCCCAGTATTCGCCGTATGCGGGGCCCAGCGTGGTACGCGCCCGCGAGGGCTTGAGGCCGACGACTCCGCAGGCGCTGGCCGGCATTCGGATCGAGCCCGCCATGTCGTTGCCATGTGCCACCGGGACCATGCCCGCGGCCACCGCGGCCGCGGATCCGCCGCTCGATCCCCCGGGGGAGCGGGTGAGGTCCCAGGGGTTCCTGGTCGCCCCGTGCGCGAGCGGTTCCGTGGTGGTGCTGGTGGCCAGTTCGGGAAGGTTCGTCTTCCCGCAGAACACGAATCCGGCCGCGCGGAAACGGGCCGCGAGGGCGGAGTCCTCAGGAGCGCGCCAGTCCCGGTCCCGCAGCGCGCGCATCCCACCGTAGGCGGGATCGCCCTCGGTGAGACAGAGGAAATCCTTGAGCAGCATGGGCACTCCGCGGAAAGGGCCGTCCGGCAGCCCGGGCGCACCCGCCGCGGCGAGAGCCTTCTCGAACAGCGGCGTGACCACGGCGTTGAGCCTGCGGTCGAGCCGCTCGATCCGCCCGATCGCCGCCTCCACGAGCTCCGTCGGCGACACCACCTTGCGGCGGACCAGGTCGGCTTGAGCCGTCGCGTCCAGCCATGCGAGTTCTTCCTCGGGTATCGAACTTCCCGTCATTTCCTACCCCTTCAGGCTGTGGTTGCTGTGTGTACCAGCGATGGTGCTACACACGTCAGGGACACCATCAACTGCCGGCCGCGACCGGTACGCGTCCCGCGTTCGAGGGCCCGCTCGACCTCACGCGGCCGCCGCCCTGTGCGGCCCGCTGCAGATGCCGTACCGCGGTCGCGGCCTCGGGCACGCCACGCAGTGCGCCGACGCCGGACCCCAGCCCCGGGGCGACGGCATTGGCACGGGTGCCGCGCTCGCGGTCGATGTCCAGCATCGCCGCGCCCAGCGCACCCAGGGCACCGCCGGTGGCGATGCCCTGCAGCACCCGCCCGGTGACCAGGGCGCCGACGCCGCCGGCCGTGCTGAACACCACCATGGCGATGACCTGCAGGGCCAGCGCGGCCAGCAGCACCGGCCTGCGACCGAGATGGCCGGACACCCTGCCCAGCACGAGCAGGGCGGTCAGGACGACGACGGCGTACACGCCGAGGACAACCGTGGTGGTGATCGGGGAGAAGTGCCACCGGGCCGCGTAGAGGGCGTAGACCGGCGTCGGGGCGCTCGACGCGGCGAGGAAGGAGACGGTGATCGACGCCAGCAGCACCGGGCCGGCGGGGCCGCCCGGACGTCGGACGGTCAAAGGGACGTCACTCGGTGGCGTCGTAGTCTTCATGACACACCTCACGGCACTGCTCCGGGGCCCCGGGGTCGAGCTCCCGGGGCCCCGGAGCGGTGCTCTATCGGGCCGCGTCGTCGGGGTAGGCGGCGGTCGCCTGGATCTCGACGAGGAGTTCCGGGCTGGCGAGGCCGCTGACGCCGATGATCGTCCAGGCGGGGTAGGGAGCCTTGACGAGGCGCTGCTTGGCGGCGAGGAAGCCGGGCATGTTCTGGCGGATGTCGACGTGGTAACTGGTCACGTCCACCAGGTCGCTGAGGCCGAGGTTCTCCAGCCGGAGGATCTCCTGGAGGCGCCGGATGGCGAGCTCGGTCTGCTCCTCGGCGGTCTCCCCGGGGACGCCGTCGGGGCGGCGGCCGATCTGGCCGGAGATGAACAGGTGCCCGTGCGAACGGATCGCGGGGGCGTGGCCGAAACGCGCGAAGGCGCTGGTGGTCCCTCCGAAGACCGGCGAGTTGTCGGGGACCTCTACAGGGTGGATGGCCATTGCGGTGTGTCCTTTTCTCTGGTGTCTGTGTCGTCTTCGCCGACCGTGTGGCGGGCAGGGCAGGGCCGGTCAGTTGCCCCATCGGGAGGAGCCGCAGGCGTGCTCCATCCGGGTCCGGCCGAAGGTCTCGCGTTCGCGCAGGAATTCACCTGGTATCGCGTAACGCGGGCCGTTCTTGGGGTTCTTGGCGGCTTGCGCGACGATCGCGTCGGTGAGTGAGCGGATCATCTCCAGCCGCGGGTAGGCGGCGTGGACGACGTCGGCCTGCTCGTCGCTGAGGGCGTCGGCGTAGGTGTTGCCCATCGGGCCGCCGAAGTCGAGCGCGACGCCTTCGCGGACGAGCACGCACAGCGTGCCGCGGCGCTCCGCGATGCCCGAGGAGGTGTGCAGGGCGATGGCCTGCCAGACCTCGTCGGCGTCCGCTTCGGACCGTCCGTGTTCGACGAGGAACGCGGCGGCCCGGTCGGCGCCCTCGACCTCGAACCGCTGGGTGTGCGGGCCGTCCGACGCCACGCCGAGGTCGTGCATCGTGCACGCCGCGAACAGCAGGTCGTCGTCGTAGTCCTGGCCGGCGGTCAGTTCGAGGCGCGCGGCCACGAGCCGGGCGAACAGGTAGGTGCGAATGCTGTGGTTGAACACCGAGGGCGATTCCACCGGCTTGATCAGCTGCACGACAGCACCGGTGAGCGGTGTGTCGGGCAGCGCGATCAGGCCGGTGGCCGCCTCGGGGGCCACCTGGTTGCGGGTCTTGCGGGTCGATCCGGTCATGTCCACCAGGCTGGCACGCACGCCCCTGACCAGGTGAGTGGCAACATTGACTGTTATCGATAGAATATTGCCATGACGACCCACCGAATCGCGATCCTGGCGTTGGACGGCGTCACTCCGCTCGACCTGGCCATCCCGGCGCAGATCTTCAACACCCGCCCGGAGACGCCCTACGAGACGACCGTGTGCGGGCTCGGCTCCAAGGTGACGACCACCGCCGGTTTCTCCCTCGTGACCGAGGGGGGCCTGGACCAAGTACGCGCCGCCGACACCGTGATCGTGCCGGGATACGAGCCGGGGAACGAGCCGATGGTAAGGCCGTCGGAGGAGGTCCTCGACACGCTGGCCCAGACGCGCGACCGGGGCCGCAGGGTGGTGTCGATCTGCACGGGCGCCTTCGCGCTGGCCGCGGCGGGCATTCTGGATGGACTGCACGCCACGACCCACTGGCTGCACATCGACGAGCTCGAACAGGACTTCCCGGCCGTCACAGTCGACCGCGACGTGCTCTACGTCGACGAGGGGGACGTCCTCACGTCGGCCGGAGTGTGCTGCGGCATCGATCTGTGCCTGCACATCGTGCGGCGCGATCTGGGGGCGATCGTGGCCAACCGGATCGCCCGCGGCCTGGTGGCCGCACCGCACCGCGACGGCGGGCAGGCCCAGTACATCCCGGCTCCGGTCACCGTGGCCGGGGAGACGTCCCTCTCCGAGACCCGGGGCTGGGCGCTGCGCCACCTCGACCAGCCGCTCACGCTCCGCGAGCTCGCCCGGCACGGGGGCGTCTCACCACGCACTTTCATGCGCCGGTTCGCCACGGAGACGGGCACCACACCCCTCCAGTGGCTGCTGGGCGCCCGCCTCGGCAAGGCACGCGAACTACTGGAGACAACGACCCACTCGGTGGACCAGGTGGCCCGGGACTGCGGCCTCGGCACAGCGGCCAACCTGCGTCTGCACTTCCGACGCACCCTCAACACCACCCCCACCGCCTACCGACGCACTTTCACGCACTGACACCGTTCGCGCGCCGACCACCCACCTCGGTCCGGCTCGCGGCGACCACCGCCGGTGAGCCTGTCCACGGTCCGGGTCACCGTGGCGGAAAACTGCGGCATCCGTCGCACCTTGTCCTGCGCATCGCTCAACCGCCAAACCCAGCGCCGAGGCGGTCGGCGCGGGCACCCGCTCGCAGTCGTCCATGACGGGCGAACGGGAAGTGACGGGCCTCGTCGGCCGGCGTCCGGCTCAGGGTCGACAGCACGGTCAGGTCGCCGTCCCGGTCACCGCCAGCGTCTGCGTCTGCGTCTGGCCGATGCCTCTCAGGCTCTCGACCACCGCCCTGATGTCGTTGTCTCTTCCCGCCAAAGCGTGCCGGTGTTGTGACAACCGAACGCTCCTTGTGATCGATGTTGTGGAGAGCGTGACACTCTTGCGGGCAGTAGCCCGGTTGTGAGGTGTCTACGGCCCGTCAGGCGGACGAATTCGCGCGCAGGGCGTGCGCGGCGAGGATGCCTGCGCCGAGCGCCGTCACGATGCCGCAGCCCAGATGAGTGCCGGTGTGTGAACCGCCGAAGGACGCCGCGACGTTGATGGCGGTGCTGACGCCTACGATGGCCCACAGAACGGACCGGAAGACGGTCCGACGGCGCGGCTGCGGGGGCGGGGAGACGAAGTTCGTCATGGGGGAAGTCCTCTGCGAATCTGGTGGTCGAAGGCACGCTTGACGCTATCGGCCGGTCTCCGCTCCGGACGATCCCGCAGACTGCTCGACCGCGGGTACGGCTGGCTGTTCGACCGGTGGTACAGCAGGCTGTAACTCTTCGCGGGTGATCTCGCCCGGCCGCCGGAACCCTTTTGGCACAGGAAAGCGGAAGCAATCGAGGAGGGAAGGATGACGGGGACGTTGCGGCGGACACCACGCCTACGCGGAGCGGAGCAAACCACCACCGCGGTGCTCAGAGCCGCCGGGGCCGCGATCGGTGAGCTGGCGGGCGGCTTCGGCACCGCGCTTTCCGCGCTCGCGCTCCTGATTCTGCTGCTGCTCACGGCTGCTCTGTCGCTCACCGGCATAGGTCTGCTGCTGGTGGGCCCCGCGTTGGGTGCGCTGCACGCCCTGGCCCGGCACGAACGCCAACGGCTCGCCCGCCGGGGCCACGAAATCATCGCTCCTGACCCGCCACCCACGCGCCCACGCGCAGGACTCGTCCATCCCACCACCCGGCGCGAGGTGCGCTGGCTGCTCCAGCACACCTCGGCCGGACTGCTGTTGGCACTGACGGGCATCGTCCTCCCCGTACTCGCGGTGCGTGACACGGCCTTCCCGCTGTACTGGCGGTTCGCCCCGAAGGACACCACCGCCGCTTCCATCGGCATCGGCACCGCGCACACATGGCTGGACGCGATCGCGGTCTCCCTGCTCGGGGTGGGTTGGATCGCTCTCATCCTGGGACTCGCTCCCTCGCTGGCCCGGCTCCAGGCGAAGCCCGCCCAGCGCTTCCTCGCCGCCGACTCCGACACCGACCTCTCCGCCAGAGTCCTTGAGCTGACCGCGAGCCGGGCCGCGGCCCTGGACGCGCACGCCGCCGAGCTGCGCCGTATCGAACGCGCCCTCCACGACGGCAGCCAGAACCGGCTGATCTCCGTCACCGTGCTACTCGGCGCGGCCCGCCGCCGGCTGGCCCGCGAGCCGGACCACACGCACGAGGTCATCGACATCCTGGAGCGTGCGCACTCCGCCGCCGAACAGGCCCTGGCCGATCTGCGCGGTGTCTCCCGCAGCATTCTCCCCCCGGTGCTGGAGGCCCAGGGCCTTGCCGGGGCCCTGACAGGACTCGCCGCCGACTGCGCGGTGCCCTGCCGTACAGACGTCGATGTCCCCACACGGTGCGCCGTCTCCGCCGAAGCGACTGCCTACTTCGTGGTAGCCGAGGCCCTGACGAACATCGCGAAGCACAGCGGTGCACAACAGGCCGCCGTGAGCGTGCGGGCCGACGGCGCGAACCTCCGCCTCACCATCACCGACGACGGCCGGGGCGGCGCCGACGAGGGCGGCGGCTCCGGTCTCACCGGCATCCGCCGCCGGGTCGAGGCACACGACGGAACACTCGGCCTGGCCAGCCCCGCCGGTGGCCCGACAACCCTTGAGGTGGTACTCCCCTGTGGACAGTGACCCGCGGATCGTGATCGCTGAGGACGACCCGCTGCTGCGCGAGGGCCTGGCCCTCCTCCTGCGTGCCGAATCGATCGAGGTGGTGGCAACGGCCGGCACCCCCGAGGCGGCACTCGCCGCCATCGACGAACACAAGCCCAATGTCGCCATCTTCGACGTGCGAATGCCGCCCACCCACACCGACGAGGGCATCCGCGCGGCCGTTGAGGCCAGGCGCCGTCAACCCGGCCTGGCGATCTTGGTGCTGTCCGCCTACGTGGAGCAGAGTTTCGCCACCGAGCTGCTCAGCGACGGCGTGGGCCGGGTGGGCTATCTGCTCAAGGAACGGGTGGGCCGGGTCGAGGAGTTCCTCGACGCACTGCACCGGGTGGCCGCCGGTGGCACCGCGATCGACACCGAGATAGTCGCCCAGCTCTTCACCCGGTCCCACCGGGACGCCCGTCTGGAACGGCTGACCCCTCGCGAGCGGCACGTACTCGCCCTCATGGCCGAAGGGCTGGGAAACAGCGCGATCGCGAAACAACTCGTCGTCACGGAGGGCGCGGTCCACAAGCACATCCGCAGCATCTTCGCCAAGCTGGACCTGTCGCCCACCGACCACGTGGACCGGAGGGTGACCGCCGTACTCAGGTATCTGGAGGGCGCCACGGCGAGGGCGAGGTAGAGCCTGCTGTACCCCGTTTCGAGGCGCACACGGGAATGATCCGACGGCGCGGCGATGGTGTGCTGAACACATCAACCGGCCCGCCCGAAGGAACAATCCAGTGCGCCAACACGAAACCCACACCTCCACCGGCAGCCGAGCAGGCGTCCCAGCAGTCCGGACTTCCCAGTCGGCCGGAACCCTCCATGCCGACCAGGATCAGCAGCCCAGCCACATTTCTGCTGACCGGATCCACACCGGCCTGCCTGACCGCCACCGCCCCAGGCCAGCGCCCAACGGTTCCGGACTGCGCGACAGCCTCCGACGCCGTCCGCTGCTCTGGTTCTTCCTGCTTGCCTTCTCGCTGAGCTGGGCGGCCTGGACCCCGTACGTGCTGTCCGAGAACGGCCTCGGCGTATGGCACTTCACGTTTCCAGGAGGCAGCAGCGGAAGCCAGCTGACCGGCGTGCTGCCCGGCGCCTATCTCGGACCCATCGCCTCCGCGCTCCTGCTGACCGGGCTCACGGAGGGGCGCCGGGGTCTACGGACCTGGGGCAGGCGCATGACCAGGTTCCGGCTCAGCTGGCGCTGGTACGTCGCCGTGCTGCTCGCCGTGCCCTCGGCACTCACCATCGCCGCGACCGCCCTGGGTGACCGCGGCCCCACCACCCCGACCGCCGCCGTGCTGGCGGCGTACCTGCCGGGCCTGGTCCTGCAGTTGATCACCACCGGGCTCGCCGAGGAACCCGGCTGGCGGGAGTTCGCCATGCCGCGCGCCCAGGAACGGTTCGGCCCGCTGCCCGCCACCCTCCTGGTCGGCGTTCTGTGGGGCGCCTGGCACCTGCCGCTGTTCCTCACCGAATGGGGCGGCGGCCCGCACGTACCTCTCGCCAAGGTGGGGGCGTTCCTCACCACGACGCTCTGTTTCAGCTTCGCAATGACCTGGGTGTTCAACCGATCCGGCGAGAGCATGCCGCTCGTGATGCTCATGCACACGAGTGTGAACAACTTCTTCTCCGTCGCCTGGACGGCCATGTTTCCCCGGCTCCCCGACGGCGACACCACCTACGCCTTCCTCCTGGTATCGGTGGCCGCGGCCCTCCTCGTCCTCCTTCTGACCCGGGGTCGGCTCGGCTACCGTCCGGCCACCGCCTTCGAGCCGGTCTCCGCTTCCCCGAGCGGCAGGTGACACGGCCGCCCGTCGGTGGATCGAGGCAGTGACCGACTTCCTCGTCGCGCTCGACCCCCCGCCTGACAGGCATAGGCCGAGCCCGCGCTCGGCGCACCACGCCTGTGGGCGGCCTCCTTCGGAGCCGGCGTCCGCACGACCTCGTGACCGCCTTCGCCGCCCTCCTCAGCCCGGGTGAGCCAGGCCGCCGCAGATGCTCTGGGTGGCACCGACCAGGACGTGATCACGTTCCTGCGCTCCGGCTGGGACACGGCGGTGCAGGACGAGACCCGTGGCGCGGTCTCGGAACTGAGCACCACCAGTCCGTACGAGAGCGTGCGCACGGCCGCGGCCAAGGCGCTGGAAGGGGATGCCAAGGCGGTCACCGACTTCTACACGACCGGCCAGTACACATCCGGCGCCACCGACATGGAGGTGGCTGTCTCCAAGGTCGTCAACGATGGCGGCATCAGCGTGCAGGAGGACGGTGAGGCCGCGGTCGCCGACGGCAGCGGCAAGGCCCTGGCTGCCTTCCTTGCGCACGGTCAGTACGTCGCCCGCAGCACCGACGAAGAGGCCCAGGCATCCAGTCTGGTCAGCGACGGTGGACCCGAGGTGAAGGACGCGGCGAAGATCGCGCTGGCCGGGCCGGTCAACAAACTGCACGACTTCATCGCGGTCGGGCAGTACATGGCCGACCGCAAGGACCAGCTGGCCGCCACCCACGTCGCCCAGGTCACCGGCCTGGTCGCCCAGGCCGACAGCATGGCCGCCAAGTCCGCGGCCACCGCCCGCAACGTGGCCGACGCCGCCGACCGCGACGCCGCAGCCGCCACCGGATCTGCCGCACAGGCCGCATGGTCCGCCAACTACGCGCAAAAGTCCGCCACCCAGGCAAACGAAAACGCAGCCCAGGCCAAGCAGGACGCCCTGGACGCCGGCAAGTCCGCTGACCAGGCCGGCGCCGATGCCAAAGCCGCATGGAAGCGCACCTACGACCTGCGCAAGCAGGAAGAGGAGGCAGCTCGCAAGGCCGCCGACGAAGTCCGCAAGAAGCAGGCCGCAGCCGACAAGAAGCCACACTGCGTCCCCAACAACAATGTCGCCGGCATCGACTGGAACCTGATCCGCTGCGTCAACAAGGGCGGCACCATCGAGGCCCCGAGTACGACCCCCGCCTCGTTGCCATCGCCTGGGCCGTCACCGGCACCGACCTCGCCGGGAAAACCGAGGAACAGGAGCCATCCGTCCCGCTGGCCCCGGAGAAAGCCCTGTGATCTTGAGGTATGCCCTCCCAGGCTGTGGGGGGACATCTGCACACAGCCACTGCGCACACGCCCCGCGTCCTCGGCCTGATGTCTTGGCCTCAACTCCGCAGCCTGGACTGTCTGGACTGCGGCGCTACGGCTCTAGGTTCGACAGGATCGGTACGTGACGCCAGGGGATCGGCCGGATCCTCCTTCGTGGATGGAGCAGCATGTTGGAACCGTCGGCGCCTCCCTTTGATCCTCAGCGGCGGGGCAGCATGATCGACCTCTTCTGGGGCGAAGCGCAGGATGTGTATCTGGGCATGCCCCCCGTGGCTCCAGCCCCCGGTGTTCTCCTCTCACCGGCAGGTCTACGTGTGGTCGGGCCCGATCCGCAGTTCTGGGAGTGGCCGGCTGTGACGGATCTTCGGGAGAGCGAGGTACCCGTCCGCTCGACTGTCACGCGGTGGGCTACACGTGCCGTGACAATGGCCGTGGCCGCCTTGGACGCGTGGGTGCCGGGCAGTCCTACGGAGATGACCGTGTCGGTCACCACTACGCACCAGGCCGAGTTCCAGACGCCGGTCCTCTCTGGCGCCGAGACTGCGTACACGCAGCGAGAAGCCAATCTCTCACACGGGCTGCTCGCACAACTCACCCGTGGCGAAGTCTCGCCCAGCGTCATGACTGACTGGTGGAGCGGTACTCAGTCCACCGCAGTGCCGCGTTCACACCAGCGGGAGGCCATACTCCAAAGCCGGCTGGCCACAGACTGAAACACCCTTCGGCCAACCCCGTTCGTATCATCCCTCGTTGACGAGAGGTCAGCCCCACACATGGACAGCATCACAGCAGAAGTGCAGCCTCTCAACACATGGTTCTGGCTTTCGACGGCGACTGCGGCTTCTGCCAGGCCGCCATCAACCAGATACGCGAGCGAAGCAAACCTCGTATGCGGGCCGCTGCCTGGCAGACTCTGCCGACCAAATGACGCGCCCTCACGTGCAGCGCCTGGACAGAGAAGTCCTCCTCTTGCATGGCGATGAGGTGCGCTGCGGCGGCCCACAGGCCCTGGCCCGTTACGTGGGCTCTCCTCCCCGGCGCTTCGCTACCTCGCCGCAGCCTTCTTCCTGCGGCTTCCCCTCGTCAGTCCAGCCGCCCACATCGTCTACCGGTGAGTGGCCGTGAACCGGCACCGTATGCCCGCCGGCACACCATCCTGCGCCATTCCCCGCAACCACAGCTGAGAGCCCCGATGTCCCAGGTCCCATCCGAGGCCCACCTGCGGTGGCGGGCCTACACGGTGGCTCTGTTCACGACTCGCGTCAGCAGTTGTTCACCGTTGCGGGAGGCATCTGCACTGCGGCGATGTCGATGTCGACGGCTTTGCGCAGCAACTCGGGCCATGGGCCCGACACCGGCAACGGTTCCGCCACTACGGACCACCTACCCCCGTGGCCAGCGCTTTTTCCCTGCACCTGCGGAAGCGGTACCGGCCGATCTCGCCTGCGGCCCCGAGCTGCGGCTCAAAGCCGTGAATATTCGACGCAGGCCAGCCGCCGCCGCGCCTCCCGAACTGCTGTCACAACGCTGCTCGCTGCCGTGTACGGATCCAGGTCCCGGCGCCCAGCAATTGAGCCGCGTTTTCGACAAGATTCGCGACACCGTCACGGCCCAGGGCGGCGACGCGACCGTCGAGCATGCCCTGCTGAAACAGGCCCGCATCTCCATTTGCTTCGGCACCCTCGACAACTGCCTCGTCGACGAAGCCAATCCGTGGTCCGATCATGCTGTTGCCGCAGCGATCCGGGCGGCAACGGTCCGGCAAGGGGCCGGAGTGTCCCGGTGGGATCACGGTGTTCTCCAGACAGATGGCACCCGACGAGAGATCACACCACACCCAGACGTGGTTGCGCCAGGACGCCGGCCGCTTGCCGAACACGTCATGGGCATGGTCTGGTCGGCGACGGATGCGGAGTGGGCGGACAACCTCGCGGCGGCCCTGTACGCGGCCCGGTACGGGACGCTCGCCGCGCCGCGCTGCGCGGGGGCCGTCAGCCCGGCTTCACTCGGAGCCGAGGAGCCGAGGGTGCGCGACGTCCGGCCACACCGCCCCGCGCTGGGAGAACATGGCCGTCCCCGACTCCCCAAGTGCGGCGATGAGTTCAACGGCCGCCTCGCCCCGCAAGGCGCCGGTGCCACGCGGCCATCGAACAGGCCCGTGAGGAGCAGACAGGGCGAGTAACATCTCCCAGCGGCAGACCGCGACGACTTCCACTTCTCCCGGCTCGCGGTACGTGCCCGCCGTGGACTGTTTATGCGGCGTTACTGCCCGCTGCCGTACGCCAACGCGTCAGGCGACGCAAATCCCCGGCACGGCCTGCGCTCGGAACAGGTGCGGGGTGGCGACGAGGCTGGCCGGGTAGAGTTCGCGAGCGGGTGCACGCACACTGTCGTCGAGCCGGGCCGCACGATAGTGGTCCGTCGACTCCCAGACGGCGTGATTGAGGAACGTGCTGCTGCCTGCGATACCGCGGTACAACTGGGTGAAGATGAAGCCCGGTTGATTCTTCAGAGCGGCCGCGTCGGTGGACCAGGCCAGCAGCAGCTGGTCGACGTCTTCGGGGGCGACGGACAGGACGTTGACGAGGATGACAGGTCCGCCCTCCTCGTTGAGCTGGTCAGCGAGGGCAACGTGGGCGTCCAACTCGTGGAATTTCGGCATGATGGTTCTCTTTCAGATACTGGCGGGGCGATCCGGCGCCCGGGTCAGGCCGTCTTCGACTGCAATGCCCGGTCCAGAGCGTCCAAGGCTTTTGGTGAGGCCGTGCTCGATCGATTCGGTAGGGCGTCCCCCCGCGGGTGGAGAAGTTGATCGATGAGCGGGATCGGGACGAAGCCGACAACGTGCAGCTGGAGCGAGATCATCGCCGGTTCGAGTGCCACGGCGGTTCGGGCCCCGGCTGCCACGCCACCGTAGCTGACCAATACCACCGGCTTGCCGCGCCCTTCCCAGAACAGGTGGTCCAGGGCGCGTTCTTCAGGGCGGCGTTGTAGCTGTGGTTGTACTCCGGCATCACGAAGAAGTAGGCCGCCGCGCGGTCTATGACCTCGATGTCGAAGACGCCGCTCCTGGCGGCCTGTTCGACGACCCACCGAGCGGTGGGCTTGCCCACACGGTTCGGCCGGGTGCTGGCGATCGGGACCTGGACGAGGGGACGGTCGGTCAACGGCTCGGTGATGACATATCCGGCAACTTCCCGTTCACCGTGATCTCCTCGATGAACAGCGGGTTGACGTGCTCGGCATCGAGCCCGCCACTGCCGTAGGGGCGTGTGACCATCTCCAACTCATGACCGCTGGGGTCGTTGAAGTAGACGCCGCGGCCGTCGTCGAGGCGGTTGATGTTGCCCGCGTCCTGATGCCGGGGGTCAGCCCAGTACTCCAGGCCCCGCTCCAGCACCCGGGCGAAGATCACATCGAACTCCGCCTCGCTGACCAGGAAGGCGTAGTGCTGCGCCGTGATGTCGCGGTCGGTGCTCATAAAGTCGAAGGTGACGTCAGGGCTCACCCGCACCATCACGAAGTGGCCCAGCTTCACCGGAGGCTCGAAGCCCATCATGTCGGCCAGAAAACGGGCGGAGGCCCCTGCATCGCGGGACCAGACGATCTGGTGGTTCAAAACGCTCATGCACCGAGTGTTCGCCACGCAACGGCGAAAGCTCCAGGAAGCCGACTAGAATTTGCCAATAACTCCCATGCGATCGGCCCAGAAGAACGAAACTTCACTGATGGATGTTTTAGATCAGCAAATCCTCCAATGCCTGATGCTCGACGGGCGAGCCCCGATGAGACGAATCGCCGAGGTAGTGGGGGTATCGGAGCAGACCGCGACCCGCCGCTACCGCACCATGCGCGAGGCAGGTGTGCTCCGCGTCCTGGTCAGTGAGGCGGCCGCCTCCGCCAGACATCCGCTCTGGCTGCTGCGGTTGCAGTGCCGCCCCACTGCCGCCGCACGCCTTGGCAAAGCGCTGGCCGCACGCAACGACGTCTCTTGGGTCGCTCTGCACTCCGGCGGCGCGGAGCTGATGTGCACCACGAGCCTGCCCGCCGATACGGAGGGAGGCACGGGAGTGCTGCCCCGGATCTCGCACACATCAGAAGTGCTCTCGTTCACCACCCACCTGGTGCTGCACTCGTACTCCGGCGGCCCCGCCGAGTGGTCGGGCTTCGAGGAACCGCTGAGCGAGGACGCGAAACGAGATCTTCTTCAGGGCTGCGATCCACGCCGACGGAAGGCCACGTACAGTCCGGTCCTCCTCGAAGACCGCCCGCTGTTGGAGGAACTGCGCAAGGACGGCAGATCCACCGCGTCAGCACTGGCCCGCACCCTCAACTGGCCGCTCTCCCGCGTCAGAGGCCGTCTCCAGGCGCTACTGGACAGTGGCGCGGTCACAGTGGACGTGGACGTGATGCTGGAAGCGTTCGGCTACCACACCTCGGCCACGCTGCTCCTTCATGTCTCACCGGACCGCATCGTCACGATCTGCGAAACGCTCTCCGCTTATCGACAGACCAGTTGGGTCGCCGCGGTCACGGGCGCCGCGAACATCGTGGCCGCAGTGACCTGCCGCGACAGCACCGAACTCTTCAGCTATGTCACTGAGCAGTTGGGCAGCCTCCCCGGCGTGACCCACGTCGAGGTCGTCCCGTTGCTCAGCAGGCTCAAGCAGGCCGCCACCCGAGTGACTGGCGGTCGCCTGGTGTGATCACGTCGGACCTCACTGGTCGGGAGTGAACTTTGACCGACCGACCACCAAGCCGTGCTACGGCCGCCCGGTGGCAAGGTACCCGCCGACCTGGCCACCGGCCGGCAGGGCACTCCCGCAGGCCGAGGCCCTGCAGCCCGGCCGCACCCGCCGTGGCGAGAGCCTTCTCGAACAGCGGCGTGACCACGGCGTTGAGCCTGCGGTCGAGCCGCTCGATCCGCCCGATCCGTCCGATCCGTCCGATCGCCGCCTCCACGAGCTCCGTCGGCGACACCACCTTGCGGCGGACCAGGTCGGCTTGAGCCGTCGCGTCCAGCCATGCGAGTTCTTCCTCGGGTATCGAACTTCCCGTCATTTCCTACCCCTTCAGGCTGTGGTTGTGGACTTCAGCACAACCGCGATGACGGGCTTGGACTGCGGGGCGAACCCGGTCGCGGTGTACATGGCGTGCAGGAGTTCGCCGGTGGTGTCAGCGAAGCCGAGGCCGTGCCGCTCAGCGAAGTCGGCGAGGAAGGGGTGCTGCAGCAGGGCCCGGGCCATCTGGGCGTCGTTCGATGTCCGGATCGCCGCCCCACCGACGGCCCGCCCCACCCACAGGCAGAACGCCCGAGGAAGCATCGACCGAACCACCTGCAAAGCCACGATCGGGATCGACATCCTGGCCCCACCGACCGCTCGACACCCGGCCCCAAGCCCGCACTACGCGGCGTTGGGAAGTCTGCTGTCCCGGGCCATCCAGCGCGGCAGGTACGCGTCCGCGGCGAGCGCCCGCGGGACCCGGGTGCTCGTCAGCAGGATCGCCATGAACAGCCCCACCAGGGCGAGCGCCGATCCCAGGGAGAGCAGCACCTTCAGCCAGATTCCGCCCAGGGCGTCGCCGACCACGATGAAGTCGCCCTGGGCCCAGTCGGCGGGCGAGCCCCGGTGCGGCCCGCTGCCGATGGCGGCGGTGGTGGGCAGCAGATAGGCGGCCATGATCAGCGGAACCGAGATCACCAGGGCCCGGGTGTAGGTCCGGTGCGTGTCGGCGACTTCGCCCAGCACGGTGCTCGGGCCGTCGAAGCCGAGGTACAGCCACACGATCACGCTGAGCGCACCGGCCACCGACGAGTGGACGCTCTGCCCCGGCACCATGAAGGGCGAGAGCACGTTGATCCCGTTGCCGACCGCATGCCAGATGCCGAGGACCGCCAGCACCGCGAACGGTGCGAGGATCAGCAGCATCATCTCGACCGAGTACTCGCTCACCGCCCTGGAGCCACGGTAGTTCAGGTACGCCATCGGGACGATGAGGGCGACGGTGACGATCCAGTGCAAGTCCACGACGAAACCGCCGTGGAACAGGTCCACGATCACCAGCCCCTTCCCGCGGGCGATGTCCGGGACCCCGGTGGCCAGGTAGTCGACCAGCAGGATCGGGTAGAGGGCGAGGTTCAGCACCGACCCGATCGAATTCCAGGCCCCGAAGACGAATGCCGCACCACTGTGGGCACGGGGGCGGTGGGCTGTGTGTCTGCGGGGGTCTTGGGCGTTTTCACCAGGACGGTCAGGGCGAGGACGGCTGCGGCCAGGAGGGCACCGGCGACGATGAACGTGATGCGGTAGCCGTGCAGGAAACCCTGAAGCTGCAGGGCGCGGGATGCTTCGCCACTGGCCGGGGCACGGGGGCCGAGGTAGCCGGTGATGGCGGTGAGGTAGAGGGTGTTGAGGAGTGCCGGGCCGAGGGTCGCGCCGATCTGCTGGCTGGTGGTGAGTGCGGCGCCGGCCACTCCGGCGTCGCGCGGATCGACGCCGGACAGCGCGACGTTGGGGCCTGCCAGGAAGAAGACGAATTCGAGAACGTGCTGGCAGGCGTCGGACCCCGACTGCGGGACCTGCGCCGCCGGCACGCCATCACCCTGGCCGCGCTGGCCGAACTCACCGGGATCTCGGAAAGCACACTCTCCCGCCTGGAGGGCGGAGGCCGCAAACCAAACCTGGAACTCCTGCTGCCCCTGGCCCGGGCCTACAACGTCCCGCTCGACGAGCTCGTCGGCGCTCCGGAGACGGGCGATCCCCGCCTTCATCTGCGCCCGGTCACGCGCGGCGGCATGACGTACGTACCGCTGACCCGCAGGCCGGGCGGCACGCACGCGCACAAACTCGTCATCAGCCCCAGCGCCGGCGAGCCCGGGCTCCGGACGCACGAGGGCTATGAATGGATCTACGTCCTCAACGGCAGGTTCCGCCTTCACCTCGGCGACCGCGTCCTGGTCATGGCGCGGGGGGAAGTCGCGGAATCCGACACCCACGTCCCGCACTGGCTGGGCCCCGACAACGACCAGCCGGTGGAACTGCTGGTCATCTTCGGCAAGCAGGGCGAACGCGCCCACCTTCGCGCCCGCCCCACCTCCTGACGCCCGCGCACCCGGGGCATGCCCTCCCGTTACCGGCCGGATTCGGGGGGCAGTATCGAATCCAGGCCGTGCCGCCGGTCGCCAAGGCCCCGCTCGCACACGATCGCCTCATCGGCCGCGCTGAAACCTGGGCGGACCGGCGGCGGGCCACTGCCTCGTCGGCGTCGGCGTTCACCAGGTCGGCGTTGACCGCCGCAGCCGCCGCCACACCGGACGCCTGCGCCGCCGGCGGACCGCCCATCGGATCGGTGACGTGTCCCGCCACATACACCCCGGGAGCCTCGGTCGCACCGCCTGGTTCGGCGGGAATACAGGTATCCACACCCATGGGGTGTTCCACCGGACCGACTCCCAGGCCGGAGAGAATCTCGCTGCGCGCCACGAACCGTGGTGCCACCACCAGCGCGCCCACGGGGACACGCTGGCCCGAGGCCAACCGGGCACCGCTCAGGGCATCGTCCGTGACTTCCAGGCCGGACACCTCACCCTGCACGACCTCGATGCCGCGTGCCGCGAGGCGCTCCCACTGCCCCTCGCTCGGCTCGGGGCCGGAGTGAAGGAACAGCGTGACACGCGGTGACCACTGATGGAACAGCAGCGCCTGGTGCACCGATGCGGCGCTGGTGCCCAGCACCCCGATCGTCCTGTCCCGCACTTCCCAGCCGTGGCAGTACGGGCAGTGCAGCACGTCGCGCCCCCACCGCGCCAAGAGACCCGGCTCCCCCCGGCAGTTCGTCCACCAGGCCCGTCGTCACCAGCAGACGGCGGGCACGAAAGGTACGGCCGCTCCGCGTGCCCACGACGAACCCGCCGTCCGTC
Source organism: Streptomyces sp. NBC_01471 (assembly GCF_041438865.1). NCBI lineage: Bacteria > Bacillati > Actinomycetota > Actinomycetes > Kitasatosporales > Streptomycetaceae > Streptomyces > Streptomyces sp. NBC_01471. The sequence continues at coordinate 22,851 of NZ_CP109451.1, forward strand.
CGGCATGCCGACGTCGCGCCTTCCTGGAGCAGCGTGCCTCCGTAGAAGGCGACTTCGATACGACCGGCGCGCAGCAGATCCCGTGGTGACACCCCGTCGCACGACAACAGGCCGTGGGCCGCGTCTGCGGGGGCATTGCGTGGTTGCCCGGTATCGAGTACCAACACCGAACGCCTGGCCCTGGCCAGGGTCAGCGCACCCGACAGACCTGCGGTTCCACCGCCGACAACAACGACATCGCACTCTTTCAGCAACTCTTCCGTGTTCACCCAGCACACCGTGCTGCGCCCTCGTCAGTAATGCCGCTCCTCTTGCCGAACCGGCAAGAGATAGCCGGCCGCCGGTCATCACCGACGAGAGGTCGCACACTGTGCTCCGCCGCCGCGCGAACGGCGAGAAGGCCGAGGAGATCCAGCCCAGACCTGCTCATCCAGTCCGAGAGCCCTTCAACGAACGGCAAGACCGTGACCAGGGCCAAAACCCTCGGCGGCCCTGCTAGTGCCGTGTCGTGGGGGCGCCCGCCGACGGCGCCCCGGAGCGGGGGCGAATTACGAACTCGCCTTCCTTGAACGGCTGGTGGCCACACTGGTCCACTTGCGGACCGGGCTGACGCAGGAGGCCCTGGCCGTGGCCTACGGGGTCGGGTCCTCCAGCACCAGCCGGGTGATCAACGCGCTCAGGCCCCTGCTCGCCGAACGCGGCTTCGCCGTCCCAGACCGGCCCGACTTGCGCCTGCGCACCCTGGAGGATGTCTTCGCCTACGCCGAGGCCGAAAAGACCGAACCCCGGCAGGGGCCCCGATGCGTCGGTACACCGGACGCCGCGAGCACAGCACCGAACCGACGGTGCGGGGTCAGTGCAGCGGCAGGCTTTCGAGGGTGAAGGCCGGGCTGGTCAGCGGATCGCCGTAAAGGAAGGTGTCCATCTGGGAGTTGGACACCAGCAGCTGGTCCTGGCTCACGGCGACGCCGGTGGTGGTGTCGGCCCCGGGGTAGGTGCGGGCGGAGACGACGGCGGCCCGGGTGGTGTCGCCGGACAGCCGCACCGCGTCGACCTCGTTGTTCACGGACCGGGCGACGTACAGGGTGTTCCCTTGCCGTGCTATCCCGTCGGCGCTGGCCAGGGCCGGTGCGGTGATCTTGCGGATCTCGCCGGTGGCGAGGGTGAGCCGGTAGAGCGCGCCGCTGTACCAGTAGCCGATGATCAGCGACTTGCTGTCGGGGGTGGTGACGATGCCGTTGCCGTTGGACTGGCCGTCCACGTAGTCCGGCAGGCGGTAGGCCACTTCCAGGGTCCGATGAGCGCCGGTGGCAGGGGCGTTCACCTCGGCGGCCGGAATCCGGTAGACGACGGCGCGGAAGGAGTCGGTGATGTAGACGTCCCCGTCGGGGGTGACGGTCTCATCGTTGACGAGGGTCGAGCCGCCTGTATCGGGGACGGTGTAGGAGGAAACGAGTTTCCCGGTGTTCGTGTAGACGAAGAAGCGTCCGGTGAAGGCACCGGCGACCAGCAGGCGGTTGCCGGCGGTCTTGATCCCGGTGGCCTGAGTACGGCTGTCCTGGCCGCCCGGCAGGAAGGGGTCGAGCGTCTTCGCTCCTGGGCGCCCGCGATAGACGGTGCCGTCGGCGATGCTGGCGGTGTAGACGTAGTGGCGGTCGGCCGCGACGCTCTCCGGGAAGGCCCGACTGCCGTTGACCGTGATCGTGTGGCCGTTGCCCTCGCGGTTGTGGGCGGGCGCGGCGGTGGCGGGAAGCGTGAGGGCCGCCAGGGTTGCGGACGTCGCGGTGAGGGCGAGGAGCATGCGCCGCCAAGTGGGGTGCGCGGTGGTGCGGGTGGACATCGTGTAGGACCTTTCCCCGGGTGACCGGGAGCGACGTGGGCGAGTGGGAGACGGAGCCGGTGGTCGACGGCCTGTCAGCGCAGCGCGTCGGCGATCACGTCGGCCGGCGGCGTGGTCGGCCGCCCGATCAGGCGCCGCAGGTCACCGGAAGCGGTGAACAGCTCGCCGCGACTCATGCCGAGGTCGGCGTCGACAAGGACGTGCGCCAGCTCGGCGGGCAGGCCGGCGCCGGTCAGCACCTGGGCGAGTCCGTCGGCCGGGAGGTCGCTGTACGTGATCCGCTTTCCGGTGGCGGCCGAGATCGCCGCGGCGAGCTCGGACAGGGTGAACGCCTCGTCGCCCCCCAGCTCGTACACCTCGCCCGCATGGCCCTCGGTGGTCAGCACGACCGCGGCGGCGTCGGCGTAGTCGGCGCGGGCCGCGGCGCTGATCCTGCCCTGGCCGGCCGACCCGACAACGGCTCCGTTGCGCAGTACCAGCGGGAGTTGGGCGGTGTAGTTCTCCAGGTACCAGCTGTTGCGCAGCAGCACGCTGGGGACTGCGCGCTCCCGCAGGTATTTCTCGGTGGCGCGATGGGTGGAGGCGAGGATCGTGGTGGCCGTGTTTGCGTGCGACATGCTCGTGTACGCCACCAGCGACACGCCTGCTGCCACCGCGGCGTCGATGGCGCGGCGGTGGTTGGCGACCCGCTCGTCCACGGTCGTGGTCGATATCAGCAGCAGCTTGTCCGCGCCCTCGAAGGCCGCCGCGAGGCTGTCCTGCTCCGCGAAGTCGGCCCGGCGTACCACGACGCCGCGGTCGGCGAAGTCCTTGATCCTGGCGGTATCCCTACTGGTCGCGACGATGTCTGAAGCCGGCACTCCGCGCGCCAGCAGTGTTTCGACGGTGAGCCTGCCCAGCTGACCGGAGGCTCCGGTGACAACGATTGACATGGGGTCGCCCCTTCCTGTCGCGGACCTCCCGCGGCACGAACCCCAGGATGACCTGGTCGCTCTCTTTTGGTAAGGAACCACTTCAAGGTAAGGTGGCCACCCGGACGAAAGTATCGAGGTGAGCACTGTGCCGGCCCCCGAGGATGTGATCGAGCCCATACCGTCATGGGACCCGTACGCACGTGGCTGCCCCTCGCGTGACGTGCTCGACCAGATCGGCAGCAAGTGGGCGGTTCTCGTGCTGGGCGAACTCGGCAAGCACGGAGCGTGCCGGTTCACCCAACTGCGGCAGCGAGTGGCGGGAGTGAGCGAGAAGATGCTCACCCAGACGCTGCGCACCCTCGAACGCGACGGACTGGTCCTGCGGACGGTGTACCCAGAGGTGCCGACCCGCGTGGAGTACGAGTTGACCCCGCTCGGCCAGACGCTGCGCGGTCCCCTGAGGGCGCTCACGGAGTGGTCGGTGCGGTACATCGAGGAAGTCCTCGCCGCCCGTGAGGAGTACGACGTCCGAACCACGAGACGTTAGTACTGCCACGGTCTTTGTCGTGATGAGATGGAAACGGATGGCGCCCGCCACTCACCGCGACGGCATACACACCCGGGCAAGGTGCCGCCGAGGAGCCATGAGCGCAGGTTCGCCCCGCCTCTGAGCAACAAGTGGCCGTTTTCAAAGAGCGTCATCAGAAGAACTGGCACTCATCGGGTACACACTCCTGCCGACCACCCTTCAGCCGAACCACCAGGCCAACGGACCCTCACATCAATCGCGGGTGAGGTCGCTAGCGGGGTGACGATTGTCAGCGCTCGCGTGCGGTCGAGCTGGTCCAGCTGGCCAGAAGATCGAGTGCCTGGCGTTCGGGTGAGTCGGGCTCGGGCGAGTAGATGGTGATACGGAGCCCGGGGTCAGCGGTCAGATCGAGGGCTTCGTACGGCAGGGCCAGGTTCCCGACGAGCGGGTGGTGGAGTTGCTTCACGCCGGAGCGGTGGAACTTCGCGTCGTGGCTAGCTAGATGATCAATTCCAAGAGTTAGTGGTCATAGGCGGTCAGTGAGCGCAGGACGGGTCATGCGGTGTGGTCGTTGTGCCAGATCGCAGTGGTCAGCGCGAGGATCCGCTGCATGACACGGGCGATGACACCGCCGGGTGTGCGTCCGCGGTGCTGTTCGAGGTTGAGCTGGCCCTTGAAGGTCTCGTTTACCGACTCAATGACCTGCCGCAACGGTTTGAGCATGGGTGTGCCGGGTCGTTCGGGTTCGCCCTTGCGGGCTGGTCGCGGCAGCCGGACGCCCTGCTCGACCAGTTGGTGTTCGAAGGCGCGGCCGAAGTGGTTCTTGTCGCCGATCAGTGTCTGTCCGGGTCGGGCGACGACGAGGCCGGGTTCGGCGGAGAGGAGGTCCAGCAGGGTCTGCCGTTCGTCGGCCTTGGCCCGGTCAGGGCGAAGGTGACCGGCAGGCCCTGAAGGGTGCACACGAGGTGCAGCCGAAGTGCCCAGAAGAAGCGGCTGTGGCTGGCGCAGTACCCGTACTCGGCCCATCCAGCGAGGTCGGAGCGTTTGACGGTCTCGCGTGAACGGCCGCACTCCACCGGCGTGGAGTCCACAATCCACACGTCGTCGCTCCACACCGAGGTCTCGGTGGCCAGCAGTCGGGAGATCCGCCGAAGCAGGCCGACAGCCTTGCGCAGGCGCTTGTTGTAGCCGGGCTGTTTGGGTAGATGAGGGAAGAGATGACGCAGATGAGCGCGGGCGTGGCGGAGCCACTTGGCCTCGGAGGTGAAGCCCAGCATGGCCTGCATCATCGCGAGCGTGACCAGCTCGGCGTCGCTCAGCTGCGGGGAGATCCCCACGGCTGGCCGCCACGGCGCGAGATGTGCTGAGCCCATCAGTAGATCGTCGGTCTTCACATAGAGTGCGGTTGCGAGAGAGTCCAACTCTGTATTCATACAATGACGTTGGCTTTCTCGCCTCATGCGCGCTGCCAAACCCTAGAATCGATCACCTAGCTCTGGTCGCGGTGCCGCAGCCGGTAGCGGCCCGGAGAGACGCCGTGCTCCCGCTTGAAGGCGGTGGCGAAGGCGAAGGCGGAGCTGTAGCCGACGTGTTGGGCGATCGGAGCCAGCGCGGTGTCGGAGTTGCGCAGGAGCCGCGCCGCCACGGTGAGCCTCCACAAGGTGACGTAGGTCAGAGGGGGTACACCGACCAGTGCGGCGAACCGGCGGGAGAACGTCGCTCGCGACAGGTTCGCCTTTTTGCCCAGAGCCTCGACAGTCCAGGGCTTTGCCGGGTCGTCGTGGATGGCGTGCAATGCGTTGCCGATCGCCGGGTCGGCGAGGGCGGTCGGCCAGCCGGTGGTTCCGCGTGCCGACTCGTCCTCGATCCAGGCGCGCAGCACGTAGAGCAGGAGGAGATCGAGCAGGGCGGGCAGGGCGGCGTCAGTGCCCGGCCGGGGGTTCTGCAGCTCGGCGCCGAGCAGGGAGACAGCGGCACGTAGGTCCTGATGTCGTCCGATCTGGGAGGGACGATGGATGGTCTCCGGCAGGGTGCCCAGCAAGGGGTGCGGCCGGGAGCGGTCCAGCTGGTAGCCGCCACACAGAAGGGCCGTCGACCCCTGCGCGCCGGCGCGGCCGGGGTCGGTCAGGGTGTGTCGGGTTCCGTGCGGAGTGAGCACGACGTCCCCCGTGGTGAGGTGTACCGCAGGCCCGTCCTCGGGCACGAGCAGGCAGGCCCCCTGCAGGACAACGTGGAAGCCCGCTCCGGCGAAGGGCTCGAAATGCGTGCGCCACACGCCCTCCCTGTCCTCACGGTTGGCGAACGGGCTGCCGGTCCGCACGGCGGCGACGACATCACTGAGGACATCCATACCCGCAACGATAGGCGGTGAGACGAACACGTATCAAATAAGCATGATCTCTTATAGTCCGTCTCGCCACGCGTCCATACGCTCGAGAACATGGAAACGATAGAGATCGGCAACATCGAGGTCACGCGCATCGTGGAGTGGCAGGGGCCCGTCGCTCCGGTCGGGGTGGTCTTCCCGGACTTCGCCCCCGAGAAGTGGCACGAGCACAGCTCGTGGGTCGCCCCCCACTTCTGGGACAGCGAGACCGACAACTACCTGGCCGCCGCGCAGACATGGGTGGTGCGCAGCGAGGGAAGGACCATTCTGGTCGACACCGGGCTCGGCAACCACAAGGAACGCTCGTACATGCCGACGTGGACCCATCTGGAGACCGACTTCATCGACCGCCTGGCGGCAGCAGGCGTGCGACCCGAGGACGTGGATGTCGTGGTGAACACCCATGTACACGCCGACCACGTGGGCTGGAATACCACGCTGCACGACCGTGAGTGGGTGCCGACATTCCCCAACGCCACCTATCTGATCCACCGGGATGACTTCGAGTACTGGAACCCCAGGAATGGCGTACCCAAGCGGGGAGGCATCGGCGGGGTCAACGCCGGCGTCGCCAACGGGCCGATGTTCGAGGACAGCATCGATCCCGTTCACCGCGCCGGCCAGACCCTGCTGTGGGAGACCTCTCATCGCACCGACGGCAATCTCCAGCTGGAACCCGCCCCTGGGCACACTCCGGGCTCAGCGGTGCTTCACTTGCGGTCCGGTACCGAACGGGCCCTGTTTGTCGGAGACTTGCTCCACACTCCCCTGCAGATCCTCGAGCCGCACGTCGATACGTGCCTGAGCGAGGATCAGCAGGCTGCGGCGAACTCCCGTCGGCGTGTCCTTGAATACGCAGCGGACACCAACGCCCCACTCATCCCTGCGCACTTCACCGGACCTGGAGCCGCTGAGGTCCGCCGTGACGGCTCATCCTTCGCCATCAAGAAGTGGGCACCGTTCAGCGCCCCCTTGGAATTGATCATCTAGGTGTATTGACCCGTAGCGTTGTTCACGCGGCTGACGGGTGGCTGGCCGTTGAGTGCGGTGTGGCAGCGGTGGTGGTGTAGGTGTGGAGGAAGTCTGCCAGGGCCGCGGTGCGTTCGGTGTTGGTGGTGTACGGCCGCTGGTAGGCCCATTCGTCGGCGAGGGTGCGGTTGAAGCGTTCGACTTTGCCGTTGGTCTGGGGCCGGTATGGGCGGGTGAGTTTCCCGGTGACACCGGGGTCGGCGAGGACCTGTTTCCAGGCGAGTCCCTTGCGGTAGGACCAGGCGTTGTCGGTGAGGACGCGTTCGATGCGGGTGATGCCGTGGGCGGCGAAGAAGGCCGCGGCCCGGGTCAGGAAGCCCGCGCAGGTGGCGACTTTCTCATGGGGGTGGATTTCGCTGTAGGCGAGGCGGGAGTGGACGTCGATCGCGGAGTGGACGTAGTCGTATCCCATGCCGCGGACGGGCCGTCCGGCCTCGCGGCCGGTGACGCGGTGGCCGCCGCCGTCAGGGATCCTGCCGAGCTTCTTCACATCGACGTGGAGAAGTTCGCCGGGCCGTTCGCGTTCGTAGCGGCGGATGACCTGCCCGGTGGGCCGTTCGATCCAGGCGAGGCGGTTCACGCGGTGGCGGGTCAGGATCCGGTGGACGGTCGAGGCGGGCAGGCCCAGGACCGGTCCGATCCGGGCCGGTCCCAGCTTGCGGGCCTGCCGCAGTTCACACACACGCTGCTCGGTGGCGGTCGGCGTGCGGTGGGGTGTCGTGTGGGGCCGACTGGAGCGGTCGGCCAGACCGGCCTCACCCTCTGTGCGCCACCTGCGGACCCATTTGTGGGCGGTGGCCCGAGAGATACCCATCTCAGCGGCCACATGAGCGACAGGACGCCCTGACACGACGCGTTCGACCAGCAGACGCCTCCCGAAGACCGTCAGCCGGGCATTACGGTGGGACACGAAGACCTCCGTGTGCGGTGTGGAGCCTAGACACCTCCACCACACCGGAGGTCTTCGCCTTTGATCAAGACCCCCGTGTCAACAACGTCCGTGATCAATACACCCAGCGACGACACTGCGTTCAGCCGAGCACGCGGGCTATCGCGGCCAGTGCGTCGTCCGGGTTGCGGACCAGGATGATCCGGGCGGCCGGCGCGTGCGCGTGGATGACGTTGAGGACCCGGTTGAACCAGTAGGTCGTCTGCTCCGTCGGCGGAAGATTCGGGTCTTGGCCGCTGATGAAGCTACCGATCACGACGCCGTCGTACTCGGCCTTGCCCAGCCTCGCGGCCAGTTCGGCGTCACCGCTCTCGTCGTCGGGAAGGACCATGATGTCGGCCGCCAGGCCGGCCTTCCGCAGGCGCGCCTGGACGACCGCGCCGATCTCCGGGTGCTTGCCGAAGCCGAGCACGCGCCACTCCTTGAGGAACTCCACTGTCGACAAAGCCTTCCCCTGTCCGTAGAATTGACTGGACCGTAAGTTTGTTGAATAGATGGTGAGTGTAGTGAAATCATGACAGGCGTCAAGGGAACCCAGCGCGCGTACCGCTCGGCGGTACGGGAGGAGGCCGCGCACCGCACACGCGAAACCGTGGTTGCCGCCGCCGCCGAGGTGTTCGCGGAGAAGGCCTACGCTGGGGCCACGATCGAACTGATCGCCGCCCGCGCAGGGGTCTCACGTGCCACCGTCTTCGGAGTCGGCGGCAAGGCTCAACTGTTCACCCTCGCCCGGATGCACGCGGCCACGGGCGGCCGTCTCACCGCAAACGACGAACGCTTCGAGCAGCTCCTGGCGACCCCTGGCGCGCACCGGCTGCTCAAGGAGTTCGCCGCCTTCACCGCCGCCATATCGCGTCGGCTCGGGCCCTTGCAGCTCGCGCTCGAACAAGCCGCGACGACCGACCCCGAACTGGCACAGCTACAGGAATCGAGCCAGCAGGAGCTGCTGGAGTGCGCCCGCGCCATCGCGGGGGCGGTGGCCGCCACGGGATTGCTGCGGCGCGACGTCTCGCCCAAGGCCGCGGGCGACATCCTCTGGCTTCAGATCCAGCCGACGAACTACCGGCGCCTGACGCAGGAGCGCGGCTGGAGCCACGAGGCGTTCGAGCGCTGGCACGCCGCGACCATGATCGCAGGCCTGCTGAATCACCACCCGGCCGACTGAACCACCCCGGTCGGCCGACAGGAGCGCAGGCCAGGAGCACACGGGCGCGGAGCCATCCTCCGGTCCCCCGCTCCGCCGCCCCGGCCACCCGGCGCCCGCCCGCTCGCCTGAGAACTCGAAAGGCGGGTCTCGCCGGGCGTAGAGGTTCAGTCATGACCGACGTGACGAGAAATCCGTTCGCGCCCGGATTCACGCGTCAAGTTCTTTGTACACGCTTACAGTTGGGCCCGATGTTCGAGTCGGCCTCCCGGCAGCGTCCGCCGCGGGTCGCCACCGAATGCGTTCCACCGCCCGAGGGCCCCCTGCCGGTCGGGGGGGCGGCGTGACCACCGTCTCGGCCCTCGGCCTTCGATCGCACAGGCACGGACCCTGCCAGCAATTTCGTAAAGATCTGCTCGGCGCATCCCAGATACAGGCGCATCGCACCGTACGGCCCCACCGCGCATCCGGTGCGATGCCCGTGCAGGTCCAGCTCCTCCACTGCTTGAACACCCGCGTCCATCTCCGGCATGTCGTCCGGCGGGACGAGAGCATGCGGCTCCTCCGACCACTCCCAGCCGAGATCGCGGAGCACGGATCGAGCTTCTTCCTGCTCCCAACCGCTTCGCGCCACCAGTCCGTGACAAGGGTCCGTCGAGAAGACGATGTCGGGGTTCGTCATCATCACGTCGTTGCTCCGCTGCGCTCAGATAGCTGGGGCTCCGCAGGGCCATCAACGGCCCGTGGGGCCAGGCTGCGAGCTGGAAACGCGCCGGCCTGCCTTCGTGCCGTCCGACTCTGCATTCGGCGCCGGCCTTACCGAGGGCCTTGTTCATCCGGGTGATAAAGCGGTCGTACTGCTCATGCCAGATCACGGTCGAGCCCTCATCCAGAACGACGGGGCTGTCCGGAGTGGGGCGGCGACGCCGGGCGAGCGTGCCGTGCGGCCGGCCGCAAGCGTCTTGGAGGAGTCCGACGACTGCTACTACATTTCGTGCTCCCACCAGCCGCGCGTGTCGACGTCTGCGGCATCCGCCAGCGCCTCCAGTTCCGCGATCTCCGCGCCGGCGAGCTCGATGCCGCGAGCTCGAACCAACCCGTCGACGTAACCCGCCTTCGTGACCCCGATGATCGGGGTGGTCCCCTTGGCGATCGCCCAGGCGGTGGCGACTTCGGCGGCGGACGCACCTCGATCCTCGCCGATCGCCCCCATCCGGTCCGTCAGCGCCTGCAGTCGGTGCAGGATGCCGTTGTAGACGGCTGCCCGGCTGCTGCCCTCCGGCAACGGATTGGCCGGACTGTACCTGCCGGTCAGCGCTCCTTGCTCGAGGACCATGTAGGAAAAGAACCGCACGTCGTGCTCGCGGCAGTAATCGAGGATGCCCGTGCGCTCAGAGCCCCGGTACAGGAGGCTGAAATGGTTCTGGACCGCCTCCACGCGGAAGCCGGCCTCGCCGAGGATCCGATCGGCAAGAGCGATCTCCTCCATGTTGTGGTTCGAGACGCCGACATGCTTGATTCTGCCGCTCCCCAGCAGCGGGATCAGAGACGGCGTCCACCGTGCCACGTCGGCAGGATTATGGATCCAGAACAGATCCACATAGTCCGTGCCCATTCGGTCGAGGCTCTGCTCCAGCATGTCGGCGACCGGATCGTCGCCGTCGCCCGCCATCTGCGGGGTGAACTTCGTCGACAGCTGGTACTCGCTGCGGTCATGGCCCGCCAGTGCCTGGGCGAGGACCGTCTCCGAGCGGCCCATGCCGTACGCCACGGCGGTGTCCCACAAGGTGAACCCGTTCGACTGAGCCTTCTCGACGACCTCTCGCAGACCGGACTCGCTCAACCGGCTTCCGAAGTAGCCGTCGCCCGGCCGGCCGCTGTCTCCCCAGGCCCACGTGCCCAACGCCACCGCCGGCACAGTCAGCGTGTTGCTCGTCATGTCTTATCTCCGTTGCTCTGGCTTCGTGTCGGAACGTCCGATCCCAGGAGACCGTGATCACCGCCAACGGAGAAGGTCGCGCTTATGGGGGGTATAACCTCAGCCCCCCTCGCGCAGAGACCAGCGGCTACCCTGAATGACATGGACCAACAGCCCGGAAGCCGCGGCGAAATCCGGGACTTCCTTGCCAGCCGACGCGCCAGAATCACCCCCGCGCAGGCCGGACTTCCGACCAGCGCCCGTCGCCGGGTCGCCGGACTGCGGCGCGAGGAGGTCGCCGTCCTCGCCGGCGTGAGCACGGAGTGGTACACGCGGCTGGAGAAGGGTCACATCGGCGGCGTGTCCGAAGTTGTTCTCGACGCGGTTGCTCGCGCCCTGCGACTGGACGACGACGAACGCACCTATCTGTTCGACCTGGCCCGGTCATCGCGGCACGGCGGCCGCACGCCGACGCGTCGCAGGGACGTCGAGGTCCCGCCCCGGGTCCAGTGGCTGCTCGACTCCATGACGACGTCCTCGGCATTCGTACGCAACGGCCGCACGGACATCGTGGCCGGCAACCCACTGGCCCGGACCCTACTCGCACCGATGTTCGACAGCGCCACCGTCGACAAGCACGGCCGCCCGAACATCGCTCGCTACATCTTCCTCGATCCCGGTGCACATGACTTCTTCGTCGACTGGGACGCCGCCGGCGTCGCCACCGCCGCACTGCTGCGTGCCGAGGTCGCGCGCGAGCCTCGCGACCGGGCCCTGCGCGGACTCGTCGGCGAGCTGTCCACCCTCAGCCCCGAGTTTCGCAGCCGATGGGCCGCGCACGACGTTCTGATGCGCCACGACGGCGTCAAACAGCTCCAGCACCCCGAGGTCGGCCACCTGGAACTGGCCTTCCAGTCCCTCAACCTGCACCTGTCGGACCGAGCCGTGCACGACCTGATCATCTACACCGCCGAACCCGGCACCGCATCCGAGGACCGGCTCAAACTCCTCGCCATCTGGGCAGCTACGCAATCTCGGGCAGCACAGCCCATCCGCCACTCCCCTCAGCCCGGACCCTAGAGTGCCGACGGCCAGGGCGGTTGGCGCGACGGGGACCCCCGCTGGGGGCGAGCACAGTCACGTGCTTGCCCGGTCCACCCCCGCTCGGGCGGAGGTAAACCGCGCCGGAGCGTTGACCCGCTCGGGGCGATAGGTAGTCTCCGCGCAGGCGGAGCGTCGCGATGGTGCGGCGAGGGCCGACCTCATCCTGGATATTGGCCCGGATCTGCTGGGCGATCGTTGGTACGGGTCTGACTCTGGCCGCACACACCGAACGGCCCGGCACGACCAGCTGGAAAAGTCCTCCCGGCGCCGCCCTGCGCCAGGCACGCCCGGATATCACTTGTCCACACGTCGCTCGTCGTAGTGACAGCGGGCGGCTTCGACCGCGTCGAGGTGACCGACGGCCCATTCCAGTACGGCGTGCACAGGGGGCCGAAGGGTCCGGCCCAGGGGGGTGATCCGGTACTCGATCGCCACCGGATCCGTGGACACGACCGCTCGCTCGACCATGCCGTTGCGCTCCAGTCGTCGCAGGCAGGCGGTCAGTGACTTCGGGGTGACAGCGGGCATGTGTTGCCGGAGTTCGTTGAAGCGTCGGGGGCGGTCGCACAATGCGGCCAGTACCAGTAAGGACCACTTGTCGAAGAGCTGGTCGAGCAACTGCCGGCCAGCGCCGTTGAGCTCCACTTCGGGCACGGCGGTCTCCCTCGCGATACCTGATTTCGTTGAAGTGTATCCGCACTACTAGGTATACCTCGTATACTTACCGACGACGGCCTGACGGCGGAACGGGAATCATGACCGACGCGTACTCGACCCTCAAGATCTCTCTCACCAGCGGCGTGGCACACGTCGTGATCGACAACCCTCCCATCAATCTGCTCGACGCCGCCCTGATGACCGACCTGGACCGGTTCGCGGACGCCATGTCCGGCGACCACGACATCCGGGTGATCGTTTTCGACAGCGCGGACCCGGACCTCTTCATCGCGCACGGCGACATGACGGCAGCCGACGACCCCGCGACGTTCGTCGGCCTGCCCATCGCACCCGGACAGGACCAGACCCTGAACCCGATGATGCGGCTCCACGAACGCATCCGGTCACTGCCGCAGATCACCATCGCCAAGCTGCGCGGACTGGCGCGCGGCGGCGGTGCGGAACTGCTGTCCGCGATGGACATGCGGTTCGCATCACTGGAGCGCGCCGGAATGGCCCAGATGGAGTGCCGGCTGGGAATCATTCCGGGCGCGGGAGGCACCGCGTACCTGCCCGGTCTCGTGGGCCGCGCCCGCGCCCTGGAGATCATCCTTGGCGGGCAGCTGATCGATGCCGCGACCGCGGAACGGATCGGCTGGGTGAACCGGGCCGTGCCGGACGCCGAACTCGACCACGTCGTCGACGCCCTCGCCGCCCGCATCGCCGCTCTGCCGCCCGGTGTCGCCCGTGCCGCGACCGAAGCGGTCGACACCGCGGTCGAGTCGACCACTCACGGCCTGCGGAAGGCCAACGAGCTCCTCAGTGGACTCTTCAGTGAGCCCCCTGCAGCCCGTCTTGCCAAGGCTGCACTGGCCGCCGGCGCACACACCCGCGACGGAGAGCGCCGCCTTGAGGCTCTTGTCGACGACATCACCTGACACTTCCTACCGTGATGCTTCAGGCGTCGCCAGCAGATGAGTCCGCATCCGAGGGTGAGGAAGGCTTCGTGGATGTCGTCGCGTGTCTCCCAGCGGATCCGCAGACGACGTAACGAGTGCAGGTGGGCGAACGCGCGCTCCACGACCCAGCGTTGGGTGCCCAGGCCGGAACCGTGCTCGGTGCCCCGGCGGGCGATCAGCGGCTTCACGCCGAGGTCCCAGACGAGCCGACGGTACTTGTCGTGATCGTAGCCACGGTCACCACCACCATCGTCGTCCGCGAACCACTCGACCCAACCCCCGCCCAACTACTGGTCCTTCACCGCTACGCCAACGCATCCCGCGCCTGCTTCAACTTCGCCTTCGGCCCTAAACACGACGCCCATCAGCGGTGGAGCCAGGGGCGCAACCGCCTGGTCGCCGAGGGGATGAGCCGTGAGGAGGCGAACCGGACGGCACCCAAGGTCTTCACTCCGCGTGGCTCGGATGTGCAGCGGATCTTCCAGGTTCGGAGCCAGACGGCGATGGCTGCCACGGTTGCGGTGCCGAGGTGGACGTAGCGGCGTTTGTCGTAGCGAGTGGCCACCGCCCGGTGCTGTTTCAGTCGGTTGATCCCTCGCAAAACCGCAGCACCGAGGCGTCGTACCGTGGCCCGGTGGGGAACGTATTTGGTGGTGGGGAACAGAGTCTGTACCTGTCCAACAGCGGCACGGAGGTGTTTATCGACGTGCTGATGCTGGCGGTATCTGATCTTGCCGATGACGTGTGGGACTACCGCTTCGCGGCTCTTCTGACACTGCAGGACCAAAACATGATGGGGCGAGGAGCTGTCGGATTCGACCTGCAAGACATCGCATGGGGCGCAACTCCGCGGAGTCGGGCCCGGTCGAAGGACTTCGTGCTGCGCGCCACCGCGCTTGCGTTGAGCCGCCATCGCTGGAACGAGCTGGGTTACGAACCTCCCTTCGCCCGTCGCTATCTGAGCCAGTTCAAAGCCATGGTCGAGGCATTTCCAACGGCCGGCGACACCCATCTCGTCGGAGCCTTCCCCGGACCGGACGAACGCGCGATGGCCTCATGCTCACAACACCGGATCCTTAGCGCGCTCCCGCACTGGGAGGGCTGCTTCCTCTGCACCACGCCATGACAAAAGCGACCCCGACTCTGGAGTCGGGTCGCTTAGAAGTTGTCTCATTTGGTGAGTATGCGGTAGCAGATGAGGGTGCAGGCGATGCTGGTGAAGGCGAGGAAGTGGTCGGCCTTGCGTTCGTAGCGGCGGTGGAGGCGGCGGCATCCGGCGAGCCAGGACATGGTGCGTTCCACGGTCCAGCGGTGGCGGCCCAGCCGTTGCGAGGACTCGACTCCCTTGCGGGCGATGCGGTGGGTGATGCCGCGCTCGCGTAACCATCGCCGCAGGTGGGCGTAGTCGTAGCCCTTGTCGGCGTGAAGTTTGCCGGGCTTACGCCGTCGCCGGCCGCAGCGCGAGCGGATCGGCGGGATGCCCTTCACGAGTGGGATCAGGGCCTGGCTGTCGTGCAGGTTGGCTCCGGAAATGCCGACGGATATGGGCAGACCCGGCCGTTCCGTGATCAGGTGGATCTTCGAGCCGTACTTGCCCCGGTCGACAGGATTCGGACCCGCCAGATCCCCCTTTTCAGGGCCCTCATGTTCACCGAGTCGATCGCGCAACGCGACCAGTCCAACTCGCCGCGCGCACCGAGTTCGTCGAGGACCAGGCGGTGGAGCTTGGCCCACACCCTGGCCTTCGACCACTCCGAGAACCGCCGGTGGGCAGTCGCTCCGGACGGGCCGAACGACGCCGAAGGCAACTGCTGCCAGGCACAACCCGACGTGGCCACGAAGACGATCGCGGCCAGCACTTCCCGGTCGCCGTGCCGACGCCGACCACCGCCCTGCGGCCGCGACGGCGCCTCCGGCACCACCCGCTGGAACAA
Source organism: Streptomyces sp. NBC_01471 (assembly GCF_041438865.1). Lineage (NCBI taxonomy): Bacteria > Bacillati > Actinomycetota > Actinomycetes > Kitasatosporales > Streptomycetaceae > Streptomyces > Streptomyces sp. NBC_01471. The sequence goes on from NZ_CP109451.1 coordinate 38,214, forward strand.
CCCCCACAACTCGTCCGGCACCAGCCGCTCAACGATCCCCACCATGACTCACAGAATACCGAGTCACCCCAATGAGATGACTTCTTAGGCTGGGCCCTCGGGCGTCTCACCCTTCGGTGTGAACGGGCTCGGCAGCAGGTTGCCGTCCAGCTTTCACCGACTCCTTGCCGCCTTCACCTTCGACAGGTTCACGTGGCTGAGGTCGACCAGCCAGGAGCCGGGCAGTTTCGGGTCGAACACCGGGTTCGTGACGTGCGTCGCCTCGCCCAGGCCGACCGGGAGGCCGGGGCGGTAGCGGGCGGTCAGCGTGAGGATGTACGCGTTGCCGGTGCGGGTGAGCGCGGTGCTGGTGTCGATGTTGAGCGGCCGGAAGGAGGGCTGTTCGAGGACCGCGCAGATGAAGTGCGGGTGGTTGCCGAGCGCGGCCGTGACGGCGTCCCAGGCGTAGGCCGCCCGCTCAGCGTCGAGGTCCGGCGTCGCGGAACCAGACCGTCTCGTCGCCGGGCGCGGCTTCGCAGGGCGGCAAGCCGGCGTGCGATTGACCGGCCATATCTCCCCATCGACAGCTCGCCTCAAGCGCCCCCGTACGAACCGGTCCACGAGCACCGACAGGTGGCGCACCGCGCAGAAGCCAAGCCGAGGCCTGTCCGGGTGTGATGCATAGGGCATGAAGGTCATCGAGCCGCTGCGTCGGCTCGGCGCGAGGGCGGGGGCGGGCGTGGCGCAGTCCGCAGGTTGCGTACCCCTCACCCATGTCGGGCAGAGACCGTGTCCGGGGCTGGGATCTCGTGGCGGAACACTGGGCCGAGATTGAACCAGCTTTCCAGAACGCGTAGTTGCGTACGTTGAGCCTCCATTAATCAATAGTACAGAAGTGATTTTTACGTGAAGGATTCGCCAAGTTTGTGTCAAGCATGGTTATATTTCGCCGCTAACGATCAAGCGCGCTGTCGCCGGGGGGCACGTCCGAAGGCGGCGTGGCGCGCTCTTGGGGAGAACCACGATGAAGAACACATTGCGTGCCAGCGGCATCGCGATGCTGACCGCCGGAGCGGTCTTGCTGGCCACGCCGAACGTCGCCGTAGCGGCGGGGCAACCTGCGGCGGACGACTCGGCCAGCGCGAGAGCCGGGGAAGCTCTCTCCTCTCTCGCGGAGTCAGTGGAGGCGCTGCAGGCCCATCCGATTTCGGAGGCGGAGAGCGTCGAAGCGGCGATGACGTCCGCGAAGGTGCAGGACCGGCAAGTAGAGGTCCTGCAGATGCGGACGGAGACCGACACCGTCTACGCCAATCCGGATGGGACCCTGACGCGTCAGACCGCTGCGGGGCCCGTCCGGATGATCCAGGACGGTCGCTGGGTGGACGTGGATGTCGACCTGCGGCGGGAGTCCGATGGCGATGTGGTCGCCAAGGCACACCCGGAAGGTCTCAGGCTCGCGGGCAAGGGGGGTTCCCTGTCGCGCTCGCTGAAGGCCGCGGCGGCGGCCCCGCAGGATTCGGCAAGGGATTTGGTCTCGTTGGGCAGTGGCGCATCGCGTATCGCGGTGCAGTGGAAGGGCGAGCTGCCCACTCCCGAGCTGTCGGGAAACACCGCGACCTATGCGAACGCCGTTCCCGGCGGTGACCTGATCGTCGAAGCGACCCGCACCGGCTTCGAGCAGTACCTGAAACTGCGCCAGGCGCCGCGGGACGGCGCCCCCCTCTCGCTTCCGATCGTTCTGCCCGACGGCATGAATGCGATAGCCAACGCCGGCGGCGGCATCGACTTCGTGGGCGATTCAGGGGAGATCATTGCCGTCATGCCTGCCCCGACCATGTGGGACGCGCAGGTCGATCCTCGCTCCGGTGAACACACCAACCGGCGCAAGGTGGCCATGGAGGTCACCCAGTCCGGGAACGTCGCACAGCTCACGCTGCGACCCGACACGCAGTGGCTGACCGACACGGCAACCCAGTACCCCGTCACCATCGATCCCGCGACGGACGCACTCGATGTCCTCTTCGACACGTTCGTGCAGGGCGGTGACACAACGGACCAGTCCGCGAACACCGATCTGAAGGTCGGCTGGCCAGGTGACTACGAGGGCAGCACCAAGCGCGTCGCCCGGTCGTTCCTCACCTTCCGCACGGAGAACTTCTCCGATGCCCTGGTCTCCAAGGCGTCCCTGAAGCTGTGGAACTACCACTCCTGGTCGTGCGAGAAGCGCGGCTGGGAAGTGTGGGCCTCTGGAGCAGCGGACAAGAACACTCGCTGGACCAAGCAGCCGCAGCTCCTGGAGAAGACCGCCACCTCCACGGATACCAAGTCAGCAACCTGCAACAACGCCGGATGGGCCACCGCCGACATCACCAGGCTGGCTCAGACGTGGGCCTCGGCCAAAGCCGAGACCGGTTCCGTCGCGCTCAAGGCCGCTGATGAGTCCGACACGTACGCCTGGAAGCGGTTCTACTCGGCCAACGCCACCAACCAGGACCAGATCCCGACGCTGGAGGTGACATACAACTACCGTCCCCTCAACGGCGCCAACCTGCAGGCAGGTGCCCCGTTCATCTCCAGCGGCGGCATCTTCAAGGTGAACACCACCACGCCGGTCCTTCGATACTCGACCGTCGACCCCAACGGCGAGGACGAGATCACCGGCACCTACGAGATCACGGACACGGCCACGGGCAAGGTCGTGGTGATGTTCAACGCCGCTCCTGCTCCCGCCAACAGCACCTCGCAGGTGACAGTCCCCGCCGGCAAGCTGACCACGGGCAAGACCTACAGCTTCCGCACCACCAGCTACGACGGCACCCACTACGCCAACGGCTGGTCGGACCCGGTGCGCTTCACCGTGGACACTTCGTGGAAGCCTACGGCCGCCGAGAACGCGCTGGGGCTTGCGAACACCCATTCCGACGCCGCCGACATCACCGCGGCAACGTCCTCGGACTCCACCTACGCCTCCATCGCGGTGACCGAGGAGAACGTCGTCTCCGTTCCCTGGGACGGCCAGAACAACGCCATCAACGTCCAGAACGAACTGATGCCTAACAAGCTGACCATCCCCGTGGCCAGCACCAAGGGCACCCAGGTCGGCGGAAATGTCGTCTACACCTCTTCCGGCCCCGTGGACACCGTGGTCCAGCCCACCGCCGACGGTGCCTCCCGCACCCTGGACATCCTCAAGAACAGCAGCGCCCCACACGACTACGAAACCGACTTCACCATCCCTTCCGGGATGTCCGCCGTCACCCACGACGACGGATCCGTCTCGCTCTACGCCCTGGGCGACCAGGACGCCGAGAAGGCTCCCACCACGGACGCCGCTGGGTTCTTCGACGCCCCCTGGGCCAAGGACGCCAAGGGCAACGACATCCCCACCAGCTACAAGGTTGTCGGCAACAAGCTGGTGCAGCACGTTGAATTCGACGCCAAGAGCGCCTTCCCCATCGTGATCGACCCCTCGTGGTGGTCGACAACCAAGAAGATCATCAAGTGCTCCGCGGCTGTTGCCGGGTTCATCTTCACTTTCACGCCGGCCGGAAGCTCCAAGCGCGTCATCACAGCCGTCAAGCTGATCAAGAAGATCGGTGTCAAGAAGGCCGCAAAGCTCATCCAGACCTACGCCAAGCGACGCAAACTGACCTCCGCCCACCGCAAGGCAGTGGCCGCCCTGCTCGGAATCCCCGCCGTCAAAAAGGCCTGCAAGTTCTGATTGGTAGAGCACTAGTGATCGCCATAGCAACCGCCGTCGCGCAGATCATCGTGATCCTGCTGCACCGCAAGCGGACCTACGCAACAGCCAGAACCACTACGACACCCTGGGCCTACATGGCCGCATGCCTGATTGCCTGCGCGGCAGGATGGCTCATCATCGGGCGACCCGCCATCGGGTGGGGAGACCTCTTCCTCACCCTCATGTTCGGGGTACTGCTCGGCTCGGAGACCGCAAAGGCGGTCGAAGAACTCTCCACCCGCCGCTGGGCAGCCTGGACAGCGGCTTGCGTCTCCGGCATCGGCTCGGCCACCTGGCTCTCCCAGAGCCCCTGGCCCTTCACCTGACCCAGAGAACAACTTCCGCTACCACTTCCACTCATCTCACCCCCAGGTGGAATGAGCATGTGTCACGCACGACGGCCAGCGACGACGGCCTCGTGAACGAGGGCCCGGGACCATCAAGGCCCCCGGGCCCTCACGCACGACCAACCTGCGCGCGGCTGTGTGCCTGTGGCTGCGCCGCTTCTACTCCTGTGCGGGGCAGGGTTTCTCTGTGCCCGGAGGCCTACAAACCCGGCACGAAGTGCGAGCACGGCTACTAGGGGTTCAGCCAAGGTGCCTGTAAAAGGGGCCATGACGTGATCTTGGACTTCTGGCTGGCCTTCTCGCCGCCCGGCCTGCTGTCATCTACCACCGCCCGGTGTTGTCTGTCCCGGGTATGGCGGTTTCGATCTTCGGTCTAACTGATCGTTTCAGAATGAAGTCTCATGTACCCCTTGGCAGTTGGGTGATGTGTCGGCAGGATCTGTTGGGTGTCTGCTGATCTTGTGTCTGATGACCTGTGGGAACGTGTGTCTCCGCTGCTGCCGGTTCGTGCGCCGCGTCGGCACCGCTACCCGGGGCGGTTGCCTGCCGATGACCGTGCTGCTCTGCGTGGGATCGTTTACGTGCTGCGCAAGAGTGTGAGCTGGCGAGACGTCCCCGCTGAGCTGGTCGGGTGCAGTGGGGTGACGGCCCGGCGTCGTCTGCGGGACTGGACCGAGGCCGGTGTGTGGCCCCGTCTGCACGAAGTCCTGCCGGCAGAACTTCGTGGAGAGGGACTGCTGGAGATGGACGACGCGGCGATCGATGCCTCGCACGTCAGGGCCCTCAAAGGGGGGCTCACACCGGACCTTCGCCGGTTGACCGAGCGCGGCCGGGCAGCAAGCACCACCTCATCGTCGACCGGAACGGAACTCCGATCGCTGTCTCTCTGACCAGCGGAAACCGTCACGACGTCACTCAGCTCATGCCCCTGCTGGACGCGATGCCCCGTATCCGTGGTCTGCGCGGCCGGCACCGGCCCCGGCGGCTGTTCGCCGACCGCGGCTACGACTACGACAAGTACCGCCGTCTCATCCGAGCCCGCGGCATCACACCCAAGATCGCCCGCCGTGGAGCCCCGCATGGTTCCGGCCTGGGCAAGACCCGGTGGGTTGTCGAGCGGACCTTTGCCTGGCTCCACCAGTTCAAACGGCTCCGCATCCGCTACGAGATACGCGCCGACCTCCACCTGGGACTCCTCCAACTCGCCTGCAGCATCATCTGCTTGAGGCGACTCAGAACCTCATTCTGAAACGATCAGTTAGTCACCGGTGTTGAGGTTGGCGCAGTCGGTCCCGAAGGCCGGGGACAGGGGAGTCGCCGACTCCTCCCGCACTGGCGGGTACTGCTGTGGCCATGCCTGCTTACGTGGCCGCGGCGGTGAGCAGTACGGCTGCGGTCATCCTTCTGTTCGTCAGGACCCTCGGCTCTGCTCACACTGCCGCCAGCCCATCCCTGGCTCTTGGGGATATGGCATAGCTTCTGATCAGAGGCTGTCGAGGATGCGCTCCAGGTCGCGTTCGCCCTCCCGGGTTTGCACGCCCGCGGCGAGCTGCTTGTGGGCCGACGCGACCATATCGTCGGTGAACAGGGAGAACAGGGCGGCGTTCTCCACGGCGTACGCCTGGTGGGGGATTTTCGGGGTGATGGTCTCGACGGTGGCCTTGATGGCGGCGACGACCTCGGGGCGCAGTCGAGCGATCCGGCGGGCCAGCCGGTCGACGAAGGCGTCGATCTCGTTGGCGGGGACCGCACGGTTGACCAGGCCGTAGCGTTCGGCCAGCTCGGCGTCGACCAGCTCGCTGCCGAGCAGCAGTTCCAGGGCCCGTGCCCGTGCCCGTGCCCGGCCGAGCAGACGGGCCATGTTCACCGTTCCGCCGCCGCCGGGAAGGATATCCATCACGGCCTCGGGCTGGGCCTGGCCGGATCGGCCGATCGCCGCGAACCGCATGTCGAGGTACATGAGAAACTCGTTGCCGGCGCCCCGGGCGAAGCCGGCGATCTTGCCGATGGTGACCTGCGGCAGGCTGCGCACCTCGTCGCTCACGGCCTCCAGGATGTTCATGCCGTCCGGGACGGGCACGTCCGGCGCGGCGGCGATCGCGGCGGCTGTGGCGGCGGGCAGCGCTTCCGGGTCGGTGAGGTAGGCCATGTCGCCGTGCGCGCTGAAGAACTCCGGGTCGGCGCTGTCGAACACTACGACGCGGACGCCGGTGTCGTGGCGCACCCGGTTGACGAAGCCGCGCAGTGACGGCAGCAGGACTCCGTCCATCAGGTTCAGCGGCGGGTGGTCGAGGGTGACGGTTGCGACACCGTTGTCCACCGTGATCCGCAGACCGGTCAGGTCGTCGTAGGGCATATAGACGCCTTCGATAAGTGGGGAGCTTCCCCGTTACGGAGTATGTGGGGATGCACTCCGGTTAGTCAATGAGGAGTGATCCTGGGTACAGCACGCCCGCTTCGCGCCGACGCGCAGCACAACCGCGACGCGATCCTGACGGCAGCACGCGAAGCGTTCGAGGCGGACGGAGTGTTCGCCTCGCTCGACGCGATCGCGTTGCGCGCCGGTGTCGGCAACGCCACCCTCTACCGGAACTTTCCCACCCGGGACGACCTGCTCGCCTCGGTTATCGAGGGCTTCTTCATCCGGGCGCTGACGGAGGCCGACGAGTTGTCCCGGACACTGCCGCCGGGCGGGGCGCTCGTCGAGTGGCTGGTGCGGGTGAGCTGGGGGATGCGGATCTGGCACGGCCTGCCGGTCTGTCTCGCCACCGCGCACCACGACGACGCCTCGCCGCTGCACTCGGCGAATGCGCCACTGGTGGAGCGGGTCGGCGTCCTGCTGGACACGGCCAAGGTGGCCGGCGAGGTGGCCGGCGAGATCACCGCGGACGAGGTGTTCGAACTGGCCCTCGCCCTGTCCTGGGGAATCGACCGTTTCGGTGACGACGAGGCGAGGGCGCGACATCGGGTAACGATGGCGACGGCAGGGATCTTCGTATGGCGTCAATGACCGGACCCTGATCCCGCCCATCCGCCGCGACCGGCGCAATCAACTTGGAAGAGACTCACGGTTCCGCCCACCTCAAGAAGGCGAATCCTCCCTGGGCTCCGTATCGAACCCGGCCCTCGGGGATGTGCCCCTGCGATGCCGACATTGCCGGCTTGTACCAGACCTGTGTGATCGGGGAGCGGTGTTTGGATGCGGCGATGGCGGTGAGGCAGTACCGGTGTCAACGTGCCGCGCGACCAACTGCACTACGCCACCACCTGTTCAACGCCCCCCGGCACAGCGGCCTTCAGCCCGGGCCAAGGTCACCGCCACCGGCCGCCTCGCCAAGGCAGCGAGGAGTGAGTAAGTCGACGCCTCGAACTTCACCCGCATCACTTACGGACTCCCATGGCGATCGCTGCCGCCGGCGTTCGGCACGTCACCCTTGATGCTCGAAACCGCAGGTTCGTATCGGTCTTTTTTAGGCATTTGAGCCTATAGATCGCAGACTCGCTCATGTGTACGTAATCTGCACTTTTGCAAGCTGGGGAGCATCTCCGGCTGCACAACCGAAGGGCGTACCCATGCGCTTCATGCGCGCAACAGCCAGTCCCCGGGCCCTCCTGATCATCGCGATCGCCGTAGCAGGTCTCGCCTCCGCCCCCACGCTCGCTTCCGCAAGTGCCCCAGCCGACGCGCGTGGCCCGCAGCCTCGGACCAGTCTGGGTGTCCCCGGTGGCAACGGTGCCAACGGGGTGGGGAGCAGTGGCGGTATCGGTGGCCTGGGCGGTACTGGCGGCGCCGCTGGCGCCAATGGCAACGGTGGCCTCGGTGGGTCCGGCGGGAACGCCAATGGCAGCGGGAGTACCGGCGGGGCTGGTGGCGCGGGCGGTGCGGGCGGCGCCAACGGAAATGGCGGCAGCGGAGGCAACGGCGGTGCCGCCACTCTCGGTGGAACCGGCGGGAAAGGCGGCGTAGGCGGCGTAGGCGATGCCGGTAGCGGGATTCCCGGAGGTAAGGGCGGCAATGGCGGTGCCGCCACAGCCGGCGGCGGCCACAAGGGCGGTACTGGTGGGGCTGGTGGCGCTGCCAGCCCGGTGTGCCCAGGTAAGCCTGGCGGCAACGGTACCGACGCCACGTCCACAGCAGACGGCACCACTGGCGCTACCGGTGCTGCCGGTCACACCACGCTCCCCTGCTGAGCAGTACACCGGGCAGGGATCCGGCTCCGTTCTCCGTTCCCTGCAGGGCTTCGGAGAACGGAGCCGGGTGCGTCGGGGCCCCAAGGTGGTGCATCCCCGATGGCGTCGCACCGTGAGATCACCCATCACTGACGCGTGGTGAGTAACGTTCAGATACAGGCTCGGCAGGGCGTGCCGACCGAGCGTTTCGCGTCGTCTGACCACGAACTGCCTGGTCACCACCGCCCCTCGCGCTGCGCCCGTGCCTGCGCGGCCTGAGTTCACGCCGACCGGGCCGCCTGCGCGCAGCCGTCCGCCCGGGGCGGGGATGGCCGGGGCGGGTCGGCGTGCTGATCAGCCGGTGCAGCTGGGGACCGCGGGAGCACTTCCGACGCAGTTGTTCGGGATATTGGCCGTGATGGGTGACGTGGTGACCGTCATCGTGCCGGCCTTGCGGAAGATTCCGCCTGCCGAGACCGACGCCCTGTTGGCGGAGACCGGTGTGCTGGTCAGAGTGAGGATGCCGTTGACGGAGGCGATGCCGCCTCCGCGGGCTCCCTTGTTGGTCCCGTTGATGAAGCTGCTGGTGAACGTCGCCGTTCCGAAGTTGTACAGACCGCCGCCATCGCCGAGCGCAGTGTTGCCCGAGAGCGTGCTGCCGGTGAAGGTGGCCGCTGACGCGCCGCCGCCGCTCTGGACACCGCCCCCGGTCCCTGCCGCGCTGTTGTTCTTCACGGTGCTGTTGGTGAGTGTCAGCGCGCCGAGGTTCAGGATGCCCCCGCCCGCGTTACTCGCGGAGAACAGCCCGGTGGCTGAGCCGTTGCTGAGGGTCACGCTTTTGAGGGTGAGGTTGCCCGTGGTACTGACTTGGACGATACGGAAGGCAGGGGCGCCGGCGCGGCGGGTGATGACGTTGGCGTTGCCTTCGAACGTGACGGCGGTGGTGATGGGCGGGAGGCCGTCAAGGCCGTGCGTCCCGTCGTTGCCGTGAGCGGAAGTGAGGGTGTACGTACACCCGGGAGTCAGGGTGATCACGCCCCCGCCCGCGGCGTTGGTGGTGTTGACCGCGCTCACGAGCGCGGTCTCGCTGCAGGCCACCGCGGCGGCCTTGGCCTGCGCGGTACCGGTGAGGAGAAGGCCCGCGCCCGCGGCGAGGACAACGGTGGCGGAGAGAAGCGGAATGGTGTGCATGGTGCGCATGACGACTCCAGTGGCCACGGCCGGTGTCATCCAGGAAGAAGCTCTGGATTTCCCGTTGAGAAACAGGCACCGACAGCCAGAAAGCAGCTATTCACGAAAGTACTGCATATCTCATGAAAATAGAATGGCCAGCACCATTAAAGATTGCCGCACGGCATTTTACGGGCCGCCCGGACCGGTGCACATGGGCGTATCGGCCCAGCGCACTCAGAACCACTCGCGCCATTTGCGCGCCCCCTGCTCCCGGTCACTCCGGCGCGAGGAAAAGGCGTGAGAAGAATGCGCCGCTACCTAGGGGGTCCTTCGGAAATGCGGAAGCCGCGCCCCCCGGTGCGGCTTCCGACTTCCCGGGCGACGACGGCCGGAATGGCCGCCGTCGACCAGACGCCCTACAGGGCGCCGGCGGCCCCCAGGATTCCGTAGAGGGTGCCTGTGACAATGCCGATCACGCTGTCGAGGAAACCTCCGGCAACGGGAACGCCGATGGGGTCGGCGCTGGCGGTAGGTGCGGTGATCAGTGCACATCCGAGAACGACAGCGACAGCACCAAGGAGAGAGGCGGTGCGGCGGATATTCATGGCAGGCTCCTGTCGATACACGAAGAAACCCATGGCTGACAGTCCAGCCACAGGACAGAAAACAAACCCTACGGTAAATTCCACACCCGAACGCGTGTAAGCAAGTGTTTCTGAAACTGTGTGGATCATTGGTCACATTCGAGGAAACCCGATCCGGTCATCTTGTGAAATGCGATTCCTGTTCGCAGTGTGACCTACCGGATCCTCAAGGATTCGCCAGGCGGAATCTCAACGTCTTGCAGTTGAGCGCTTTCACCTGGACCACCGACCCGAGGCCCAACATATAAGGCTAAGACCGTGTCCTACATGGTCTAATACTCCAGCCGTAGATCGCTGGTGCGCCGTCCGACCGACCGCGCCTACGGGTGCGTGTCCGTGATCGCGATGACCTCATCGAGGCGGTCCAGGGCGGTCTGCAGGTCGTCGACCTTGGCCTGGATACGGTCGCGCTCGGCGCGCAGCATGGCTCGTTGCTCGGCGTCGGTGCGCCCGGAGTCCCAGCACGGAAGGAGTTCGGTGATCCTTCGGCCGGTAAGGCCGGCGGCGAACATCTGCTGGAAGAAGCGCACCATCGAGGCGGCCGTCGACCCGGCGGCCGAGTCCTGGGCCAACATCAACGCCATGGACGACCTGGTAGGAGCGGTGCTGACAACCAACGACCGGCTCGTGGTCTCCGCCATGGGCGGCAACGCTGCCGCTGGTGGAGCGATGCTGGCCCTGGCAGCGGACGAGGTCTGGTGCAGGGCGGGCGCAGTACCGAACCCGCACTACCGGTTGATGGGCCTGTACGGATCCGAGTACTGGACCCGTACACTGCCGCGCCGCGCGGGAGCGGACGTCACCGGAGAACTGATGCGGCGGGCACTGCCGGTCAGCGCCGCTGCCGGGCAGCGCATCGGACTGGTGGACCGGATCGTCGACTGCGGCCCGCAGGACTTCCCAAACGTGGTCGCCCGGCTCGCGGCGCTACTCGCGTCGTCGTCCGGTGCGCAGTACCGGGCCACGGCCCCCATCAGCAGACCAAAGCTTGGGACCTGGCCAAGACCTACCTCGAATCACCATCAAAACCCTCCGCCGCCCGCCGGACTCGAAGGGCTTCGTCGTTCTTCCCAGCCGCTGGGCTGGTCGAACGCTCCTGGTTGTGGACCATTCCGGCCCGTCGGTGAATCCGTCGGCGGGCGGGGCCGTGAGGGAGGGCCGCTGAGTTAGCACTCGATGGCGTCGGTCCCACTGATGTCCGCGTTCATGTTGCGTCCCATCATGCGGGGCGCGGCATCGGCGAGGTCTTCGTGGATGTGGGCGACAGCATCCTTCGGGACGGTGCCCTTGAGATGTCGGATGTGGGCGTCGAGAGCGGAATACAGCACGCACTGCTCGGTGACTTGTCCGCAGAGAATCACGTGCCCGACAACGGCGAGGCTCTTCTCGACACCACCTCCCATGCTCGATCTGATCGAGCAACTGGCAAACGACTACAAAGTCATGGACACCTCGGACTCCCGCTCGGCCGGCCTGGCATACGCGCTGCGAGTCCTTGGCCAGTCGTACGCCGAACACCCTGGCCACCAGCAGGAATGGCGCCCATAGCCTTTCAAGGAGATAGTCCCCGGGTGTACTGGCCGGTGAGGTGAGGAACGCCTGGATTCTGTCAGGCCGATCGCACGAGACACCCCTTCAGCAAGAGGGCCTCAAGAGCCTTGCGGTTCACCGGGCTTTTCCAGCGGCTCGGTCAGAGCCTGCAGGATGCGCGGTGCGACGCGCTGCGGCAGTTGCTGGGCGTCGTCGCGGGTGCCGTGGCTGGCCCGGAGCGCGGCCAGGCCCTCGAACAGCGAGATCATCAGCCGGCTCAGGTCGGCTACGGGGATCGCTGGGCGGCGGTCCAGCCGGGCCAGTGCCACCGTCAGTAGCGTGGCCAGGCCCTCGACCAGCCGTTCTTCGTGGTCGGCCAGAGCCGCGGCCAGCTCCGGGTGGCGGGCCGCGTGCAGAGTGAACTCCATGGAAGCGAGAAACCATTGGGGCTCGCGAGCCCGCTCGCCGATCCGGGCGAGTAGCCGTTCGAGGGTGTCCGGCCCGGTCGCGGGCTCGGCTGCGGCCTCCTGCAATGCGGTGAGCAAGCTGTTGGTGTGCGCGTCATAGAGGGCGAGGAAGAGTTCCTCCTTGTCCCGGTAGTTGGAATAGAAGGCCCCTCTGGTCAGCCCCGCGCGCTCGACTATGTCGCTGATCGAGGTGGCGTGGAAGCCCCGCTCGGTGAACAGGGCCTGCGCGCTGTCGATGAGTGCGGCTCGGGTCACGGGCCGGCGCTTGGTCGGAGTCCTGGGCACGAGGCGCCTTTCCTGGGAGCGGGGTCGGATCAGCCTACGCGTCGTGGGATCGGTAGTCGTCGTAGAACCCCCGCCCCGTCTTGGCCCCCAGGTGCCCGGCGTCCACGTAGCGCCGCAGCAGCTCACGGGGGCCCTCGGGCAGGTTGGGATTCTCGGCGGCGTAGTGGTTCTCAATGTCGAGCACAACGTCCAGGCCGACCCGGTCCATCATCCGGAACGGTCCGGCCTTGAGACCCATGTTGATCTCCCACATCCGGTCCACGTCGTGCGGGGTGGCGACGCCTTCGGCGACCACGGCCAGCGACTCACGCTTGATGGCAGCCCAGATGCGGTTGAAGATGAAGCCCGTACTCTCCTTGCGCGCCTCAAAGGGGTAGACGCCATACCGGGGCAGCTCCTGGAGCAGGAAGTCCAGCACCGCGCGGTCGGTCTTCCCGTCCGACATCAGGTCGACGGCGGCCTGATGAGGCGGCATGTAGAAGTGCATGTTCACCACCCGTTCGGGGCGCGCCACGCCATCGATGAACTGACTGGTCGGGTAGGACGAGGAATTGCTGGCCAGGATCGCGTCGGAGTCCGCCTCCTCGTCGAGCTGGGCGAAAACCTGCTTCTTCAGGTCGAGACGCTCGGGCACGGCCTCCACCACCAGCCAGGCGCCGGCCAGCGCCGCCGCCTCGTCGGTATAGGCCACGGCCGTGCCGGGACGCCCACCCTCGACCTTGGCGGCGACCTCGGCCACGTGCTCCGCGACGAAGGCGACGGCCTGGTCGCCAACGGCCTGGTCGGGATCGTAGATCCGCGCCTCGCCGCCGCGGGTGGCGAACATCAGGGCGATCCTGCGGCCGAGGGTGCCGGCACCGATCACGGTGACCGGGCGGGAGTCAATGTCGGTGGGGAGGATGAAAGCCATGGCTGCGCTTCTTCCGGGAGCAGGATGCGGTGTCGGTGGCCGTTCGGCTTGCTTGGCACCACCTATCGGATACAGGATGTATCGGATACACCCTGTATGCAACTCGAATCCCCCCACCCCCCACCAGAGAGCGAGCCCTCATGCGTGCCGAAGACGTCCGCCGCCACATCAGCACTCCGCTGCGGACCCCCGTCTATCCCCCTCGCGCCACCCGGTTCACCGACCGGGAGTACTTCAACGTCGTCTACCGGACCGACCCGGCCGCGTTGCGAGAGGCCGTGCCCGAGCCACTGGAGCTCGGCGACGAACCGCTGGTGCGGTTCGAGGTGATGAAGATGGGCGATGTCGAAGGCTTCGGCCCCTACCTGGAGTGCGGGCAAGTGATCCCCGTCCGGTACGGAGAGGAACACGGCGAGTACCTGCACGCGATGCACCTGAACCACTTCGGCGCCACCGCCGCCGGCCGCGAGCTCTCCGCCTACCCCAAGACGATCGGCAGCCCGGCACTCTTCCCGGATCAGGGCGCCCTGATCGGCACCCTCGACTACGGCACCCAGCGGGTTGCCACCGCGACCATGGCCTACCAGTGGCAGCCGCTCGACCCGGCCGAGGCCCGCACCCAGATCGGTGTACCCACGTACGCCGTGAAGATCGTCCCCGGCCTGGTCTGCGAGCTGGTCCATACCCGGATCACTGACCTCACGGTCAAGGCCGCCTGGACCGGCCCGGCCCGGCTGCAACTCTTCGCGCACGTCATGGCACCGCTGGCGGATCTGCCAGTCCTGGAAGTGGTCTCGGCCAGCCACATCGTCACCGATCTCACACTGGCCCCCATGACGAAGGTGCACGACTACCTCGTCGACCCGGCACCGCCCCGCCACGGCGATTGATCCGCGTTCGCCACATGAGGCTGATTCTGTCGCGACGGAGATCGTTATCGGCGCCGTCGGACGACGAGCACGGCGACATCGTCGACGTGGTCCACGGATCTTGCGGCGGCAAGAACTTCGTCTGCGGTTGCCTCGATGCTCAGTCCGTCACGAATGCCCGAGCGGCCACGGTTCCGGCGTGCTCCAAGCCGGTTTCCAGCGTCAGGCCCGGTCCTTCGACCACACCATCGGTGACCACAACGAGCGCAGCGTCCTCGTCGAGGGTGAGCACCTGTTGCGGGCAGGCAGCCTCGGGCGATACCCCCAGCACCGTACCGCCCGGCAGCTCGCGGATTCATAACTGCCGTCACCGTGCACACACAACAGTGACACGTGACCCGCGTTGGCACCGGTGACTTTCCCGTCCCCGGATTGACATGACATACAGCATGATGCAGCTCGCGAACCGAGCCGCGTCCATCGTGACGAGCAACTCTTTGGTGCGCAAGCACCGTTGCCGGATCGGGGGCATGAGCAGCGATGGCACGCATCGAAGCGCGCACTTGCCCCATAAAGGCAGCGGCGTCCACGTCGTGCCCCTGGGCGTCGCCGATCACCGAGGCCACCGCACCGTCAGGTGTCTCGAACGCGTCGTACCAGTCTTCGCCACGTCCAGCCCGATACAGCTGCCCCGGTAGCGGGCTGCGATCTCCAGCCCGGGCAGGTGATCGGGCAGCGCCGGGAGCATGCTGTGCTGAACGGCCTTGGCCAGCTCGATGCGGGCCTGCTGGGCACGGATGCGCCTGAGCGCCTGCCCAGCAAGGTTGGACGGGGTGATCATCAGGCGCGTTCGTCCGCGGAGAGGCGGCACCCCTTGTCGTGGGTCACCATCCAGGCCCTCTGTGGCTGGTCGTCGCCGGACGGGCCGAGGGGGGCGACCGACCGGCCGACATCAGGGCCCAGCCACGGTTCACTGATCCCCTGCGGCCAGCGGCTGTGGTATTCAGCCCGGTCAGCCAGGAACTGCGGTCTGCCGCTGCGGATCGCGTGAAGCAGCGGGGTCGGTGCGTCGAGCGGCACGCTTCGCGCAACGTCGGCCAGCGTCAACGGGATCCCGGCGTCAGAGTAGATGCGCAGGTGGCCGGGGGCGACGAACACGAGCAGTGCGCCGGAATGGTGAAAGGTCGCGGCGAGGTGGGTGAGAATCACCTGCTGCAGCTCCTCCTCGGACAGCAACAACGGCCCATATGGCTTGTACGCACCGTAGACCGCCCACCCCACCGGGCGCCGACGGTCCCGGGCAAGAGGCAACAAGCTTTTCGCGATCTTCGCTCAGCAGTGGGACGTGCCAGTGCCCGCACGGGCGAACTGGCGAAGGAGCTCGCCGAGGTCGGCTTCGTTGATGCGTACGCGCCCCGCAGTGTCTTTCCGACCATGGTGGCACGTCGTCCTTGGGCGTGACTCTGAGCAGCTGGACAGGTCAGCTGTTCGTCAGCGACGTTGGAACCACTGGCGAGTTGACGCTGCATCAGCAGGTGCAAACTCAGTCGTTTGCCAGCTCGCCGAGCAGGCGCCAGGTGCGACGCTGGTCCTCCGGACCGCCCAGGTCCGTCTCGGTCGCGACGATCTCGGTGGCGCCCGCGGAGCGGTAGCGACGTATCGCGGCCGCGACGGTCTCCTCGTCGCCGATCACCGCCAGTTCCGCCGCGCGGTCCTTGCCTTCCAGGCCGACGACGCGGTGATAGGAGGGCAACTGGTCGTACATGGCGAGTTGCCGCTCGGCGCTTTCCCGGACGCGATCAACATCCGAGGTGACCACGATGGGAAGCAACGTGACTACGCGTGGCGTGGGCCGACCCGCCTTCTGGGCGGCAGAGATAATCGTGGGAACGATGTGCTCATCGAGCGTCTTCGGGCCGGCCAGGTAGGGGATGGTGCCGTCGGCGAGTTCACCCGTGACGCGCAGAGCCTGCGGGCCCATAGCCGCGACCAGTACGGGCACGGTCGGCTCGGCGCCGGGGACCTTCGCGGACATGAGCGTGGTTGTGCTGAGGCGTTCACCGTGGAAGTCCGCGGTCCCGGTCTCCACAAGGGAGCGCACCACGGTCAGGAATTCGCGCAGCAGGCCGATGGGACGGTCGTAGGGCAGACCGAAGGTGGCCTCCATGAACGCGGGCGCGCCGAGCGCGAGACCCAGATCGTAGCGCCCATGGGTGGCGGCCTGAGTGGTTTGCGCCTGGCTGGAGACAAGCAGCGGGTGGCGGCCGAAGATCGGAATCGCCGAGCTGCCGACACGCAACTGTGGCACTTCACGACCGACGATCGCGGCCAGTCCCGGCGAGTCGTAGTCAAATCGCTGCCCGAACCAGGCCGACCGCAGTCCGGCGGCGGCCGCCTCGCGGGCCTGTTCGACGATCGTGTCCACGTAGTTGGGCGCCTCGGGGGGCGCGAAGAGAACGACACCAGTGCTCATGGTGTTTTCACCTGCTCCGACATGGCGAGAAATTCCTTCGCATGAGTGAATGAATGGTGTTCCGGTGGGATGGAAACCGGACGTGCGCGGAGACGGCGAAGAACACCGTCGCGTGCAGCCGTTCTTGGTGTGGTGGATTGCGGGTGGGGTCAGCCGCGGATGGTGGTGGTTTCGCGGGTGAACTGGCGGTGGCCGATGAGTTTGTGGGCCAGGCGAGCTGGGGCCGGCAGGACCCGCATGAACCTCTGGCGTTCCGCGCCGTCGGTTTCCTCGGTGATGTGGCCGAGGATGATCAGCCGCCGGGTGAGGGGGATTGCGCTCATGCCGTATTTGCCGAGTGCGTCCCCTTCCCTTTGCGTCAGTGTGACGGAGACAACCGGGAGTATTTCCTGCTCCTCTTCGGCGAGGTGGTCGATGAGTGTCGGCACCATGGTGTCGATGACGGCCGCCATCCGCTCGCCGGCGGCCATCTCCAGGGCCACCCCGGCAGGTCGCACCGCGGCGTTGCGCAATTGTCGACGGCAGTGTCATTCGACTCTTAAGCCGCCACGCTAGTCAGTTATCTTTACTACTGTACACCGTGGCGGCGCCAACGGGTACGACGCGGCCGGGCGGACGGTGCGTGCAGGACACAGCGCACGCGAAGCGGTAGGCGCGCTGCCGCGGTCGGGTCGCCGCCAATCCGGCTCGGCGGCGTCGGCATCGGCGTGGAGCCCACGGTTTGGACGGGTAACGGGGGCACGAACGGCGTGGACGCCGAGCAGCGGGTGAAACCGGGGGTGGCGACTCCGCGAGATCACCGCCCCCTACGCGCGGTACGCCCGGCCGCACCGGCCCGCCCGCCCCCGAGTCCCGTACGCCGCCGAATCGCCGGGACCGGCGGGCGCCGGCTAGCTTCGACCCCGCTTTGACATAGTCAGTTCTATTGACTAAAGTGGGGAATCAGATCCTCGCCCCACGCAGGGCGTAACCACCGGTGGCGGCCCGACGAGGTTCGATTCGGGATTCACAGAGAAGGCGAAATGCCATGAGGTTTCTTGTCCTTGGAGCAACCGGTCGCACCGGCGTTCTCCTGGTCAAAAAGGCACTCGACCAGGGACACCAGATCAGCGCCCTCGTGCGGAGCGCCGGCGCCAACGTCGACCCACGCGCCCAGATCGTCAGCGGCGACGTCACCGACGCCAC
The DNA here is from genome assembly GCF_041438865.1 of Streptomyces sp. NBC_01471. Taxonomy (NCBI): domain Bacteria; kingdom Bacillati; phylum Actinomycetota; class Actinomycetes; order Kitasatosporales; family Streptomycetaceae; genus Streptomyces; species Streptomyces sp. NBC_01471. The sequence goes on from NZ_CP109451.1 coordinate 55,988, forward strand.
CGTCATCGCGAAGGCGGCCCGGGACCACGACGCGATCATCAGCACGCTTGGAGTGAAAAGCGTCAGCGAAACCCCCACGCTGATCACCGACGCCGTCCGTGCGGTCATCGAGTCCGCCAAGACATCAGGCGTTGACCGTTTCGTCATCCTGTCTGCGTTCGGAGTAGGCGACTCTCTCGCCAAAGCCTCATTCCTTGCAGGCCCGCTGTTCCGCACCGTGCTTCGGAAAAAGTACGCAGACAAATCCGCGTCGGAAGCACTCTTGAGGGCCAGCGATCTGAAATGGACCCTCGAATACCCCGGAGCATTGAATAATCGAGGCAGCAGCCGCTACACCGAGGCCGTGCTCGAGGACGTCACGAAGACGCCGCTCTTCCCCTCGACCTCTCGCGCAAACGTCGCCGACTTCCTGCTCCGCTCCGCTGCGGAAGGCACCTTCATCCGTCAGACCGTCGTCGTCATGGACAGCAAATAGGTCACCGACATGAGTCCTCGTCAGTTCGCTGACAGGCCCCCACTACGTCCACCCCGCACTCACCGAAGTACCGTTCCCCGCACTCCTCCGCTCCATGAGCGCACTCGGCCGGCTGGCCCAGCCCGACGAAACCGCCGCCGTGGTCGCGTTCCTCCTCTCCCCCGAGGCGTCCCTCATCACCGGCACCAGCATCGAAGCCGACGGCGGCTGGAAATAGATCGCCCACATGAACGCCCAGGCGTTCAGGACGAAGGAACAGGACCATGACGCTTCAGGGAAAGACCACGCTCGTGACGGGCGGCACTTCGGGTATCGGCCGCGCCGTTGCAATGAAGCTGGCGCACCGCGGCGCGTACCTGACCGCGACAATCGCGCCGCGGATGGCAGCCCGGGGCGGTGGCGCCATCATCAGCATCTCGACAATGGCGGCGACCATCGGCATGAGCGGCCTGGCCGCCTACGGAGCCTCCAAGGCGGCGATCGAGGCCCTGACCAAGTCCTGGAATGCCGAGTACGGCCCGCAGGGCGTACGGGTCAACGTCGTGGCCCCGGGACCCACTCGCACCCCGGCGAACGCCGCGATGGGCGAGATGTTCGACGCCCTGACCGCAACCGTGCCGGCACGACGAGGAGCGGATCCCGACGAGATCGCCGCGGCCGTCTGCTTCCTCGCCTCCGACGAGGCCAGCTTCATCTACGGGGCTGTGCTGCACGCCGATGGAGGCCGCGTCGCGGTCTGACCGCCGCTTGCGCGGCGCCGAACGACCGCCCGCCGCGCCGCCGGCACCGCACTGGGGGTCAGGACCATCGCTGCGCACCGCTGCGCGCGGCGATCGGCAGCGCGTCGCGACCCGGGACCATCTCCAGCGCCACGAAGGAGCCCTCCGGAGGTACGACCAGGGACACCGCGGCGCCCGTCTGTTCTCGCAGGCGCTGCTGGATGACCTTCGAGGACGTCTCCCGTAGACCGGCCAGTGGCTCCACGTGCCGCGCCAGACCCATCAGCGACGCCGAAAGGGCCCAGTGGCCGTCAGCCCACTCCACCGCGCCGGATCGGCGCAGCTGGCCGAGCAGCCGGTGCACCGTCGGACGCGGCAGCCCGGTCACCTGGGCGAGACACCCCCTGATGCTTCTGGCCGACCTCAGGAAGAGCCCGCACCACCCGGAAGGCACCATCGACGACACCACGCGACTCCCGCTCAACCACCACACGCTCTCCTTCTTGCGGCATAGCCGTCTCGGCGGCCCCATCTCCCTCCGACCCCGATCCAGTGTGCGACAGGGCCCAGACGGCCCCTCAGGTGAACGCCGTCACGATGGTGTGGCCGAGGTCCGCGAAATCGACGGGTGCCTCGACGGCCGCCAGGGTCGCGTAGCCGATGAGCGCGGCGAGGGCCGCGTCGGCGCGGGTCTCGTCCACCGCGGTCGGAGCGCCCCCGACGGCCCGCTCCGCGTAGAGCCCCGCCAGATGGTTCCGCAGGGACGTGTGGCGCTGGACTGCCAGCGCAGCCAGGGCCGCGGAGGTCGACGCCTCGGCCCAGATCTGGACGACCAGCCGGGCATGCTCCGCGGGCGCGCCAGGCGGGGTGACGTACCCCATGAGCCGCACCAGCAGATCCCGCGGCGTCTCGCCTTCGGGGAACGCCCCGTCCTCGGTGCCGTCCCGCCCGCTCACGATCTCGGCCACCAGCGCGGCCTTGCTGGGGAAGTAGCGGTAGACAGAGCCGGTGGACAGGCCGGACGCCTCGACGATGGAGGCCATCGACGCGCCGACGAACCCCTTCTCGGCGAACACCTTGCACGCCGCGTCCACGATGCCGCGACGGCGAGCATCCAGGTACTCCTGGCTGACCTTGGGCACGGACCCGTCCCTCTCGTGATCGGCCCGGCCGATAGGATCACGGCCAGGCATATAAAATGAACCTTCATTCAGTAAGGGGCTCGATATGCACGTTCTTTTCGGTGCCACCCCCTCCGGTGGCCACGTCCTTCCGCTGATCCCGCTGGCCAGGGCGGCTCATGCCGCCGGCCACAAGGTCGCCATTCTAAGCTGCGCGGCCCTGGCCCCCCTCCTGGAACCCTTTGACGTGCTGACCGCGGGTCCGGGTCTGGAGGAGCAGATGGAGGAGACCCAGCGGCGTACGGGACTGCACCCCTCCCAGCCCGGCCCCGCGGCCGTTGAGCACTTCGCCGGGACGAGGGTCGACCTCACCTACGCGGAGGCGCTCGCGCGGGCGACCGCCTTCCGGCCCGACCTGATCGTCACCGAACCGTTCGACTTCGTCTCGCCGATGCTCGCCGCCGCCTTGGACGTCCCGTGGGCAGCCCACGGCATCAGCGGCAGCGTGCCGGCCGAGCTGATGGTGTCGATGTACGAGCGCTGGCAGGCCCAACTCGACCGCCACGCGCTGCGCGCCACCCCGCGACTGGCCTACCTCGACCCCTACCCCGCCTCGCTGCGACAGGAGGGCGAGACGTTTGAGGCAGACCGGATCGCCGTACGGCCGGTCCCCTTCGACCGCGACGGGGACACCTTCGAGATTCCGAAGTTCGAGGACGAGACGCGCCCCCGCGCGCTGCTGACCCTGGGCAACACCGTAGGCGATCCGCACGCGGAGGAGGGGATGTCGCGCTCCCTGGTCGCGGCCGGGTTCAACGTGTTCGTCGCGGGGTCGCAAGAGCCGGCACGGTTCGAACAGCACGTGCACCGCACCGGGTTCGTCCCCCTGGCGCGGATACTCCCCTGGGCCGACGTCGTCGTCTCCGCCGCCGGCACCGGGACGATGCTTGCCGCGCTCTCCGCCGGGATACCCATGGTGGTCCGGCCGTTCCACGCGGACCAGCCGTGGAACGCGACGCGGCTGACCCGCGCCGGCCTCGCCAAGGCCGTCGACGCCTTCGAAGACACCGGCCCCGCGGCGCTCGATATCGTCTCCCAGCCCTCCTTCCGCCGGTCCGCCGGGCAGACGGCCGTGGAGATCGCCGGGATGGCATCCCCAGCCGAGATCCTGCTCACCCTGGAACGCGCGGTAGACGAGCGCGGCGACCACGAGAAGACCCCGGTGCGGTGGAGTCCGGCGAGGTAGGGGGTCCTGGTCCTGCCGTAACGATGGTCAGGTCGCTGACGACTACCAGCAGGGGGCGGCATACCACCGTCCCCGGCCGAACCGACGAACGGCGTCGCATCAGGCGGTGATCGGGGGTGAGGGGTGCTTGTCGGGATACCGATGCCCCAGGGCTCTGGTATCCCCGTGCTGCGGCAGGGCTGTCACGCCCCGCTCGGGCTGGGGCCGGGCGGGATGCCGGGCTCGTGGTGGTGCGTGAGCGCGTCGGCGAACCTGATGGTGAGTTCCGCGAAAGCCGCGCGATCTTCCGGGCTGAACCCTGCCAGCGCGGCGGTGATGACGTCCTCGACGTTCCGGGTGACCGCGGCCAGCGTCTCGTGGCCCGCGGGCGTCAGGCGGTTGTCCACGACGCGACCGCGGGCCTCGCTGCGTTCGATGAGCTTCCGGTCCTTGAGCCGGCGCAGCAGCCCGCTGAGCGTCTGCGGCGTATGGCGTATGGCGTATGGCGTATGGCGTATGGCGTATGGCGTGACGCTCGGGCCAGTTCGGAGGCGGAGGCGCCGGGATGTGTCGCCGTCTCCCCTAGCACTGCCCACAGGCCCAGGTTGGGATCCAGGGGCCGCAGGGCCTGGTCGATCCGCTGCGCCAGCAGGTGCTGTACGCGTTTGAGAGCCAGACCGAAGTCGACCAGCGGTGACGAATCCGGCCTGCCCTGCGGACGCCGAGGCGGTGACCGGAGCGAGTCAGCTCAGGACGACGGGGCGCTCGGGCACGCCTTCTCAGCTCTGAACGCGTTGGTCATAGGCCAATTGGTCCGCCCGGATCTCGTCCGCGTTGGTGACCGTCCAGTCGTACAACCGGCCGAAAGGGTCCCGCAGGGATGCGCCGAGCGGGGCGAGGGAGTACTCGACCCCGACCGGCGAGGTGGGCAGCACGCGGCGCACGATCATCCCGTTGCACTCCAGGCGGCGCAGGGACCGAGTCAGGACCGAGAGTGGTGCCTCCTCGGCTGGGCTTCGTCAGGATGGTGAGACGCCTGCTTCCAGGATTCGCACGGAAGGTGGCCGTTTCCTGGTTGGCTCGGGAGGCAGGTTCTAACCGGGCTTGGCCGCAGTCGAGGAATTCGTTCGCTGGCCGAGGTGATCGCTTCTAGTCTGCGTCGCGTGATGACGGCTGAAGACGTGTTGTCTGTTCTGACTTTGCTGCGACGGGCGGAGGTAGATGTCTGGATCGGGGGAGGATGGGGAATTGGCGCTCTGATCGGCGAACAGACCCGAGAACACCGCGACTTGGACCTGATGCACCGGCAAGACCAGGAAGCCGCTGTGGTGGCAGCTCTCTCTGAGGCGGGCTTCGTGGAGAGCCTGAGCTGGAGGCCCATCCGATTTGTCGTCACGGCTCCGGACGGGCGAGAGATCGACCTACATCCCCTCGTCTTTGGAGACGATGGCTCGGCAGTGCAGGCGTCACCCGAACCGGAGCGTCCTTTCGTCTATCCCTCCTCATGCTTCGTGACAGGCACCATGAAGGGGACGACTGTCCCGTGTCTGTCCGCCGAGCAGCAGGTCTACTTCCATCAGGGATATGAGCCCACGGAACGCGATCGGCACGACATGGCTCAACTCCGCCGAGCCTTCGGGATCGCCACCCACTTCTGAGGAGCAGCTCAAGCCGCTGCGCCGCTTCGGCGGGCAGGTGGCTGCGCTCTCGCCAGTGCGGGGAGGTGAACAGGCCGGTGAGTACGACGACTTCGGGATGCGTGACCAGCTCGATCCGGGCGCCGGTCGGTCGGTAGGGATCGCCGAACGGGTCCTCGCCCAGCACGTCGAGTCGGCGGGCCCACCGCTGCCGACGCGGTGGGCAGCTGGTTCGGACGCGAACCACTTGAGTGCGCGGTCGCGGCGTCGACGTAGGCCAGGCAGGTGGAAGGGGTGTGCCGCGGACGACAAGGCCGCGGATGTGACGCCGGGCCATGCGGAGCCAGCAGGCGGGACCCCGTCGGGGCTCGGTGACCTCCTCGGTGACCGAGCGGGGAAGTCGCAGACCGGGGTCGCCGATCGCGCCGAACGGTGGCATCGCGTGGATCAGGGAGGACGGGCTCCGGCCGGTCAAGGCGGCGAGCCGTCCCAGTGCTTCCGGGGTCCAGTAGCCGACTCGGTTATGGCTCGACGATGTTGCCAACCGCGAACTCACCCAGCCACAAGCGCGTCATCGGTCCGCTCGTGGCCAAGCGCGGACTACCGAAGCGTTGTGAAGGTGATCTCGGCTGGGCAGACCCGGAGCCCCGAACAGGGCCGGTTCAGCAGAAGGACGGCGCCAGAGGAGAATGACTCAGGAGGCGGAAGGCTCGATCTCCCCCGCGAAGACGATGACCTGGTCGATGAGGCTCCGCCGCAGATGGACGACGTCCGTTCCCGCCAGGCGGGGGCCTCCATCCGGCGTCGTGAAGACCCACTGGTACCGGGCCCACTCGTCCGGCATGTCCACCGCCGAACAGCGCACCATCGTGCCGGTCCCCGCGGGGTGGCGCCGGATGTCCAGCACGAACCGCTCGACCGCCTCGATCCCCTCACTGCGGCCCAACGGCCCCCAGAAGACCACGTCCGAGGTTAGGGCCTGGGAGAGCAGCGCAGTCACATAGCTGTCGTCCGAGGCGTTGAACGCGGAGATGAACGTGTCGATCGCTGACCGCGCGGTTTCTTCCTGCATGCACCAGTAATACCAGTCGCCTCGCGGACCGCGCTCGTCCCGTGAGCCGTCTCCCGACCACGGTGAACCATCCCGATCACAGCACTAGCGCCAAGCTGATGGCGTGCGCTGCACGGCAGCACGCCCGCCGCTGGTCCCGCAAGGTCCCTTCGTGCGCAGGTCAAAGCACCTCGTGCTGAATGCCGAGGAGGTTCACCTCCTCGGCGTTCGTCTGGGCGGGATCCAGGCGCTCACACGGATGCAAACTGGTGAACAACGGCGGACCAGAAGTTCTGCCAGCCGCTCCGGCGTCCGGGGAGAACGGCGCTGGAACAGGGGGTGTCACAGCGGTCGCAGTGTCACGCCCCCACCGTGGAGCCGGAGGAAGTGTGACAAATCGTGACGCCCTCTCTGTTTCAGCCCGATCCACCGGTTGATGTTCGGCGGTTACATTGACGGGACTGAGAAAGTGCCCTGTGACATGCGGTGATGGGAGTTCTTCAGGCTTCCGGATCACGGCATTGATGACCGTACGGTGGCAGCGCCACCGTCCACCCTGGCGCGGATGGTGTGGGAGAAGGTCTGCGATCTGCTCCCACCCTGGTCCGTCAGTTCGCTGTCTCGGTGCATGCCGCGTCAACGACGGACGCAGTACAGCGTGACAGGAAGCGGACGAACCAGCGACGTGTCCTCCCTCTGATGCCAGCATCGGTGTCCCTCAGTTGAAACGGCCGGGCGGCGAGGGACTTCGGCCGGCATGGAGGGTGCGGTGTCGGCCGGTTGGGGCGCGACGACCTTCTCGTAGCGGTCGCTCTCGAAATCAGATTCGGTGTAGCTGATCACCTTGTGGCCCTGGCGGTCGCGCTGGGTGGTGACTGCCCGGCGACGGACGCCTCACGCTCGTCTACCGCACTGCGGAAAACACCGTGCAGACGGTCACGCAGGCACTGCTGTGAGGCCGTGAACCGCCGCCGCGCTGCCTGACCCGTACATCCCGCGGCCAAGCGGCGTGCTGCTCGTGCTCCGACAACTGTCGGAGCACGAGCAGCAGGTGAGGAAGTGTCAGCGCGGCCCGGGCCCTACGCGATCACCTGGGCGACGACACCGGCGCCGACGGTGCGCCCGCCCTCCCGGATCGCGAAGCGCAGGCCGTCGTCCATCGCGATGGGGTGGATCAGGGTGACGCGCATGGCGATGTTGTCGCCCGGCATCACCATCTCGACGCCTTCGGGCAGCTCGATGGTGCCCGTGATGTCGGTGGTACGGAAGTAGAACTGCGGCCGGTAGCCCTTGAAGAAGGGGGTGTGCCGGCCGCCCTCGTCCTTGCCGAGGATGTAGACCTCGGCGTCGAAGGTGGTGTGCGGCTTGATGGAGGCCGGCTGTGCCAGGACCTGGCCACGCTCGACGTCCTCGCGTTTGATGCCGCGCAGCAGGACGCCGACGTTCTCTCCGGCCCTGCCCTCGTCGAGGAGCTTGCGGAACATCTCGACCCCGGTGCAGGTCGACCTGGTGGTGTCCTTGATGCCGACGATTTCGACCTCTTCGCCGACCTTGACGACGCCGCGCTCGACGCGGCCGGTGACGACGGTCCCGCGCCCCGAGATGCTGTAGACGTCCTCGATGGGCAGCAGGAACGGCCTGTCGACGGCGCGGGCGGGCTCGGGAACGTACGAGTCGAGGTATCCGGCGAGTTCGATGATCTTCGCCTCGTAGTCGGGGTCGCCCTCCAGGGCCTTGAGCGCGGAGCCACGTACGACGGGGGGGTCCTCGCCGGGGAAGTCGTACTGGCTGAGGAGTTCGCGGATTTCCATCTCGACGAGTTCGAGGAGTTCCTCGTCGTCGACCATGTCGCACTTGTTGAGGAAGACCACGATGTACGGGACGCCCACCTGCCGTGCCAGCAGGATGTGTTCGCGGGTCTGCGGCATCGGGCCGTCGGTCGCGGCGACCACGAGGACGGCGGCGTCCATCTGGGCGGCACCGGTGATCATGTTCTTGACGTAGTCGGCGTGGCCGGGGCAGTCGACGTGCGCGTAGTGGCGCGACGGGGTGTCGTACTCTACGTGACTCGTGTTGATCGTGACGCCCCGGGCCTTCTCCTCGGGTGCACTGTCGATCTGGTCGAAGGCCCGGGCATTGCCGCCGTACGTCTTCGCCAGGACGGTCGTGACGGCGGCCGTCAACGTGGTCTTGCCGTGGTCGACATGGCCGATCGTGCCCACGTTGACATGAGGCTTGGTGCGCTCGAACTTCTCCTTGGACACAGGGGTTCCCTCCCGAATTCCACTGCGACGACGTGTGTGCCGCACGAGTGAAGCGGTGCTGGGGTGTTACGGAAAAGTGGGCCAGGGGTTCCGCGAAGGCAGGTCGTAGGGGGCGGGGTTGAGGACGGGCTCCTCGGCCTCGGTGGCGATGCCGCACTGGTTGCTGTTGTTGCGGGACATGAGGGCGAAGCCCGCGTCGCCCCAGTCGACGCCGTAGTCGTTCTTGACGATCCAGTAGTCCTGGCCGGCCGGGTCGGTCCCGTAGCCGACGACGGTGACGTAGTGGTCCGTGTTCGACGACGAGCACAGCGGTTCGTCGTAGACGCCCTCGCTGTACAGCGTGAAACTCACGTGCGAGGAGTCGATCTTCGTACGGACCGGGCCCCGGGCCACCGCGGCCTTGAGTGCCTCCTCATCGCCGGAGGTAACAGGCGCCCACTCCTTGAAAGCGCCGGTGGGCAAAGACTCCCCCGCCGGGCGGGGCTCGCCGCACACGCTCGGGTAGACGTCCTGACCGTCGGCGTCGGTGATCAGTGGGGTGAACCTGGTGAGCGGGTTCTGGTCCTGCACCACCCAGGCGCCTTCCAGGGCTGCGGCGGTGGCGTACGCCTTGCCGGCGATCTCCGCGCACTGCCCCTTGTTCTTGGCCTCAGTCACCGCATGGCTCTCCCGCCAGTCGACGGCTGCGGGCAGGCCGTCCACCGTACCGGCCACGCTGGCATCAACACCCTCGGCGACAGGACTGCCGGCTGCGGCCGGTACGGCGAAAGCAGATGCGAGAAGAGAGACAGCCACCGTTCCGACGAGGGCGGCGCTCCGCGCCCGGCGTCTCTCCGGCATGGTACGAGAAGAGCGAGGCATGAGTTGGGTCATGTGTTCTCCGAAGTGAGCGGCAACGGGAGTGACACCACTGCGGTGTCACTCCCCGCAGCGCTCCTTCAGCGCATTGTTGCAATCCTGGGGCCGCGATTCAGGAGCTTGCGCCAATCGGGGCGACGCCCCGAACCAGCGTGCCGCCCCGTGCGGGACGCCGGGGGGAGCTGCTGGCTTCGGCCCCTCGGGCCCGGACGCCTTGTCTGTGTCCCAGACGCGGTGATCGGCACAGGTACCCACCGGGAAACACAGCCTGCGACGTGCGTTCCTCGCCTCTACGCCACCCCGGCTCCGGCCGGACCGACATCAATACAAGTGCCACTTTCTGTCCGCAACCACTCAGCTCAGACCGGGGACCGCAGACGGGGCGGGCGCCGTGGCAGATATCAGCGCCGGTGGCTGTTGTTGCACCGGGTCGTTGAAGACTCTGTGGAAGTCGACAGCGGTGCCATGTGCTGGCAAGAGCACCGTTTGAACCTCGGCAGGTCTTACGGCGAGCTCCCTGATCTGTTGAGTGGCTTCGCCCCGGACTTGGCTTCCTGGGCGAAGGCCCGGGGTGTTCGGGACGGCCAGCGGTTTCTGATCGGCCCGGATGGTCGCATCACATCTCGATGCGGTCGATGAATTCGTGCGCATGCCCAGGGGTTCGCTGGGCACATGGTGGTAGCAAGACGGGATCAGCAGCCGCGAACACGCGGTCTGCCGAGATCTCACCCAGTCCAGGCCACACAGCGGACGGAAATGGGTGCCGCAGGCCGGACGAAGAGAAGCCTGCACGCACGAAGAGACTTGAAGATCGGAATCGTAATGATCATCCTTGGCGTCATCCTCCTCCTCATTGGGATGCTGGTCGGAGTCCCGCTGCTGACGACGGTCGGAGGGGTGCTCCTCGTAGTCGGTGCGCTTCTGTGGATTCTCGGCGCGAGTGGACGCAAGATCGGTGGACGCAGGCACTACTTCTGACAGCCGGACGGGAAGTCCGTAATCACCGTGTGAACGCACCGAGACCAAGTTGACCCGGGGTCCTGCGGAGAACGCTCCTCCGCAGGACCCCGCCCGCATCCTTGGACACCTGACGGGGGTACAGGCGTACTCGTGTGAGCGCTCCACCAAGTTGGGAGAGACGTTCACCAGCAGGGAGGCTGCGAGCCAGTCACGTCATCGCGCGGTCCTGGCGGCGGCAAAGCGGTCAACTTTGCTGGCTGACCTGCGGTCTTGGCGACGGTTCAGTCCTCGTACATGGTGATCTACCGGCCGGGCTGGGAGTGCGTTCAGTAGGTGCAGTGGCAGGGAGTGAGTGGCGATCAGCCTGTAGACGTGTGTGTGGCCCGGCACAGGTGCCGGGCCACACACACGTCGCGGTCTTGGGGAAGCACCGCGGCAGGAATCTTGGAGCTCAGTGCTTGAAAGTGTCCTTGGTCTTCTCCTTGGCCTGGCGGGCGTCGCCCACGGCCTGCTCGGAGCGGCCTTCGGCGGTGAGGCGTTCGTTGCCCACGGTGCGGCCTGCGGCTTCCTTGACCTTGCCCTTGGCCTGCTCGGTCTTGGCCTGGGTCTTCTCGTTGGCAGCCATGTCACTCACACCTTGCTGTGCTCGACTTCAGGAACAACCACCGCCTCACCGCCATCGCCGCATCCAAACACCGCTCCCCGAAATCCACGGCTCACAGGAAGCGGGTAAAAGATGGGTGGGGTCGGAGAGTTCCAGGCATCCGGCTGGTCAGGATTCCCTCGTAGATAACGATCATCGCCCTCGTCGTCCGGCTTCTCGCTTTGTGATCCGGCCCACGAGGGCCGACGGTAAGCGCGCGGCCGCTGATACCGCTGGTAGTCCATAACCCCACCACGCCGTTCACCGCCGTTCTTCGGCCTTCGCTCGCGACCCGGGGATGCCAGGGGACGCCTGGCGTACGCAGTGCTGGCGGGGTTCCAGAGCGGACACGGTGCTGGGGCTCCCGCCACTGGTCCTGTACCTCGGCCGCAGCATCAAGCTCCTTTTTCGGCGTACTGGTGTGAGACGGGTTGGCTCGGGTACACGGCGCGTCGCGCGTACAGATCCGTATGGGCTATGAGCGGGAGGAAAACGATCACCATGGCGATATCTGTCGAGGCCACAGCGGTAAAGACCGGTCTTCCGGCCCTCCCGGAGATCGCAGATCCGCAGAAGATCGCCCCGAAGGACGCCCGCGCGATCAGCAAGCTGTTCTTCGACCAGTTGCAGGTCCTCGAAGAGGGCACCGCGGAGTACCAGTACGCGCGCAACACCTTGATCGAGATGAACCTGTCACTGGTGCAGTTCACCGCCAACCGCTACCGCAATCACGGCAGCGGCCAGATGGAAGACATCATCCAGGTCGGCACGATCGGACTCATCAAGGCCATCGACCGCTTCGAACTCAGTCGCGAAGTCGAGTTCACCACCTTCGCGATCCCCTGGATCGCCGGCGAGATCAAGCGATTCTTCCGCGACACCACGTGGGCCGTCCACGTCCCCAGGCGCCTGCAGGAGCTGCGCGTCACCCTCGCCAAGGCCAAGGAGGAATTCGCCACCACCCTGGGCCGGGAGGCCACGATCGCCGAACTGGCCGCGCACCTCGAGATCAGCGAAGAAGACGTCACCGAGGGTCTCATCGCTTCCAACGGCTACACCGCAGGCTCCATCGACCTGCCCATCGAGGGAGACAGAGACAGCGACGCCGGCCCCAGCCCAGCCGGCCGCACCTACGCCGACATCACCGGCAGCTGCGATCCGGGCATGGAACTGGTCGAGAACCTCCACGCCCTGGCCCCCCTGATGGAGACCCTGGACGAGCGCGAGCGTGCCATCGTGCAGATGCGATTCGGCCAGGAAATGACCCAGGCCCAGATCGGTGCACGCCTGGGGGTTTCCCAGATGCACGTCTCACGCATACTCAGCCGCATCATCACCAGGCTCCGCGACGGCCTGCTCACCCAGGACTGAGCCTGCCGCCATAGCTGACCGTGCTGTTGCTATGCAGCCGGCGCCCTCGATGCAGGCCGGAGGTTGTGGTCCGCGCAAGTTTCCATCCCCTGGAGCCGCGACGCTACTGAGCCGCCTGCACGTCGTGGGTCCACTCGTCCTCCATCATGATGTGCACCACGACCGCCCCCATTACGGACCTTCCATTCCGCCCACTGCCCCAGCCGTCACCCATGAGGCAGTGGCGGTGATGGAGTCCGGATAGACCGTGAATACCCGATCCAGGCCGATGATGTTCAGAACCCGCGCCGTGTTGGGCGGGACCGCGGCCAGGGCGAAGTCGGCGCCCTGATCGTGGCGATGTTGCGGGCCGCGATCAGGGCGGTGATGCCGCTGGAGTCGCAGAAGTCCAGCCGGGCCAGGTCCAGGACCAGCAGCTGGCCGCTGTTTGAGGGTGAGGTTCGTGAGAGTCTCACGGACTTCGGGGGCGGTTGCGTGGTCGAGGTCGCCGCTGATCTCCAGTACGGGACCAGTCGCGGCGTCTCGGGTGGTGACCGTCAGCGGCCTCATGTCAGGCTTTCACTCCCAGTGATATGCGATGGGGTAACGGGAATGCCGAGGACGAGCGGGGCGGTGTCGTCGTCCAGGCCGTCGCCGAGGCCGGCGAGGAGTCCGGTCAGGGCGGTGATCAGAGCCTGGGGGCCGGCCGGGGCTTGTGCGGGTGGTGAAGGCGTGGAGGGCGTCTTCGCCGTAGAGGTCGCGTTGGGGGCCGACCCGGGCCTCGGTCAGACCGTCTGTGTAGAGGAGCAGGGTGTCCCCGCGGGAAAGCACGGTGCTGGCGTGAGTGCCTGTCCCGAACTGGACGCGGATACGTAAGCAGAGAAGGCAAAGAGGGCCGCTGTGGCTACCTGGGGGCCCTGGGGACCCAGTGGCCGCCACCGGCCGATACTCAGCGCGACCAGGGCCACCAGAGCGAACGTCAGCAGATCGGGGCCGGCCAGCAGGCCGAGCGCGGCCTGCAGCGCCACGCCCGCCGACACGGCTCCGACGTAGCGCAGCGCCTGCGTCACCGACTGGTACACCGTGACCTGCATGATCAGGATCGCGGAGAACGGGGCGAAGGCCGGGGACACCGCGTGCATCACGTCGTAGGCGATCAGCCAGGAGATGGTGGCGGCGAGGGTGCTCTTCCCGATCAGTTCCAGGGTGTGCCGCTCATGCCCGTCCGAACCCGCTGCCCGCCGCAGCCACTGCCCCACCCGGGCGGACCGGCCCTGCGCCGCTGCCCGGGCCCTTGGGGGCGATGCCGCTGACTGTGCCATTCCCAACTCCCGGCCAACGCCGTGTCCACTCGGTTCCCGGTCCCCGGCTACCCCGCTCCCCCGTCCGCACCCGTAAGTGAGCAACCCGAAACACGACGCCACGCCACCTCAGTTGAACAGGCGTGGACCCCGGCACCCTGCTTTCAGCGGTCGTCGCTGCCGGCCTGTCGCAGTCGGTCGGCGTTGTGAGTGATGGTGTCGACACGGTCCGCCAGGTCCGGGTGGTTGGCCGCGAGGTGCGCGTGGGTGTCGGCGAGCGGGGTGATGAGGTTGGCGGCGTCGTTGTCGGCGAGGGCCTCCGCAAGGTTCGCCTGGGGTGTGCGTGCCCGGGCGGGGAGATCGGTGAGGGCTGTGATCTGACCGGAGAGCTGTCGCAGGTCAGCCGCATTGTCCCGGGCCCAGGCGGTGACGGTGCGGTCAGCGGCCCGGCGGCCACGGGTGGCCTGCACACGCTGTTCGCCGGTACTGCCGGGGGCTCCGGGGCGAACGCGCAAGTACCGGCGCTCTGCAGCCTGGCGGCTGGCGACGCCCAGGGGATGGGCAAGGTCGGCCCAGCTGGTGCCCGCCGCGCGGGCCGCTTCGATCAGTCCGGGCTCCCAACCGGCGAGCTCTTCGCGCAGCTCGCGCAGCGTCAACAGGGCAGCCAGGGCCTCGGCCGGACTGCCCTGCGGGTCTTTCGAGGGTGGTGGGATCGGGGCGTTCTGCGCGGTGCGGACGGCGTCGGCGATGGTGTTCAACGCGGCTGCGGCGGCGTGGAAGGAGGGGAGGTCGCCGGTGGGAGGGGATGCGTTCACGGTGGACTCTTTCCTGGTGTCACCCTTCGGATGACGCCTCACTTGTCATCACTTGGATGACATGTTACAACGGTGGCACACGAAGCGCATTGGCAGTTTCTGCCAGACCTGTGGAGGTGTTTTCGCGATGTTGATGCGCACTGACCCGTTCCGCGAACTCGATCGGATTGCCCAGCAGTTGACGGGTACGACCGGTACTTGGTCGAAGCCGTCGGCGATGCCGATGGACGCCTACCGGGAGGGCGAGGAGTATGTGATCGCACTCGACCTGCCCGGTGTCGCGAAGGACGCGATCGATATCGATGTCGAGCGGAACATGCTCACCGTCAGGGCCGAGCGCCGTCCGGCGGTGAAGGCGGACGATGTGCAGATGGAGCTCTCCGAGCGGCCGCTGGGCGTCTTCTCCCGCCAGCTGGTGCTGGCCGACACCCTGGACACCGAGCGCATCACGGCCGATTACGACGCCGGGGTGCTGACCGTGCGCATCCCGATCGCCGAGCGCGCCAAGCCCCGCAAGATCTCGATCGGCGGACAGTCCACGCACCAGCAGATCAACAGCTGAGGAACCGGGCGCGAGAGCGCCGATGATGGACGGGGCCGACCCCCTTGCGGCCCCGTCCACCCGGGCCCTGGCTTCGCTGGGCCGTGGCGTTGCCTCCGGCCGTACCGAGCGCATCCAGTCCGTGACTGCGGATGTGTTCACCCAACTTCATCAAGACTGCTGGCGCTCGTGCCGGCCGTCCCTTCCTACCGTCGAATCCGCCGTTGGACGAGAAAGGCAACCACCCGCGATGTTTCCGCTGCATGAATCGGACGCTGACCGGCCCCACATGACGTACCACCAGATGCTGGAAAAGATCCGGTACGAAGGCGCCTACCCCACCCGGGAGCAGGCCGAGGACGTCACCCGTGCAGTCCTGGCGGCTCTGGGCCGACAACTGACCGCCGATGAACGCGTCGACCTCGCCGGCCGCCTTCCCGTCGAGGCCGCCCTTGTCTTCACCAGCCAGTTCCCCGACAGCCAACCTCTCACCGGCTGGGGCTTCGTCAAAGACCTGGCAACCCGCACGGGCAGCACACCTGCAACCACCCGCTGGGACACCGGAGCCGTCCTCGCCACTGTCAGCCGCCTCGCGGGTCCCGGGCTCATGGACCGTATCCTCGCTCAGCTCCCGTCCGGATGGGCGCTGCTCTTCGGCCGCGCAGAACTCATCCAGGCCGCGTGACTGCCCCACGGCACCAGTCGGGGACTGACACGGGTGCCGATCCGTAACGCCGATGACCAGGGCTCGCGGTAGCGCGTGGCGTGCACGGCGAGGTTCTCGTCGGAGACGGTGCGGGCGCCGTGCAGAACTAGCGGCTCGGCAAGACCCACGCCGATCAGGCGGGCGGTGGCGTCGGGGGGTGCGAGCAGCTGGGTCAGCGTGAAAGTGGAGTGGCCCCCTGGGGAGGACCACTCCGCGACCATCTAACGAAGGACGACGGCGTGGTCCGGCCGGCGGCCGGCTACGAGTACCGGGCCGCCGGGCGCCGTGGGGATCTGGCGCAGGTCCTGGAACCCGAGGTCGCTCAGCGCCTGGTTCATCCGGTGTGAGGTCAGAGCGCTGCCGCCGTTGCGCGCCGCAGTCCAGTCGGCGACGGCTGCGAGCAGCGGCTCGGGCTGTGCCGGGTTGGTGCCGGCCACCAGCCATCCCCCGCTCGTGAGGGCAGCCGTCACGTGCGGGAGGCAGGCGTTCAGCGCGTCGTCGGACAGGAAAGGTGCGGGCAGCCAGATCAGGTCGTAGAGATCACGTTCGCGCAGATCGACGGCGTCCTGATGCCGCACCTCGACTCGGTCGGCGGATCCGGGCCCCGCCTTGTCCAGTTCCTGGCCGGCCAGCCGGATCGCCCGCTCCAGGCTGTCGATCCCGGTCACGTGGACATGCGGCAGGTCCTGGGCCAGCGCGAGGGCGAGTGCCCCGGTCCCGGTGCCGATGTCCAGAATGCGGCTGCCTGCGGTGGCGAGTCGGTCGGCGAGTCCCGGCAGGGAGGGCACGAGACGGGTGGCGAGGGCGTGCCCGGTGCCCGCGGAGGCACGTCCCTGATCAAGCAGTACGTTGTCGCTCTGCGCGTCCCACCCCGACACGGCCTCGCCGCTGGCAGCGGCGACCGCCTGCCGCATCGAGCTGAGCCGGGCGGACGCCATGTTGGAGGAGGCAGGTCCGAGCCGCAACACGGGGGCGGCTATCAGCTTCTCCCCGTCCCGACGCACGACGCCGGCCGCCTCCAGCACCGCGGTACGCGCCGGGTCCGCCGCCAGTGCTTCCTCCAACGAGCTCGTCCCGGTCTCCCGCAAGGTCGCGACCACCGCGGCCAGCGCCCACACCTGACCTTCCAGTAGGGCCACCGGATCGCTCTGCTCGACGTTGTCGTTCATGCCTCACTCCTTGTTCGAAAGATCGCGTTGCGTGGCATCCGCGCGGCCTATCGTCAGAATACCTGACGAACAAGTCAATTAAGCTGACTACATCAAAGTGGAGTCGAAGTGCTGGCACCCGCAGGCCGCAGCGGCTCGGGGCGAACGAGAATCGGGGTCCGACAGCTCGGCGCGGCCGGGGTCTACCGTGCGTAGGGGTCGGTGATCTCGCGGAGTTGGTCCAGGATCTGGTGCAGCAGCGTGAAGTTGCGGGTGCCGAGGTAGGTCTTCCACTCCGCGAGGATCTCGTCGAGTGTCGCCGAGGCAATCTCGACCGCCCGCCTGCCGCGTTCCTCGATCACGATCAGCCGGGCGCGGCCGTCCGTGGGGTCGGGGACCCGGCGGACGTAGCCCAGGCGTTCTAGCTGGTCGACCAGCACGCTGGCACTCTGCTTGCTCATTTGTGCCTGGTCAGCGAGGTCCGTGAGGCGCGAACCGTCAGAGGCGACGCGTTGGAACACCCGGCACTGGGCGAGGGTCCAGTCGTCGAACCCGGCATCCTGCAGGGCCCGGAACATCCGGTCCTCGGTGTACCGGTACGGGATGAACAACGACATCCCCAGGTCAACCCGCTGCTCGTCGTCCATACCACTCTCGGCTCCGTCGCCCGCCCGATCCCACGAGGTTCACACCCTACGACAACCGTCGCCGGGCCGGACCGCCGCCGGCCCCGGCCGCGGCACCGGCCCCGGCCGCGGCCGCGGTGGCGCGTGCGCGGCTCCGTGCCCGCCGTGTTCCGTACACGCCGCCCACCCCTCAGCCATCTCGCGCAGGTTGCGGTTGCCGTCGGCGCTTCCACATGACTACAGTAGTCAATGTTCCTGACTAAGCCAGCTGGCTCGCCGAGGGACGACCGATACGACCCCAGGGCTGTTCACATCCGGACAAGACAGAGAGAACGCAGGTAGCGCGATGACATCGACATCAAGTCTGGCTGGCAAGCGAGTCCTGGTCACGGGAGGCAGCAGCGGGATTGGCGCCGCGGTCGTGCGGCGGCTCGCCGCCGAGGGAGCCACGGTCGCGGTCAACTACCGATCCGATCAGGAGGCAGCCGAGGCGCTCGTCGGCGAACTCCGCGACAGCGGGCGTGCCGCGTCGGCCTTCCAGGCCGATATCGGTGACAGGGCGCAGACCCACGAGCTCGTCGGCGCGGTGGTGTCCGAGTTCGGCGGCCTGGACCTGCTGGTCAGCAATGCCGGGATCGAGCACTTCGGAGCGCTGGAAACCATTACCCAGGCCGACTTCGACCGCCTCTTCCAGACCAACGTGGCCGGACAGCTGTTCGTCACCCAGGCTGCGGTGGCAGCGATGACCGACGGCGGCCGGATCGTGCTCAGCTCCTCGGTCAGTGCGCGCCTGGCGGTCCGTCAGCACGCCCTGTACGCGGCGAGCAAGGCCGCTATTCCGGCCATGGTGCGCAATCTCGCCCCCGAGCTGGCCGAGCGGAACATCGCCATCAACGCGATCGCCCCCGGCGCCACCGCCACCCGCATGGCCGACTATGCCCCTCACTACGTCCACCCCGCCCTCGCCGATGTGCCGTTTCCCGCGCTCATCCGCTCCATGAGCGCACTCGGCCGACTGGCCCAGCCCGACGAAATCGCCGCCGCGGTCGCGTTCCTGCTCTCCCCGGACGCGTCCTTCATCACCGGCACCACCATCGAAGCCGACGGCGGCTGGAACTGACACACCGGCTCATCGCACTCGGCCGTGACACCAGGGTGATTCACCCACGCCGCGGCGCACTCACACCGAACACTTGTCGAAGGGAAAAACCATGTCCACTGTCATCACCGGAGCCTCAGGTCACCTCGGCCGGCTCACCGTCGATCAACTCCTCGCCGCCGGAACGCCGCCGGAACAGATCGTGGCCACCGGCCGGGACACCAGCAAGCTCGGCGACCTCGCACAGAACGGGGTCGTAGTACGGCGCGCGGACTTCGCCGACCCGGGCACCCTCGACGACGCTTTCGCAGGTGCCGACACGTTGCTGCTGGTTTCCACGACGACGGTGGGTGAGCGGTTCGACAACGCCCGCAACGCCATCGACGCGGCGCGCCGGGCAGGTGTCTCCCGCATCGTTTACACCAGCATCCTCAACGCCTCGACCGCGCAGATGACGCTCGCTGACGCGCATCGCCGCACCGAGGAGTACCTGCGTGCGAGCGGGGCGCCGTTCGTCATCCTGCGTAACGGGTGGTACCTGGAGAACTACACCGACCAGCTCCCGATGATCACCCAGTACCACGCGCTGCTGGGCAGTGCGCACGACGGGCGTGTCAGTGCGGCCGGCCGGCGTGACCTGGCGGCGGCCGCGGCCGCGGTGCTGACGCAGGACGGGCACCTCGCAGCGACCTATGAACTCGGCGGAACGCCGTTCACGCTGACCGAACTCGCCGCCACGTTCAGCGAGGTCCTGGGCACCCACATCGACTACCGGGACATGCCGGTCGCCGACTACACCGCGACTTTGACGGGTGCCGGGCTGCCTCCGGAGATGGCCGCCGCGGTGGCTGATGCCGATGCCGGGCTGGCCCGCGGAGAGCTGTTCACCGACAGCGACGACCTGGTGAAGCTCATCGGCCGGCCGGCCACCACGGCGCGTGAAGCCGTCCGGAACGCCGCGGGCGCCGAGGAGTCACGGTGAGTGCTTCCGGGCCCGGCGTCGACACCCACGAGATGGTGCTGATCCATCGCGTCCTGCGGCGCGAGTTCGGTCAGCTTCCGCGGTTGTTCCGCGCCGCGGCCGGTGACCGTGCGCGGTCCAAGGTCATCGGTGCGCACGCCCGGGAGATGCTGACTTTCCTCCACACGCACCACACCGGTGAGGACGAGCTGCTCTTTCCGCTGCTGCGTGAGCGAGCAGCCCTCGATCCGGAGCTGATGGACCGGATGGACACCCAGCACGCGCAGGTCGACGAGGCAGTGGCGGCCATCGACGCGGAGTTGCCGGCGTGGACGGCGAGCGCGGACGCTGCCGTGGGCGAGCGGATGGCCGCTCGCACCGACGCCATGATGCCGACACTGATCGAGCACCTGGCCGAGGAGGAGCAGGAAATACTGCCGATCGTCGCCGTCACACTGACGCAGAGCGAATGGGACGCGCTCGGCAAGCATGGCATGAGCGCGATCTCCCTCACGCGGCGGCTGGTCATCCTCGGCCACATCACCGAGGAAGCCGATGGCGCGGAACGGCGGAGGTTCATGAAGGTCCTGCCGGCTCCGGCTCGTGTGGCCTACAAGCTGATCGGCCACCGCCAGTTCACCCGCGAGACCAGCAAGATCCGCGGCTGACCCGCCCCACCACCCCGCACCACATCGCACCACCGAGCCCCCGCACTGGCCGTGGTGCCGATCGCCCGCAACACCACCAGCGGACCGGTAAACCAACACATCGACCGTACGAAACACCTTCAAGACCCAAAACCCGGACGCTCACTGGCACACCCAACGTCAACGGCATCAACAAGGAGAGCCAATGGCAGAGCAGGACCTCTCGGGGCGCACGGCACTCGTGACCGGTTCGACCAGCGGGATCGGGGAGGCCACGGCCAAACAACTAGCCAAGCACGGGGCGCACGTGATCGTGGTCGGCCGTCGCCAGGAACTCGGGGATGGCGTCGTCGCGGCGATCCGCGCGGCCGGCGGCAAGGCCGATTACGTCCGCGCTGAACTCAGCGACGCGGCGTCGGCCCGCGAGTTGGCCCAACGGGCACTGGAGACTTCCGGGGGCCAGATCGACATCCTGATCAATAACGCCGGGACGGCGGTGTTCGGCCCGACGGCGGAGACGCTGGAGGAGAACTGGGAGATGATGTTCAACACGAACCTCAAGGGCCACTTCTTCCTCGTCGCGGAGCTCGCGCCGAAGATGGCTGCTCGCGGCAAGGGTGTGATCGTCAACACCTCGACGATGGCTGGCCAGTTCGCCGTTCCGGGCATGGGGGTCTACGGCGCGACCAAGGCCGGACTGAACCTGCTCACCAAGTCCTGGGCCGCGGAGTTCGGCCCGGCCGGTGTCCGCGTCAACGCGGTCAGCCCCGGAACCACCAGCACCCGGAACGTCGTCAACGTCATGGGCGACGGACTCGATGAGCTCGGAAAGCAGGCGCCGCTTGGCTACGTCGCCGACGCCGACGAGATCGCCGACGCCATCGTGTACCTGACCACGGACAAAGCCAGCTACATCACCGGCACGATCCTCAACGTCGACGGCGGCCGCACCGCCATCTGACCACGGCGCCTCCGGACGACGGGCGCCGTCACGGCCGGGTCTCGCGCATCCCCTCCCGCGCGCCCCGGCCGCCCCCCGGGCCGTTGCACTTCACACTCCATCACGCCGGCACGATGAACCAGGGAACGCACGTACGCGTTCCCTTCGCACGACGACTTGCCTGCGGGCCGGCCCGGAGCGAGTCGGCTCAGGACGATGGGTTCTCGGGCACGCCTTCTCAGCTCTGAACGCGTTGGTCGTAGTCAGTTTGGTGCGCCCGAATCTCGTCCGTGTTGTCGACCGTCCAGGCGTACAACCGGCCGAACGGCTCCCGGAGGGATTCACCGAGCGGGGTGAGCGAGTACTCGACCCCCACCGGCGAGGTGGGCAGCACGCGGCGCGTGATCATCCCGTTGCGCTCCAGGCGGCGCAGAGTCTGGGTCAAGACCCGCTGGGTCACGCCTTCGAGGCGGCGTTTGATCTCGTTGAACCGAGTGGGCTTGTCAAGGACTGCCATCACCATCATCGACCACTTGTCAGCGATCTGGTCGAGGATCGGGCGGCTGGGGCAGTCGGCCCGGTAGACGACGCCGGCGTCGGCACCGGTTTCAGAAGTGGCCATATCGGTATCCTTCGCGATCCTTGCGATGCCTGAAGTGCGTTATTGACGCCGGTCGCTCGCCATCGCACCGTAAGTATGCATCAGGAACTAGATGCATATCAGGTACCGATCGGAGATCTCCATGAACCACGACGCCTACCCGACCCTGCGGGTGAGTCGCGAGGGCGGCATCGCCCGCGTCACCCTCGACAACCCGCCCGTCAACGTCCTGAACGTCGCCCTGATGGCCGACCTCCGGCACCTGCTGACCGCGCTGAAAAGCGACGACTCGCTCCGGGTGATCGTGTTCGACAGCGCCAATCCGGAGTTCTTCATAGCCCATGTCGACATGTCCCTCGTCGACACTCCGGACGCCTTCGACAAGCTCGCGGCCGACCTTCCGGACGGCGTCAACGTCTTCCAGGCTCTGGGGGAACTGCTCCGGCACCAGCCCCAGGTGACCATCGTCAAGCTTGCCGGGATGGCGCGCGGCGGAGGGGCGGAGTTCGTCACAGCTGCGGACATGACGTTCGCGGCGATCGGTCGCGCCGGGATCGGCCAGATCGAAGCTCTCATGGGCATCGTCCCTGGCGGAGGGGGCACGCAATATCTCGCCGGCCGGGTCGGCCGCAATCGCGCCCTGGAGGCGGTGCTGGGTGCCGATCTGTTCGACGCCGAAACCGCGGAGCGCTACGGCTGGGTCAACCGGGCCGTCCCTGCCGACGAGCTCGACGACCTCGTCGACCGCCTCGCCCGCAACATCGCCGCCTTGCCCGAGGGCGTGATCGCAGCGGTCAAGCGCGCCATCGTCCCCGAGGACCTGGCCGAGGGTCTCCTGCGGGAGCACCATGCGTGGGCGGGCCAGTTTGCCCGCCCCGAGGCCGAGCGTCTCATCCGCGGCGGATTGGCCCACGGTGCCCAGACCCGCGACGGCGAGCGCGATCTGGAGGGCCTGCTCCGGCGACTGCCCGGATAGGACCCGGACGAGGATGAAGGCCACATGGGAGACGTCGTGCGCGACGGCGGCCGCGGTGGTGGGGATCTGCGCCGGCGTGCTGGCCGTTGCCCCGGCCGGAGCCCAGGCTGGAAGTCATCTCAATTGGTGAGTCTGCGCTAGCAGATGAGGGTGCAGGCGATACCGGTGAGGGCGAGGAAGTGGTCGGCTTTGCGTTCGTAGCGTCGGTGGAGTCGGCGGCAGCCGGCAAGCCAGGACACGGTGGTGGGTTCGACAGTCCAGCGGTGGCGGCCAAGTCACCGCGTAGATTCGATTCCTTTGCGTGCGATGCGTTGTTGGATGCCGCGCTCACGTAACCATCGCCGCAGGAGGGAGTAGTTGTATCCCTTGTCGGCGTGGAGCTTGCCGGGTTTGCGTCGCCGCGGTCCGCGGCGGGAGCGGATCGGCGCTATTCCTTGCACGAGCGGGACCAGAGCGGCCTGGCTGTCGTGCAGGTTGGCCCCCGAGACTCCGATGGAGAGGGGCAGACCTGGTCGCTCGGTGATCAGATTTGTCCGACGGATTCCTTGAGCGATCTCATGATGGCGTCACCGCATCTCGCGACCTGCCCTGCCCACCGCTGCCCGGCGTGTGTCCGGGGCAGCGAGAGCGAAGAACGCTGTTTCGGCGGCCTCCGGATACGCCTCGGGCTTCCCCTGGGCGGCCAGGGCCCGGCATCTACCGGGCCCTGATCGACCCCTCGCGACGGGTCGATCAGTCCTGTGCCACGTTCGCCGCGGTCACATTCTCGATCACGCGGCCGAGTTTGATCCTGGCCCGGGTCAGGTCCTGGATGCGTGCGGCGATGCGGTCGCGTTCGATGATGAGCTGGTCGAGCATGGCGGGGGTCGCGACGCCGGTGCTCACGCACGGCAGAAGTTCGACGACGGTACGGCTGGAGAGGCCGGCCGCGTAGAGGTCCTGGATGAGCTGGACCCGCTCCAGGGCTTCGTCGGGATAGTCACGCTGGCCACCGGGCGTCCGCGCCGATTCCAGGAGCCGCTGTTCCTCGTAGTAGCGCAGGGCCCGCACGCTGACCCCTGACCGCCTGGCGAGCTGTCCGATGCGCATGATGCAGGCCACTCCCTTACCGCTCATACCTCACGTGCACGTCAGGTTTAGGCTAGCAATACCGGCTCCGGGGCAGCCCTCGGGGCCGATCGAACCGTTGCCGGCGCCGAGATTGATCATGACCCGGTGGCGGAACCGAGGGTGTTCACGCGGTTCACGTACGCACGGAAGCCCTCGCGTCGTGCCGGGATCGCCGAGCCCGCCCGAGGGCACATGGGTGTCGACCGTGACGGGCGGCGTGATCCCTCGTAGTGGCGCAGGCCTCCCCGCTCACCCCCGCCCACTCGGCAACCTCACCCATCCGCGCCTGCCCTCTTCCGGCCGGGCGGCACTACGGCTTGCACCTCACGTCAACGTCAGGTTCTAGAGTGACGAACGTCGGATGAACACGTCATTCCGGCCCGTCGAAGTAAGGCAGACCATGATGCGCGCAGCCCGGTTCCACGAATACGGCGGAGCGGAGAGCCTGGTGATCGAGCAGGCCCCCGACCCCCACCCCGGACCCGGTGAGATCCGTGTCCGCGTCGCGGCCGCCAGCGTCAATCCCATCGACTGGAAGCTGCGCGTCGGCGCCCTGCACCAGCTGATTCCCCTGGAGCTGCCCGCCATTCCCGGGCGCGACGGCGCCGGTGTGGTCGACGAGATCGGCGACGGGGTGCAGGGGGTGAGCATCGGCGACCGTGTCTTCGGGCTGGGCGGTGTCACCGGGGCGACCGCAGAGCTGCTCATCCTCTCGGCCTGGGCGCACACCCCCGCCACGTGGAACGACGAGCAGGCCGCTGGTGCCGGTCTCGCGTCAGTGACCGCGATGCGTGGGCTCGACGCGCTCGGCTCTCTCGCGGGGCGCACCCTTCTCGTCGAGGGCGCCGCCGGAGGCGTGGGCAGCGCGGCGGTCGAGATCGCGGTAGCGCAGGGTGCCACTGTGATCGGGACAGCCAGTGAACGCAACCACGAGTTCCTCACCGCACTCGGCGCCGTTCCCACCACCTACGGCCCCGGCCTCGCGCAGCGTCTGTCCGCCCTCGCCCCGCGCGGAGTCGACATCGTGCTCGACACCGCGGCCTCCGGATCGCTGGACGACCTCGTCGCGATCGCGGGCGACCCGAAGCGCGTCGCGACGGTCGCCGACCATGCGGGCGGGCAGCGCCTGGGCACGCATGTGGTCAACGCGGAGAACGATTCCACTCTCCTGTCCGCGGCGGCGGAACTGGGCGGGCAAGGCCGCTACACACCCCGTATCGAACAGACCTACCCTCTGGAGCGGATCGCCGACGCCCACGCGCACGCCGAGCGTGGGCGCACCCGGGGAAAGATCGTGGTCTGCATCTGAACAGGCCGATCCGTATCGGGGGTTGTCGCACGAAGCCGCCTCCCGGACAGAGGGGCGGCTTCGTGTTCTGGGGACGTCGGTCAGTACGGGGCGACCTTCTCGGCGTGGAAGCGGGCGATGTTGTCGGCGATGTAGTCGACGTGGTCCTCGGCGGCGAAGTGGCCGGAGTCGAGGCGGTGCATCTCTGCCTCGGGCAGGTCGCGGAGATAGGCATCCCCTCCTTCGGGGGTGAAGAAGACGTCGCCCTGGCCCCAGAAGACGATGGTCTTGGGCTGGTGCTCGCGCATGAACGCCTGCCAGGTCTCGTACAGCGGCGGGTTGGTCTTGTAGTCCTCCAGCAGGTCGAGCTGGATCTTCCGCCGACCGGGACGGTCGAGGAAGGCCACGTCCACCGTCCAGTTGTCGGGGGAGATGAGGGCGGGGTCGTTGTGGCCGCTGAGGTAGATCGACTTGACGCCGTCGGTCTGCAGGAACGGCAGCAGGGCTGCCTCGGTCTCCGGGGTGCGCGCCTGCCAGAGCTTGAACCGGATACTGTCCCACACCTCGGTGAAACCCTCCTCGTAGGCGTTGGAGTTCTGCACGACCTGCCACTGCAGCCACTCGGGGTGGCGTCCGGTGATCCGGTTGCCGATCGGGCCGCCGTAGTCCTGGTGGTAGAGCCCGAAGGAGGTGAAGCCGATCTGGGTCAGCCACTGTTCGACGACCTCGGAGACGCGGTCGAAGGTGTAGGTGAAGTCCTCGGGGGCCTCGGTGTAGCCGAAGCCGGGGTAGTCCGGCGAGACGACGTGGAAGCCACGGTCCGCGAGCGCCGGCAGGAGGTCGCGCCACTGGTGCGAGGAGGACGGGAAGCCGCCCAGCAGGACCAGCTTCGGTGCGCCCGGTTCGCCGGCTTCGCGGTAGAACATCTGGACTCCGGCCACGTCGATGGCGTGGAAGCGGACAACAGTCATGGCAACTCACTCCTTGCGGTGTTGTGTGCTGATCGGGTCGGGGCTCGGCCACTGGCTTCAGGCGAGGGGGATGTCGTGGCCCGGGCCGCGCTTGTCCTCGGGACGGGGCCCGAAGTGGCGGCGGTCGTTCTCGCTGATGGCGAGGTCGTTGATGCTGGCCTCTCGGCGGCGCATCAGGCCGTTGTCGGCGAACTCCCACAGTTCGTTGCCGTAGGAGCGGAACCACTGGTCGTCGGCGTTGTGCCACTCGTACTGGAAGCGGACGGCCATACGGTTCCCGTGGAAGCCCCACAGGCTCTTGCGCAGGGCGTAGTCGAGTTCGCGCTCCCACTTGTCGGTGAGGAACTCGATGATCTTGTCGCGGCCGGTGAGGACCACGTCCCGGTTCCGCCAGGCGGAGTCCTCGGTGTAGGCAAGGGCGACGTGGTGCGGGTCGCGGGTGTTCCAGGCGTCTTCGGCGGCCTGGACCTTGGTCAGAGCGCTGTCGAGGTCGAACGGCGGGAAAGGCGGGCGCGCGTCGGTCATGGCGGTGCGGTCCTTCACTGTGCGGAGTGCTGATCGGTCAGCGGCGGATTGTCAGGGGCTGCGGTGACGGAGTCGCCCTGCAGGGGAAGCAGGCGGCCGGCCACCAGGTGCTCCGGGGTGAAGTGGACGCGGCGGCCGGTGCGGTCGTCGTCACCCGCGATGCCGGGGCGGGTCCATTCCAGGTCGGCCCGGCCGGACAGGTGCAGAGTGCGTCCGGTGGCGAAGTCGCAGAAGAGCAGCGCGGCGGTGGGGTCGGCCTGGAGGTTGCCGAGGGTGTTGAACATGTTGTTGCCCCAGTAGTCGGGCCACCACAGCCGCCCGTCCTCGACGCGGACGAAGCCAGCCGGACCGCCCCGGTGCGAGGCGTCGTTGCCGCGGGTGGGGTGGGTGGTGCCGATCAGGAAGGTGTCGGACCGGCGGATCAGGTCAATGTCGTCCTGCGCGAGGGTGCTGCCGTGCCTGACCGGCTCCTCGCCCAAGGGGGCGGGCACGGGGTGGAGATGCCTGTTCTGGATGTACTGGGGGCAGTTGCCGTACGCCTGGTCGACCTCGACTTGCAGTCCGTCGTTGCCGGCGTGGGGCAGGGTGCCGTTGATCCGCAGGCGCCTGCGGGTGGCGAACTCGACGACGATCAGCCCGACCGGCTGGTGTACCGGCAGGTGATGAAGCGGGTCGCCCTCGGCCGGCAGGGTTCGCACTTCGAGGGCAGTCGGTGAGACGACGTGGAGGAACCCGGGCGGTCCCGCGAGGGGGGAGGTCCACAGAGTGCCGTCGGTGTCGCGTGCGGTGATCGCCGCGAAGGTCCTGTCAGCCAGGAACCGGGTGACGCCGCCGCGCAACTGGGCGCGGGCCAGCATGCCGGTAAGCCGGGCTGCTTCCTGGGCCATGCCGGCCCGCTGTTGCACGGCCAGCTCGCCTTCGTGGAAGCCCGCAGTCGTGTTGCCTACTGGGTTGCTCATCGTTCTTCCTTCCGCATGCGGGACAAGCGACGCCGGACGGCTGAGCGAGGGGATGGCCGCCGGCCTGACACCTGGTCGGGGGTGGGGCCGGGCCGGCGGGGCTGCAGGCGGGTGGTCAGGCCGCGATGCGCGGGGTGACCACGGGCCGGTCGTTGTCGACCTCGGCGAGGATGTTGAAGTAGTTGGTCAGGACGTTCAGCGCCAAGTGGCCGACGACCTCACCGATCTCGTCGTCGGTGGCGCCTGCGCCCCGCGCGGCCTGCGGAGCGGCGTCGTCGACCTGGCCGTGATCGCGGGCGATGGTGTCGGACAGGGTCAGCAGTGCCTGGGTGCGCGGGTCGGACGCCTTGGCGTCCCGGGCCGCCTCCAGATCAGTGGCGTCGATCTTGGCGGTGTTCGCGCCGATGTAGGTGTGGGCGGAGAGGCAGTACTCGCAGCCGTTGTACTCGGCGGTCGTCACTGCGAGGAGCTCGTGGACCGGGGCGGGCAGCACCCCGCTGGACAGTCCACCGTTCAGGGCCAGGTAGCCCTGAGGAGGGCCGGGCTGTTGGCCATCACCCTGGTCATGTTCGGCGTCGGGCCGAGGGCCTTCTGCACGTCCGCAACCAGGGGCGGCGGTCTTGCCGGTCGCGGTAGCCGGCTCGACGGGGGCGAATCCAGTCATGACAGAGCACTCCTTCATCCATCCAGTCCTGACGCTTGACCGCGCCGACAACCGTTAGAAAAACGATGGCACGCCCCATGCGCCGTGTCAAACGGTTGGAGGTGACCGTAACCGTTAGAGCTGCGGTAGCCTCGGCGTCATGGACACGGACACGAACGCGCCACTCCTGGGCGAGCCGCTCCCCGTCGAGCTGATGAACACCATCTGGGCGGACCGGGACGGCGTGCACGACGCGCTGCGCGATCCCGAGGGCACCCGGGCCTGGCTGCACGCCGTCTCTTCCCGCATAGACCTGATGACGCCGGATGCCCTCGACGCACTCACCACCTCCGACCTCGACAGCCTTGGAGGACGGCTGGTCGGCCTGCGCGACGCACTGCGCCGACTGGCCGCCGAGGCCACCGAGGACCCGCGCCGGGCAGCCGCTTCCGACATCCGAGAACTGGAGGCGGCCGTCACCGCGCTCAACCGGGCCGCCGGCGATACGCCTCACTGGTCCGCCCTGTCCTGGAAGCCTGACCAGGAGCCCTCACGTCACGTCCGCACCGGTGGACAGACCGCCTCGGCCGCCGTCTCCGCGATCGCCGAAGACGCCATCACGCTCTTCAGCCAGGGCACCCGCCAACACCTTCGCGCCTGTCTCGCACCGGGATGCGTCCTGTACTTCCTCAAGAACCACCCCCGCAGGGAGTGGTGCTCCGCAGGCTGCGGTAACCGCGCCCGCTCAGCCCGCCACTACCAGCGCCACCGCCACACAACCGCCTGACCACCGGGTAGCAAGCACGCAGCGCACCCCGGCCAGGACCAGCAATGGCTGCGCCGTTCCACTTCGAACGCAGGAGTCCACATGCGCGGGAGTCCACATGCGCGGGAGTCCACACGAGGCGTCAGAACACCACCGCTTGACGACACTTGGCCACCGTCCCGGTCCTGGACGGCCTCATCGCCGGCGTCGGCCGAGCTGACCCGTTCGACTGGACCGGGCCCGACTTCCCCTGCTCGACCAACTTCGAAGCCATAGCCCTGCACATCGTCGGCCAGCGGATCTCCATCGCCGCGGGGTTGACCATCTTCGCCCGCGTCACCGGCGCCGCGGGCGGCGCCGTCACCCCCGAAAGCCTCCTCGCCCTCGCCTACGAAGAATTGCGCGCCTGCTCTGCCTTCCTGGGCGTATCCGGCGAAGCCGACTTTCAGACGTTCCGCTGTCGGGCGAAGGGCCCGCACAGGGCTGCCCATTGCAGGAGCAGGATGGTCTTGCCGTCGGTGATGCGTCCGTCGCGGGTCATGGCGAGGGCCTCGGCAAAGGGAAGTTCGATGACTTCTATGTCCTCGCCCTCCTCCTCCAGTCCTCCGCCCGGGCCGGTCCGGTCGGCCGGGGTGTAGGGGGCGGCGAAGAAGTGGAGGCGCTCGGTGACGGAGCCCGGGCTCATGTAGGCGTCGAGCACGTGGGTGAGCGGGCCGAGTCTGATGCCGAGTTCTTCGTCGCTCTCGCGGCGGATCGCGGTGTGCGGGTCCTGCGCGTCGAGCAGTCCGGCCGCCGCCTCGATGAGCATGCCGTCGGGGTGGCCGTTCGCGTAGGCCGGGTAGCGGAACTGGCGGGTGAGCAGGACGCGGCTGCGTTCGGTGTCGTAGGGCAGGACGACGGCGCCGTTGCCGCGGTCGTAGGTCTCGCGCTGCTGGGTCTCCCACCGTCCGTCGCGGCGCCGGTAGTCGAAGGTGGTGCGGCGCAGGACGTGCCAGCCGTGGGAGGTGAGTTCGACGTCGCGTATCCGGACGCCGGGGTTGCGGTCGAGATCGCGTCCGGCGAGGTGAAGACCGGTGCGTCCGCGGTGATCGGGGGTGTCGACACCCGGGCTGCTCGTCACACGGCCTCCTGCGGGGTGCGGCGCGGAATCTCGGCGACGTCGTGGTAGACGGTCAGGCCGCGGCGGCGGGCGGTGGCGACGTCCTGGTCGGCGCCGGCGGATTCGCCCGGCAGGCGCAGCACGGCGTCGCAATGGGCGAGCAGCCGGTCGGCGGTCGGGTAGAGCACCTGGTCGGCGAGGGGGTCGGTGGGGCCCGCGCCGGCGGAGCGGAGGACGGGCAGGGCGATCCACTCGCCGATCACGGGGAGATGTCCGGCCGCGAAGACGGGCCAGGCCGCGGTTTCCAGGCGGGCGAGGTTGGCGGCCGTGGCCTGCGGGTCGCCGTCGGTACCGGAACGGTAGGGACCCGCGATGAGGATGAGCAGGGGCTTGTCGGTCATGGCGGTTAAGATACATGCAGAATCGTGCAAGAACAGGAAGGAACGTGAATGCTGGCTGCTGAACGACGCGAGCTACTGCTCGATCTGCTCGCCCGCACGGGAAAGATCGTGGCCAAGGACGTCGCCGCCGAACTGGGCATTTCCGAGGACAGCGTGCGGCGTGACCTTCGCGATCTCGCCGCCGAGGGGTTGTGCCAAAGGGTGTACGGTGGCGCGCTGCCCGCGTCTCCCGCAGTGGTGGACTACGAGGCCCGGCAGGCGGTGGCCCCGGACGGCAAGCGGAAGGTCGCCTCAGTGGCCGCCGCACTCGTGCGGCCGGGTGGCTCGGTGATCCTCGACGGCGGCACCACCGCCCTCGCCGTGGCGCGGACGCTCCCCGAGGACCTCGCCTGCACGGTGATCACCCACAGCCCGACGATCGCCACGGCTCTGATCGACCACCCGCGGGCGGAACTCTTCCTCCTCGGGGGGCGCGTCTTCAAGCACTCGGCGGTCACCTGCGGCGCCGCCGCGGTCGAGGCCGCGCAGAACGTCTCCGCCGACCTGTGCCTGCTCGGCGTCACCGGCGTCCACCCCGGGGCCGGACTGACCACGGGGGACGCCGAGGAGGCCGCGATGAAGCGCGCCCTGTCCGCGCGGGCCGCGGACACCTACATCCTCGCCTCCTGCGAGAAGATCGGTACGGCATCGCCGTACCGCGTCCTGCCGTGGGAGAAGATCACCGGGCTGATCACCGACGCCGATCCTCACGACACGGTCATCAAGCACCTCATGACACTCGGCGTGGAGGTCCTCGTAGCCTGATGAGAGCCGAATCCGGGATCTCGGACCGGCAGGAGCGCCGCCCTCTGATGTGCTGGGCCCGTAGCGAATCGCACCATCTCCACGCGCGGTGCCTCACGAAGTGGGGTTCTGGCACACCTTCCGTGACGGGGGCGCTGTGAGTGACGGTCGGGGGTCGTGTTGGCCTTCGGGAAGTTGCCTGAAAATGATCAGTGGCGATCTCGGATGGCCGACAGTCCGGGTCCGCGAAAGAGATGGTGCTGCGGTTGGAGGAGCTGCTGTTGCTGTTTTCGTCGGTCCGGACATCGCGGTGCTGTCGGTCGACGTGATCAATGAGGCGACACGGGTCGGGACTCGGTCACGATGGTTGGGGCCGAGTGCGCTGGGGTGCGGGGCGGGGGCTGGTCGGAGCGGGTCCACAGCTCCTCTCTGCGGTTTCCGCTGATGTGCCCGGTGCAGGCCAGCGGGTTCGGCTGTGCCTGTGGGTTCGCCGGTTCGTCCGCGAGAACCCGTTGGGTGAACGGCGGACCTTTGTCGAGCAGATAGCCGGGCTGACCCGAACGGTCTCACGGTGTACGGGAAGGCGTACGCGACGGCTCGTGCTCAACGACAGTGACGCGTCCGCCGTTCATGATCTTCCGCAATGCATCTGCATCTACATCTGCATCTGGGAACGGATCCGTGAAGTCGAGGCCGACGGGGAGCAGGCTGCCGCGAAGACACGTCATGTGGGCCGTCACACGCTGGAGCCAATGGTCCTCCGGGTGCCGGCAGCGGACCGGGGGCGAGGACGGGCCGGGGATGGTGGAGTTCGGGGAGACGCTGAGCACATCGTCTTCGAGGCAAGCGCTCAGGCGGAGACCTCGCTCGGCATCGGGCAGCGCGCTCTTGTCACGGTCGTGTGACTGAGCACTTCAGCCGACGAGTTAAGCACCGGTGTGCGCCGGTAAGGTCGCCCGTGGACGCTGAGCGGGCACCGGGCCGGGCTTTTACTGATGATGAGGTCGGACATGACGAACGTCGCCGAACGGCGCGCTGGAGAAGGCAGGCCCACGCCGCGAGGGCGTGATGTGAGGCTCGCCGTTCCGCGACGGTGCGCACAACGGCGGCATCCTGTACGGCGTTCCGCGTACTGACGGCCCATGAACAGCGCCGACGCATTTCTGGAGACTCTCGCGACAAGCGGCCTGCCGCCCCTGCGCGGCGGGCGGCACCCCGGCGACGACTTCCACGCCGACATCGTCACCCGCGATCTGGGGCCTCTACGGCTGGCCGAACTGGTAACCCCCGCGGGCGAGTGCTTCCGGGATGCGCGGTCCGCCCGCGCCACCGACAGCGAGCTGTGGCAGATCGAGCTGGTGACGCAAGGACGAGTGCGCGCCCAGCAGGGCCGCAGCACCGCTGTGCTCGGGCCCAGCGACCTGGTTCTGATCGACCCGGTGCGGCCAGTCCGGTTCGCCAGCACCGCGTCCACGCACGTGACCATGCTGGTACCGCGGCACTCACTACGGCTCGGACCGGACGATGCCGCCCGGCTGGCTGGAGTGCGTATTCGCGGCGACCAGGGCCCCGGGGCCCTGGTGTTCTCGCTCGCACGGGACATGGTGGGGTCCCTGGACGGGTTCCGCGCCGACGAGGCGGACAGGTCGGCGGCCGCAGTGATCGAGCTCATCGCGGTGGCACTCTCGGCTCAACTGGGCCATTCGCAACGGCCGGTCGCCGACGAGACGTTGCGCACCCGGATCACCGGCTTCATCAGGGCGAGGCTGTCCGACCGGGATCTCACTCCGGCGAAGGTGGCCGCGGCGCACCACATGTCCGTGCGCCGACTGCACAAGCTCTTCGAGGACCAGCCACTGACGGTGGCGGCCCTGATCCGCCGGCAGCGCCTGGAACGGTGCCACGCGGACCTGGCCGGAACCAACCGAACCGTCGCGGCCGTCGCCGCCGGCTGGGGGTTCACCGACCCTGCGCACTTCAGCCGGCTGTTCAAGGCCACGTACGGGTACAACGCCGCGGCACTCATGTCCAACAACCGTGCGCGGATGATCAATGCGTCCGCCGCCCGGCCCGCCGAGGATGGTGGCTGAGAGTATGGAAAGCAGAAAGGCGATCACATGGAACAGTCGGTCGAAGCAATGAGCGCCATCCCGGCCCGGATGAACGAGGGCTGGAACAGCGGTGACGCCACCGCGTTCGTCGCCGATTTCGCGGATGACGCCGAGCTCGTAGACTTCGAGGGAACCATTCACAAGGGACGCGAAGCGGTGATTGCGTTCAATCAACCGCTCTTCGACACCGTGCTGAAGGGTTCCCGGATGGTGCGGAGCGAGGTGCCGTTCGCCCGCATCGTCCGCCCGGGCTGGGGCGTGGTGCACCACCGCGTCGCCATGGTGATGCCGGGCGAGGAGGAGCCGCTGTCGAGCCGCTCCTTCATGCAACTACTCGCGCTCGTGTGGCAGAACGACCGCTGGGAGGTCGCGACACTGCAGAACGCGCGCTTGATCTCGTTGGAAACCGCGATGGCCCTGGACGCCCAGGCAGCCGCCGGGTAAGGGGCGCGGTCCCCAGGGTCGTGCGCGAGATCGTTGACCGGATCGTCGAAGGAGTTCCTGGCGTCCCCCGATCAATCGCGGCCGGGCGCCGGGCACCAACCCGGCCGCAAGGTGCGCACCGTCGGCCGGCCGCAGCCAGGCCCCGCGCTCAACCGGCCACCTCACACGCGCACTCGCCGAGTGAAGCGCTCAGTCACACCGGGAATTCAGCGGTCATGATTTCGCGCCTAATCAGTAGTCCAGGTCGAGGTGATCGATGTCGTTGACTGCCATGTCCGACAGTCCCATAGCGCGACCACCGCCGTTCCACTCCTGCAGCGCGGCCAGGGCCTGCTCGGCGCCCTCGGCCCGCTCGGCTGGGGTCAGCAGGGTGTCGGCGAGGCGGGCCGGATACGCGCGCAAGCGACAGCCCCTCTGCCGCTTGCGATCGCGGCCAGCCGGTCTTGGGCTTCCTCTGGGATACGGACGTTGGCATCGGACGATCACCGCAGCAGCTTACGCAGTGCCCAATGCGCCGACTCCCGGCCTGCGGACGACGACACGTGCAGCACGGCGGGGACGGGGGTGCGGTCAGGTGAAGTGCGGGTCAGCCAGCAGCACTACCCGGTCCGCCTCGACGTCGAAGCCGATCACCGGGTGACCGGGGTCGGTTTCCGGGGCGAACAGCACAGGTTTGCTCATGGCCCGTCCGATCACCCGTAGGAAGCTGCACAGCACGTTCAGTCGCGCCTGGCCCTGGAGCTCACGAAGGTCAACGTCGAAGTCGATCGAGTCGGCCGCATAGGGGCGAAAGATCGCCAATACTCCCGGAACCGGCCAGACCCTCAACATCACACTGGCCTCGACGCCCCGAGCCAGCATCCTCTCGGCCCGTGGAAGCCACAGCGCGGCACCGTCTTCGGAGTACTCGCACGTCCAACCCCGTGAGCGCACCAAGTCGAGCACCGCCTGCCAGTCATCGACGGAGGCATCAGCGATACTCACGTCCGGCAGGGTGCCCATCAAGTTGGGGTCGAAGAAGTTCTTGACGTCATCCCACAGCAGGTCAGGCATCAGGAATCACTGTCTGCTTTCAGCGAGGCGAAGAGTTCAGCGCACTCGCTGGCGAAGGAGCACAGCTGGTCCATGACCTGCCGATACTCCTGCGGATCCCGGTCCCTGCGCGGCGGAGCGTCGGCCCACTGCTGCCACAAGCCGCCTTCGGCAAGGTATCGGGATGCGCGCTCGGATCCGAGGGCGGCATCGAGGTGAAGCAGTGCGCCAAGGGCAAGGCTCTGGTCGTAGTCAAGGTCAGGCCGGGCCAAGTAGTGATCAAGGTAGTTGCACAGCAAATCGGCGTCCGCACCGGTGCCGAACGTGGCGAGGGTGACGCAGTAGGCCCCGCCGGCATAGGGCCCTTCGCTGGCAAGCAGGAGCTCGCCGATGCGGCTGCGGAACTCGGTCCTGCCAGCTACAACGACCAGCCAGGAAGCGGTCTTACGCTCTCGCCACCCGCCTTCGAAAAGGACGCAGAGTTCAGCGGACGTGATCTCCGAAGCAGCCTGGACCAACTCTCTCGTGAACACCTCGCGCTCGGGCCCGCTCAACCGCAGCAAGCTTCCACCCAACCGAAGGTACCTCCGCCCGGGCGTGACGAATCGGCGGACCAAGCCCAGCAGCTCAGGGTCAGTGGTGGCACTACGCATGGCAGCATCTTTGCCCGGCGAATGCCCAGCTGCCAGCGGTTTGCCCGAGGGGTCGCCGACTGGTGATCGCTAGTACAGAGAAGGCTCTTCCCCGGCCGCCAGCCCGGACAGGCGATGAATCCGGGCAGTCTCCAAGTCCACCTGCGGGAGATCGGCATCCCGCCACAGCGCGGCAGGGCCCCAGCGATCCGCCAGCTCGTCCTCCAAGCCCCGCCCCCGTCATCGCGAAGACGCCCGGTTACCACGGCAGGACAGCCCCCCGCCCGGTCACTGAAGCTGGAGGAGCCTGAAGCCGATACGCCTCCCGCGGCCACACACGGTGACACCATGGACGGCCTCAACGAGGAGTACGCGACACCTCAACATGCGAGCACACCAGGCCCGGGACCGGATCACTTGCGAAATCGAGAACGGTACTCGCCAGGGGCCGTGCCCCGGGCACGTCTGAAGGCACGGCTGAAAGCGTGCGGAGAGCCGTATCCGACCGCGCCGGAGATCGACTCGACCGGCTCATCGGTATCGCGGAGCCGGACGGACGCCAGGTCGATGCGCCACTGCGTCACGTACGCGCCCGGCGTCTGTCCGAGGGCGGACCGGAAGCGCCTGGACAGCGTCGCCCGGGAGACGCTCGTCGCAGCGGCCAGGGTCTCCGTGGTCCAGGGGCGTTCCGGCTGGGCGTGGACACATGCCAGAGCGTCGCGCACGACCGGATCACGCATCGCTCCCAGCCATGAGCCGGACTGCTCCTGCGGGTGGCGGGCCAGCCAGGCGCGTACGAACTGGACGAGCAGAAGGTCGATGATGCTGTTGATGGCGGCGGTGGTGCCGATCTGCGGCTGCGCGAGCTCCGCAGCGAGAAGTTCGACGGTCCTTCTGAGCTGCGCGTTCTCCCGGGCTGTGATGTGCATCGGCCGGGCGAGGGAGGTAAGCACCGGTGTGCGCACCTCCGGGTCCTGCTCGTAGTGCAGCACGATCACTTCCGTCTCCACCGGCGCCGAGCCCAGACGCAGGGCTCGGCCATCGCCAAAAGACCGGGCCGCCGCCTCACGGTCACAGGAACCCATCGTCGCGCCGGCACGGCCGGCTATCCCGTGTGCGGTGCCCGGCGACACCAGGACGGCGTCTCCGGCCTGCACCTGACGAAGTTTCTCGCCTGGGACATGGAGCCACATGGTGCCGCGGGACACCACGTGCAGTGCCGCTCCTGGAGAGGAGTCCAGCCGCAGGCCCCAGGTTCCTCCGGCCTTCAGCATGACCCCAAGTGCCCCACGCGCACCCGAAACCCGCAGGACCTCCGCCAGCACATCCATGGGTTTATTCTCGTCCACCACGGCGAACCGCCCACCGGCGGGCGGGGCGCATGTGTCCTCGTCCACAGCGTCAGGCCACGTCAAGAACGGCCTTTCCGTGCACCTTCCGCGCGAACAGCGCCTGGACGGCTTCGTCCACGTCCTGCCAGTCGCCTCGCAGCCCGACCGGTGCCGAGAGCCTCCCGGCGGCCATGAGGCCCAGCAGGTCCGTCAGCTCCCCGCTGGTCGGTGTCATGTCGCCGTAGGTGGCGATGCTGCGGGGTTCGCCGAAGCCGAACAAGGTCCCTGACGGGAACGTGGTTTCCTGCCCCGAGGAGTAACCGACCAGGTGGATGGTGCCGCCCTCGGCGAGGGAACTCCAGGCCTGGGCCACCAGTGGTCCGCCGACCGTGTCGAGGACGAGGTCGAACCGGTCCCCGGTCTCGGCCAAGTCGGTCAGGACCTTGTCGGCGCCGAGTTCACGGAGTCCGGCGGCCCGCTCCGGCGAACCGACGAGTGCCGTCACCCGGGCGCCCGCCAGCGCCGCCAGCTGGACGGCGAAGTGCCCCACGCCCCCGCTGGCGCCGGTGATCAGAACGTTGCGCGCCAGCAGGGAACGCTTGCGCAGCACCCGGAACGGGGTGACTCCGGCGATCCCCAGCGCGGCGGCGTCGGCCAGGTCCACGCCCTCGGGGACGGTGCCGAGCGAGGCGGGGCTGACTGCTACCCGCTCCGCCCACGCGTGGGGAGCCATTCCCACTGCGACGCGCGTACCTTCGGGCGGCCCCGAGCCGTCGGATGCGGCGCGCACCACGACGCCGGCCGCGTCGTGACCGTGTACAGCGCCGGCCGGCCACTGGTCCACGTAATTCAGCTCTCCGAAGTTGAGACCGATGTGCCGTATCTCCACCAACGTCTCACCGGCGGACGGTACGGGCTCATCGACATCGGCGAACCGGACGGGTCCGGCCTCACTGTGATCGACCACAAGGGCGCGCATAAGGGGTCTGTTTCCTTCTCTCGTGGGTGCGCCTGAACACTCGGCGCTGCAGCAGATCGAGTGCGCGAATGCCGCACTGCCGTCTTCTTGAAACCCTACGCAGGACCGGCACAGCGACCAGACCCGTGAGAATCAATCAGTTGACGATCTGTGTCAGTGCGACTCGCGGCGCGTCGAGCCGTGATCGGCGCGGGCCAGGGTCAGCAGGGCTTCGATGATCTCGGTGGAGCGTCTGTTGAGGACGAGCAGCTGGGACCCGGCGGTCCGAAGATCGTCCGGTTCGGGTGAGGCGAGCGCCACCTGGATGATGGTGCGCATGCTGGCGAGCGGGGTCCGCGCCACTGCCACTTCCGGCCGGTGCGGGGCCGGGCAGAAGTCAGTGGCGTGAGCTGCGCCGGGGCCCAGGGGGAAGAGCACACCCCGGCAGCCGTTCACAGGTGCCATTCCACCGGGCCGGGTGTTGCGTGACGGTCTCGGAATTTCCTCACCTTTACGCAATACGCGGGCTGTTGTAGCCGTGTGGCTCGGTTTCCGGTTCCGGCCGCCGTTCGGTGCGCAAGGGGGTGGTGCCGCAATGGGGCGGATCCGCAGCTGTCCTTCTCCCTTACGGGCAGCCCTTCGGGCAGATGGCCCATCACCGGACGCTTCCCGGGAGGGCGCCCGGGAAGCGCTTGCCGCCCCTCAACTGCGCCCCGGCCGAGGCCTATTGCTGGAAGCCGATCATGTTGTGGATGTCTTCGGGGGTGAGGAACATCCAGAGGCCGTAGCCGTACAGGTCGCCCCGCCTGAATCGCTGGGTGATGGCGGCGTCGTGCGGTGGGGCCAGTTGGACCGGGGCGCCCTCGTATGCGCCGGCCTGGAGGGCGAGCCCGGACTCCTTCGCGATGATCCGGTAGACGGTTCCCGTCTCGACGCAGGCATCCTGCCCGTCGTCGTACTCATCGCTGAACCCCGGGATCCGGCCGCAGTCGTGGAAGGCGTTGTCGCGGTAGACCTGAATGAGGAACTTCTGGCCGTCGCGGTCATGTGGTTCGCTCTGCACCACGCCGGCGCCGGATGTCGTGCCCGCGGCTTCCAGGGCCTTGCCCGAGTGGTGGACCAAGATGCGGTGGAAGCCCTGTCCGTCCGGCTCCAGCAGGAAGTGCTTCACGGTGAAGCTCCGAAAGTCCGGCACGGTGACCAGCGCGGTTCCCTCTCCCACCCCCCGGTCCAGCGGCGGCGCGGTATACGGGTGCGCGGGCCGGTAGCCGATCGCGGTGATCGCGTCCGCGACGTCGGCCAGGCGGCGTTCCGGGTTCAGCGTGCGGACGATGTCCTCGGTCAACGGGCGCAGGGCCAGGACCTGCCGGACGGCGTCGGCAATGGCGAACGACGACCGCTCCACACCCAGTGCGTCGTCGAACATGACCGTTGCCGGCGACGGCGCGATCAGGTCGGCGAGCACGGATTCGGCCCGGTCGTAGTCGATCCACCCTTCGACCGGGGTGACGGATTCGTCGGAGGAAGAGTCGGGGGTCTGCCATGCCGTGTCCCCCGGGAGACGCCACATCACCGCCGTGATGTACGGCAGGTCGACGCCCGTGTCCTCGAACGGTGACTTGCTCAAGTCGTTCCACAGGCAGGAGCGAAGGGAGTCGGGCACCTGGGCGAAGACCGTCCTCCACTCCGCCGCCGCCTCACCCTCTTCATGGGGCAGCAGCACCTCCGCGTCGATGTCCCACAGGAAGACCACCGCGCCGGCGTCCCCGTGAAAGTGCACCTGCACCCAACGGGACTCCGAATAGCCGGTAAGGACCGCACCGCTGCCGTGCGGGCAACCCGACGGCACGTATTCGTACCCGAGGTCGTTGTGCTTGTCGGCGATCAAACTGATCGCCGCGAGTGCTCGCGCCCGGTCCTCCAGCTCCGGAACGTCCCACATCGCCGCCGCGGCCCGGTCGACCGTGAAACCGGTCTGTATTTCGCTCTCGTTCATGACAGCCATGAAACAGGCCGCCACTGACAACCTCCATGAGCGACGGCTCGCTGCAGATCCCGCACCCGCCGAGGTGCAGCAGCGCCGACCGGGTCGATCGCTGGGGCCGGATCTTCCACGACTGCCCGGCCCGCGCCCGCTCCACACGAGCCGGCTCCTGCCGCACGGCAACCTCCAGCTCCCATCGCCGTTACCGCTTCTCCTGCTCGTATCCACCCCTGACGGCCCCGTTCTCGTAGAGCTACGGCGAACGGACATGTGGCGCAGGATGAGGCTCGGGGCTAGGCCGTTTCTTTCGGATCATCTGATCGTCGGTTGATGTGTGTCGTTGACTGACGCCCAGTGGGCGCGGATTGAGCCGTTGCTGCCGGACCGGACGCCTCGGCGGGGCGGACGGTGGCGTGATCACCGACAGGTGATCGACGCGATCGCGTTCAAGTACCGCACCGGGACGCCGTGGATGGACCTGCCCGAGCGCTTCGGGTCGTGGAAGGGAGCCCACAGCCGGCTGCGGAAGTAGGCCGCCGACGGCACCTGGGAGAAGGTCCTCACCGCCCTCCTCGCACAGGCCGGCGCTGATGGCGACCTCGACTGGGTCGCGGCCGTCGACTCCACCGTCGTCCGTGTCCACCAGCACGCGGCCGGGGCCCGTCAAAAGGGGCCTCGGCCGACGAGCCGCGCGATCACGCCCTCGGCCGGTCCTGCGGTGGACTGACCACCAAGATTCACCTGGCCGCCGACAGCAGATGCCGGCCACTCGCGTTCGTCATCACACCCGGCCAGGACGGTGACGCCCCCGCATTCCCCCAGCTCATGGCCCGCTTACGGGTGCCCAGGCCAATCGGCCGCCCCGGAACGACCCCCGAGGCCGTCCCGGCCGACAAGGCGTATTCATCCCGTGCCGTCCGTTCACACCTGCGGCAACGCGGGATCCGGGCAGTGATCCCTCAGCCCTCCGACCAACTCGCCAACCGCAAACGGCTCGGCCACCGTGTCGGCAGACCCCCGGCGTTCGACCGCGAGACCTACAAACACCGGAACACCGTCGAGCGCTGCATCAACAAGCTCAAACAGTGGCGCGGCCTGGCCACCCGCTACGACAAGACCGCAACCAGCTACCTCGCCGCACTCCACCTCGCCGCCATCTTCATCTGGTCAGCCACATGATCCGAAAGAAACGGCCTAGCGGGGCCTGAGTCCGTCGACGACGACGTCCAGCATTCGGTTCAGCTGGGGGCGCTGCTCGGGTGCGCCGGCCACGGAGAGCAAACCGGCGAGGATGCCGCCTACCTCGACCGGGTCGATGTCGCTGCGCAGTTCTCCTGCTGTGGCGCCGGCTTCGAGCACCATCGCCAGGACCTGCTGGACCTCGTCGCAGACCGGTCCGGTGCCGAAGCGGCCGGAAGCGCTCATGGCGACCAGGGCCTCGCAGATGCCGCGTCGTTCACCGGCCCAGTCGGCGAATCGGAGCATCCACGCGTGGAGGGCCTGCGCGGGTGGCTCGGTGGCCAGCAGGGTGCGCGCATCTTCGCGCAAGGGCCGGATCTGGTCCCGGTAGACCTCTTCGACCAGATCCTCTCGGGTGGGGAAGTGCCGGTACAGGGTGGCGTTCCCCACTCCCGCGCGCTTGGCGATCGCATCCAGCGAGATCGCGCGTCCGGACGCGAAGGCTTCGGCGGCCGTGGCGATCAGCTGCTCGCGGTTGCGCTGCGCGTCGGCGCGCAGGGTGCTGCGTGGAGGTGTCATGACCTTCGCGATCGTGAGTGTCGGATGAGGCTCGGAAACGATTCGGGGATGTCCCCGGTTCAGTGTACGGTGAGACAACCGGGGAGTTCCCCGATTACCGGTGGTCCCACCCGTCCCTTCAGCGACGAAAGGTTCGCCATGCCTACAGCTCTCATCACCGGGGGAACGACCGGGATCGGCAGAGCGACGGCCGAGCTGCCGCACGCCCGCGGCTGCCAGGTCGCGGTCACGGGACAGAATCCCGAGTCCCTCGCGCGGGCGCAGTCCGAACTCCCCGGCGCCGTGCTTGTCGTCCGATCCGACGGGCGCGTGCTCTCCGACACCGACGCCGCCGGCCACATCACCGGCCAGGACATCACCGTGGCCGGTGGCTACGGGCTCGGCGCCTGAAACCCGGGCGAGTCGACCACCAATCCGCACCTTTCGAACGCCACGAACCGCACCTCACAGGAGAACACGATGGCACTCACTCTCGACACCTATCGGCTGCTGGGCCGTTCCGGACTCCGGGTCTCACCGCTGGCGCTGGGCACGGCGACCTTCGGCACCGAGTGGGGCTGGGGCGCCGAGCGCGACGAGGCGCGCAAGCTCTTCGACCGCTACACCGAGCTCGGCGGCAACTTCTTCGACACCGCCAGCACCTACACCAACGGCAGCTCCGAGCGACTGCTCGGCGAATTCGCCCGCACCAACCGCGACAAGATGGTGCTGGCGACGAAGTACTCGACGCTGCGTCAGCCCGGTGACCCGAATTCCGGGGGTACCCACCGCAAGAGCATGCTGGCGTCGGTGGAAGCCAGTCTGCGGCAGCTGAACACCGACTACATCGATCTGCTCTACGTGAACGCATGGGACTTCAGGACGCCGGTGGAGGAGATCCTGCGGGGCCTGGACGACCTGGTGAAGCAGGGCAGGGTGCTGTACGTGGCGATCGCCAGCGCCCCGGCCTGGCAGGTGTCGCGCATGCAGGCGATCGCCGACCTGCGCGGCTGGTCGCCACTGGTCGCACTGGAGACCGAGTACAGCCTGATCGAGCGCACCGCAGAGCGTGACCTGATCCCGATGGCACGCGAGATGGGACTCGGCGTGGTCCCCTTCTCCCCGTTGGGCGGCGGGTTGCTCACCGGCAAGTACAGCCGGGAGGACCAGAACCCGACGGGCTCCGTTGTCGGCGAAACCGCCAGCAACCGCAAGAGCCTCAACGCCGCCCTGGGATGGGTCACCGACCGCAACCTCGCCATTGCCGATGCGGTGAAGGAGGTGGCCTCGGAGCTGGGCCGCACACCCGCCCAGGTCGCACTGGCCTGGACCCTGAATGCCCCGGGCGTGACGGCACCCATCATCGGCGCCCGCACCCTCGCGCAGCTGGAGGACAACCTGGGTGCCCTGCAGGTCGACCTCACTCCTTCCCAGCTGGCCCGCCTCGACGAGGTCAGCGCCATCGACCTCGGCAATCCGCACGACCTGCTCGCCAGCGATCACATCCGCACGGTCACCACAGGCGACATGAAGATCGAAAATCGCCGTTGATTCACTTCATGAACCACGGCATCCAGACATATCACCACGTTTTTGATGAGGGAACGGAGCAACCTCGGCATGGGTAAGTACAGCGACAAGAATGTGGTGATCACGGGTGGCAGCAGCGGCATGGGGCTCGCGCTGGCGGAGCTGCTGGTGCAAGGCGGAGCCCGCGTGGTGATCACCGGCCGTTCTCAGGCCAAGCTCAACGCGGCACGCGAGCGGCTCGGCGAGAATGCCGTGGCCGTCCAGGCGGATGTGGCCTCACTGTCCGACCTGGATATACTCGCCGGCCGTGTAAAGAGCGAGCTCGGCTCGATCGAGGCTTTGTTCGTCAACGCCGGCATCTCACCCCTCACGCCCCTCGAGTCGACGACCGAGGACGTGTACGACGAGCTGTTCGCGATCAACGTCAAGGGCGCCTTCTTCACGGTGCAGAAGCTCGCTCCGCTGCTGAGCGCGAACGCCGGCATCGTCCTCACCACCTCGATCGCGAACGTCATCGGCATGGTGGACACCAGCGTCTATGCGGCCGGCAAGGCGGCGCTGCGCTCAATGGCCCGCACCTTCTCCCGCGAGCTGCTTCCGCGGGGAATCCGTGTCAATGCGATCAGCCCGGGTCCCATCGACTCGGGGATTCTGGAAACGATGAACTTGTCCAAAGAGGCCGCCAGCCAGTTCAGGGCGGAGCGGACCGCGAGCAACCCCATGAAGCGCTACGGCACCGTCGAAGAGTTCGCCAAGGCGGCCGCATTCCTCGCCTTCGATGCCACGTACACCACCGGCATCGAGCTGGCCGTGGACGGCGGCGAAACCCAGCTCTGAGCTCGTCTGCCCTCCCGCCACGGGCATAAGGCCCGCTGCCACGGCGGTTTCAGGGGGCGCTGCAATACGTGGTCGTGTCGATCAGGCCGCGAACAGTTTAGGCAGGCGCTCGGCTGGGGTTTCCCAGCCGAGCGTTTTGCGTGGGCGGCCATCGAGTTCGGCGGCGACGGCGTCAAGCTGCTCACACCGGGAGGTTGTCGCGGCCCATGAAGACACGCCGACTGAACCTTCCCCCGCGAAGTGGACACCTTTTTGTGTCGTTATGCGGCGAGGGTGCTGGTGACCAGATGCTGTTCGTAGGCGATCGGAGCCCCAGCTCCTCACCCCAGGGCCGCCGGTCTGCCCCCGGGAGCGTGCGGCCTGGGCACGGCGTCCCGGGCGGTCAGGTCCAGGTCGAGGCGTCTGTTCATGTCGCCACGTACTCCACCGCGGCGGTCGGCACCTCCTGGGCCGACTCGGGGAGCCGGGCCTCCACCTCGAAAAACTTCAGCAGCAGCGCGAACCCGAGCCGAGTCGCCCCGGACTTGTTCCGCACCCGCTTCATGTCGTCTTCCAGCAGCGTCCAGACCTCGATCAGGTCCTCCGGCTCCCAGTCCTGCCGCACCCGTACTCCTCGCCCCACCCCGACGCGCCACGGCGCAGAGACTGCGCATGTCGTAC
Organism: Streptomyces sp. NBC_01471; assembly: GCF_041438865.1. NCBI lineage: Bacteria > Bacillati > Actinomycetota > Actinomycetes > Kitasatosporales > Streptomycetaceae > Streptomyces > Streptomyces sp. NBC_01471. Next base: position 100,453 of record NZ_CP109451.1, read on the forward strand.
GTGGCGCGGGCCCGGGTTCAGACCACCCGGGCGCAGCTGAGGGGGATGATGCCGCCCCGCAGCAGTTCCAGGCGCTGTTGGGCGATGCTGCCGGGGCGGGCGGTGAAGACGATCAGCCGCTGTCCGTGGTCGGGGCTCAGCACCACCTCGCAGTCCAGTTCGATCTCACCGACCAGCGGATGGACGATCGTCTTGGTGTCGTTGCGTCGGACCGCGACGTCATGCGCCGCCCACAGCTCCGCGAATTCCGGCGAGGCTGCCAGTAGCCTCCGCACCAGCGCCCGTGCGCGGGTGTCGTGCGGTCCGGCGGCGACCACCGAGCGCAGCTGCGCTGCGTGCATCCGTCCCAGACGGTCATGATCGTCCGCAGTGAACCGCATGCGGAAGTCCGGCATGGTGAACCAGCGCCAGAACATGTTGCGTTCGATGCCGGGTGCGCTGCTGTTGTCGCCGATCAGCGCCATCGACATGGCATTCTGCGCGAGCAGGTCCCCGATGTCGGACATCACGTGCGCCGGGGTGTCGTGCAACCGGTCGAGGATCAGCAGCAGCCCCGGCCTCACGTGGCCGCTGCCGCTGGAGGCACGCGGCGGGGCCTGCCCGGCGAGGTGGTAGAGGTGGTCGCGCTCGTCGCCGGTCAGCCGCAGCGCCCGGGCCAGCGCGCCCAGGAGTTGCGCGGACGGGTGCGGGCCGCGCGACTGTTCCAGCCGGGTGTAGTAGTCCGCGGACATCCCGGCCAGTTGTGCGACTTCCTCGCGTCGCAGTCCGGGGGTGCGCCGCCGGGCCTGGTCCGGCAGGCCCACGTCGGCCGGTGCGAGGCGGGTCCGCGAGCGGCGGAGGAAGTCGGCGAGCTGGGCGCGGTCCATGTCCCAAGCATCCATCTCCTGCGGCGACTCATCCAGGGATTCCCGATCCCAGGATCACCGGGTCTCTCCCGTCGCTGCGGACCGGTGCCACAGTGGAGTCAGATCCGGCGAGTGAGGGAGCACGACGATGAACACCGTTCTGGTGACCGGGGCCACCGGCCAGGTGGGAAAGCGTTTCGTCCCGCGGCTGCTGCAGTGGACCGCCAACGGGGAGACGGTGCGGGTACTGGTGCGGGACGCGCCGCGCGGAGAGCAGTTCGCCGCGCTCGGCGCCGACGTCGTCGTCGGCGACCTGCGCGAGGAGGCCGACCGGGCCAGGGCGCTCGACGGCGCGAGCGCGGTCGTCAATGTCGCCGCCGCCTTCCGTGACGTGCCGGACGCGGAGGCATGGGCAGTGAACCGCGACGCCGCCGTCGCCCTGGCCCGCCAGGCACTGGCCGCGGGTGTCAGTCGCTTCGTGCAGACCAGCACCAATCTGGTCTACGGAGCGGGCCGCGGCCGTCCCGCCCAGGAGGTGGACGAACCGTGTCCCGGTGAGGACCGCGGTGTCTACCCGGCCTCCAAGGCCCAGGCCGACGCCGCACTCGAAGTACTGCGAACGACCCAAGGCCTGCCGTTGGTGACGGTCCGGCTGGCTTTCGTCTACGGCGAGGGCGACCCCCACCTGGCCCAGGCCCTGCGCTTCGCTGCCGGTTGGGCCGCTCACCAGCGGATGCCGATGGTGCACCACGCAGACGTGGCCCAGGCTCTCTGGCGGGCGCTGCGCGTGCCCGGTGTCGAAGGCCGGATCTTCCATGCCGCCGACGACGCCCCGGTCACCGCCTTCGACCTGTACCGGCTGGCCGGAGTCCCGCTGCCCGACGGCGCCGCTGACCGACAGGATCCCGACCCGTGGCGCGGTGTCAGCGACAACCTCCCGCTGCGCGATGACCTGGGCTGGCGCCCGGTCTACCCGTCGGTCTGGACCGCCCGCGACGCCGGGGCGCTGTAGCCGATGGGCAGCCGTTGAGTGCCTGATCCCTCTTTCCCGTTCCGACCGCAGTGACGGCCGGCACCCGGGCGCCGTGAGGCGCAAGCCGCTGACCTGTGGAGTTGGCCCGCTTACGGAGAAGGCTGTCGTGGCGCCGGCCACCCACGTCTGCTGTCCCTGTGCGGTGGGCAAGGCAAGGGGTGGCATCAGAAATTCTGTGACACCGCGTGGTATTGGAACGGCCCGGCCGGCCGGGGCGACAGGCTCTCCGACGTCTGACGCCGCTGGATTCGCCCGTTCTACCCGATGGCCGTGCTGTCGACGCGCGCGTGACCGGGGGCTACCGGAGTCGGTCCGAGGGGTGGGCGGGCACACCGTCGCGCTCGGCATCAGCCTGGGCCGGCAGCGGCAGCCACCAGGTGTAGACGTCCGGGTCGAAGGCGTGCAGGCGCTTGACGAGCCTGGCGGTCGACCAGGGCCAGCAGAAGGTGTTGACGCCCGGGAGGCCGAAGTAGTAACCGGTGCCGCCACCGGCGTTGTAGACGGTGTTGCGCAGCGCCTCGTGCAGAGCCCGCTGGTGGGCTGCTTCGGCCTCAGGCTTGACGTCCAGAGCAGATGCCCCACTGGCGCGCAGCTGGTTGAGGGCAGCGGTGATGTAGCGGAGTTGGGCTTCGAGGACGGTGGGGACGGCCGTGGTTCCGGTGAGCAGATTCGGGCCGATGAGCAGGAAGAGGTTGGGATATCCGCTGACGCTGGTACCCAGGTAGGAACGGCGGTCGTCGGTCCAGCTCTGGGCCAATGTGCCCTCGGTGCCGTGCAGACGGGGAGCCAGCGGGATGTCGCCGATGTGGAATCCGGTCGCGAGGACGATGATGTCGGCGCGGGTGCGGGTGCCGTCGGCGCCGATGACGTCGGAGCCCTCCACGGCGGTCACGCGGGTGGGATGCAGCCGTACGTTGGGCCGGGTGAGGGCGGTGTAGTAGGTGCCGGAGGTGATCAGGCGGCGGCCGCCGAAGCGGTAGTCAGGAGTAAGGGCCCGGCGTAGAGCGCGGTCCCGTACCGAGGCACGCAGATGGAGGCGGGCCAGGGCCTCCAAGGGCCGCAGCAGGCGGGGGTGGCGCAGGGGGAATCCGATGGCCTCCTGGGTCCAGTGGTGCAGGCCGCGTAGTGCGCGGCGCACTGCCGGGTGGTGTTCGAAGTACCGGTGGAGCCCCGGAGGGAGGGGGTAGTCGGGCTTCGGAAGGACCCACTGCGGTGTGCTTTGGAAGACGTCGACATGAGCCGCCTTCGGCTGGATCTCGGGCAGGAACTGGACCGTGGACGCACCGGTGCCCACCACTGCCACGCGCCGTCCGGTCAGGTCGACTTCGTGGTTCCAGCGGGCGGAGTGGAAGGCGGTGCCGGTGAAGGTGTCGAGGCCGGGGATGTCGGGCCGGCGGGGCTGGTGCCAGGGGCCGGTGGCCAGGATCACGGCGCGGGCGGTGTACGTGCCCGATGTGGTCTGCAGGTTCCAGCGGTGCGCTTCCGGCTCCCAGCGGATGCTCAGCACCTCGGTGTTGTAGCGGATCGCCTTGTGCGCGCCGTGCGTTGCCGCGGTGGTGTCGAGGTAGTCGAGGATCTCGGACCGGTCGGCGAAGCCCCGGCTCCACGTGTGGGGTGCGAAGGAGTATTCGTACAGCACCGCCGGTACGTCGCAGCCGCATCCGGGGTAGGTGTTGTCGCGCCAAGTCCCGCCGAGCCGACCTGACTTCTCCAACACGACGACGTCGTTGAAGCCGGCCCGGCGCAGCGCGATCACGGCGGCCACGCCGGAGAGGCCGGCTCCGATGACGACGACTTCCGCTTCACGATGGTGTTCGATGCTGTCGTCGGCCACCAGCACGCGCCCCCTGTCTGCGTCGTGAGCATCCCGGCGCTGCTGCCAGGCCACCCCCGACCGTTTGCTCAGAGCGACGATCCTAGGGTTGCCCGCGATCACTCGCATTGAGATGACCGGCAGATACCTCATCAGGGTGATCTTGCTGGGTACATCGGAATGCGGTGCGTTCTCCTGTGTTTGGATACCGACCATGCCGATGAGGGGCGACCTTCCCCGACCTCGTGCTCCCCACGCCGACGCCGACCAGCCCGAGCGGCATCTGCCCTACCCCAGTGGCTGGTTCTGCCTGGCGCGCTCACGAGAACTGCCCCCTGGCAAGGTCGTGACCCGCCGTTTCATGGACGAGGACATCGTCCTCTACCGCACCCGCTATGGCCGGCCCCGCGCTGTACATCCCTACTGCCCTCACCTCGGCGCCCACTTCGGCGCCGGCGGCACCGTCGAGGGCCAGAATGTCGTATGCCCCTTCCATCACTTCGTCTTCGGCCCCGATGGCACCTGTGTCGCCACGCCCGACGGCCCGCCCCCACGCGCCCGCCTGCAACACCACAACCCCGCCACTGGGCCCGACAGTTCTACCCGGAACCGTGAGGGAACGTGGCGGTCGACCGACAGGAGCACGGCCACGTCGAACCTGGGGCGGAGGCAGAGGGCCGCGCGACCTCGACCTCAACAGCCCGCGCCCTGGAACGGCTCACGAGCAGCCAGGCCGCCCACATCCACGTGGCACCGGTGCGAGGCCGGTCGCCCGTCCGGGTGGTAACGAGCGCGTCCGGTACCGCCGTGTTCAGCGTGTGGCTACGTTGCTGGCAACCGGAACCGACTCTCGTGAAGGACACCGATGACCATTCCCGCCCTGGACCACGCGACGACCCGCTACTGTCTGCCGCACGCCTACTGGATGGGCCGGGCGGCCGGGCTGGCCTCCCTGGACCAGGACGGCATCGAGACCCAAGCCCATGCCTGGGGATTCAGCCGGGTGCGGTACTTCGAGTCGAGCCACAAGATGCCGTTCCCGATCGAGGACACCCAGGCCTACGTCATGGCCAGCGACCAGATGATCGTCACGGGCTTCCGCGGAACCGAGGTCGCCAAGATCCGCGACTGGCTCACCGACGTCGACACCCCGCCCGTTCCCGGACCGGGGAACAAAGGCTTCGTGCACTACGGCTTCCACCAAGCCCTGGAGTCCGTCTACCCCCACGTCCGCGACACGGTCCTGGAGTTCCGCGACCGGGGGCAGAGCATCTGGTTCACCGGTCACAGCCTCGGTGCGGCATTGGCGATGCTGGCCGGCGCCCGCCTGTACTTCGAAGCACCGCGGCTCCTCGCCGACGGCGTGTACACCTACGGCCAGCCCCGCACCTGCGAACGTCTCCTCGCCCACGCGCACAACCAGGCATTCGCCGACCGCTGCTACCGCTTCGTCAACAACAACGACATCGTCCCCCACCTCCCGCCCGAACCCGCCTACACCCACGTCAACGCCCTGCGCTACATCGACGCAGACGGAAAACTCCACCAGAGCATGCCGCTCCTCGCATCACTCCAGGACCGGGCAGAAGGATTCGCCGCCGACCTGTTCGCCACCGAAACCGACGCCATCAAGGACCACCACCTCCCCAACTACATCGCCGCGCTCGAAAAGAACCTCACCCCGACCGGCTGAGTACCGGCGCTCGGCTTCGCGACCCCGCCCGGGGGCGTCCCACCGCGCGGTACAGAGCCACATGACACGGCGTCACGGTCACTGCGCTCGACCCCGCCCACACCCAACAGACCTGCCACCGGTACGGGCACGTCGACCGCAAGAGCCGGAGCCGGCCCACGGGAGTCCCTGAAGCGGCCACTGCTGATTCTCGATGTCGACGGGCCGCTCCACCACGTCAACCCGCGGGTCGGTTCGAGCGGAGCGCGACTTCCACAGGCTCGCCGAGTTCTCCCGGGCACTGGACGCCCCGAAAGCCGCCGGCTGAGCACATCACACCTATCCCGTCCAACCCCGTCCACGTCCGCATGGCCTGTACGGGACAAGCCTCAGGAGCGTGGGTCAGTACGCGTAGCTGCGTCGCTCCAGGTGATCTTGTAGAACTTGAGTCGTCCGTCTTCTGCGACCAGGCGCATGCCAGCTGCGGTCATGACGCGTTGGGACGCGATGTTGTCGTGGTCGGTGTCGCCTTCCACGCTGGTGATGCCGTGTGCACGCGCGAACGTCAGCAGCGCGCGTAGAGCCTCGGAGGCGTATCCCTTGCCTTGCGCTGACGGGATGAGGCCGTAGCCGATCGTGACGTTGCCGTTCTCGTCCGCGGTTCCGTGGAAGTCCACGCCGCCGATGGCTTGTCCGTCCTGGCGGTGACGGATCTCGTACATGCCGAACGGCTGGGGGTCACCGGTGTTCGCGCAGGTGTGCAGGAAGCGCCGGGCCCCGGACACGTCGCCTTCGGCGGGGTATCCGGGTGCCCATCGGGCGCCGTCGTCCGGCTCGCCCGCCACCAGCCGCTCCGCCTCGATCACGCTCATGGGATGGAGCACGAGCCTCGCTGTCACAAGATCGTCCATGGCAGGCAGGAATACCACGCGCGGTGGCCGGACCGCACCGGGATTACCCCGGCCGGGCACCCCCCGACCGCGTCCCAACGGCCGGGACGGTGGTGAAGCCGTGGCTTACGTGTTGCCGCCCCGGCAGGGGAGGACGCAGCCGGGGGACCGCAACGGTGCCGTCCTGGCCCAACACGCGGTGAACGCCTTGAGGGCCCGCACCATTGGTCTGATCGACGACCGCACCGCCTACGGTCCGGGGCTGGCCAGTTCCTTCGCGAGGGCGGTGAAGGCGGCCGGGGGGGGCAACATCGTCGCCACGCAATACACCAGCGACAAGGCGACCGGCTTCAACGCCATCCTGACCAGTATCAAGAGCAAGAATCCCGCCGCAGCCCGGCGTCTACCGCCCGCGCCTGGCCGCTCTCACCCACGACGGCGTAACCGGCCCCCTCAGCTTCGACACCAGCGGCAGCCTCCGCAACGACGCGGTCAGCCTGTTCACCTTCGACGGCGGCCAACTCGTCGCGATGAAGCAGTAACACCTGCGAAGACTCGTGGGCGAGCCCCGGGCTCCCTCGGGCGCGTCGTGCGCGTCGTCTCCACGCGCCCCCCGCGGTGTTACTGGGAGAACGCGTAGGTCCGGACACGGTCGAGGTGCAGTTCGTAGGGCCCGAAGCAGTCGGCCGCGAGGGTCGCGACCGGAACGCCGCAGGGGCAGGCTCGGTTGAGTCCCTCGTCGCCTGTCGGCCCACAGCACCCATTGCTGTTCGCCCAGTTGGGCAGCGGCTGGAGGCCGGTGGCGTCGTCGGGATGCACCAGCACTGTGTGTCGCGTGCCGGCCGAGATGACGAAGCCCTCTTCGCGGCAGACCACAGGTCCGCGCGACTGAGCCGGTTTCGGGTCCTCCTGATCGTCCTGCACGACGTAGGGAGGTCCCCAGGGTTCGGGATCGATCGCGTAGTGGCCCCGCGGAACGGTGGAAGGCGTTCGGCGTGTCTCCTTGTCCCGGTCCCGCTCGCCGTCCGAGACCTCAGGGACGGCGGCAAGCTCGGCCAGCTCCGGCGTGATGGCGGTGCCGCACTTGGAACAGAGGAAGACGGTCATCCCCCCGTTGTAGTGTTCAGGACTGCTGCTTCGCATCCTCATTTCGCTGCTCCGAGCCGATGCACGCGACGGCACCACGGAAATCGGGCACGCCCAGGTGGACGGTGGTGTGCCGGGCCGCGAGGTCGCGCATGGCGGCGAGCTTCTGCTCGGCGCCGGCGAAGCTGGCCTCGATCGCAGCGACCTCGCCGAGCCAGCCCTGTCCTTGCCCCCCGACACCCGCGTCCTGAGCCACCGCGAGCCTTGAGGACGCGGTCCCGTACGCGAAGGTCCCGCGGTCGGGGCAACAGCTCCAGGGAGCCGTCCTACAGGTCCAGAACCAGGCGTGGCGAAAGCGAGCGGGACACGCACGGGTACATCCGGCTCTCGGGTGCGCCGATGTCGTCGCGGTGGTCGGGCTCGCCGTCCAGGACATTGAGCTCGCAGCTGCCGCAGACACCTTCGCGGCAGCCGGACGGGACCGGCCGGCCGGCGTGGTTCAGCGCGTCCAGCAACGACTTCCCGGCGTCGACTTGGATCGTCTGTCCACTTCGGGCGCACACCGCTTCGAACGCCGTGTCCGGTGCGAATTCTCGCGCGGTGGGCCGGAACCTCTCGGCGTGCAGCCGTCCGGCGGGAAACGCCTCCTCGACCGCGTCGAGCATCGAGGCGGGGCCACAGCAGTAGGCCAGTGCGCGGGGACCCAGACCGGCTGCCATTGCTGCGAAATCCGGCCTGCCGTGTTCTTCGGTCGCAACGATGGTCACCCGGTCGCCGTATGCGGCGCGTAGCTCGTCGGCGAAAGGCATGGAGGCGCGAGATCGGCCCACGTACACCAGTGTCGCCTGGGCGCCCCTTTCGGTCGCCGAGCGCAGCATCGGCCGGATGGGTGTGATGCCGATCCCGCCGGCCACGAAGAGGTACTCCGGGGCGGGTTCCAGCGGGAAGTGGTTGCGTGGCAGGGAGACTTCGAGTGTCCGGCCGAGCTTCAGGAAGCGGTGCACGTACTCCGAGCCGCCCCGGCTGAGCTGCTCGAAGCGGACCGCGATGCGATACCGGTCGCGTTCCGCGGGGTCACCGCACAACGAGTACTGCCGCGTCAGCCAGTTCGGCAGGGTGAGGTCGATGTGCGCTCCCGGCTGCCACGGCGCCAGCGGCCCGGCGGCACCGCGCAGGGCCACCGCCACGACGTCGTCGGCAATCTCTTCGATCCGGTCGATAACCGTCTGTTGCATGGAAATCCCCCGTCAGTACAGTTCGCGGTAGCCGGCTTCGAGCCCCGCTTCGAGCATCACCGGATCGATGTCGACGCCGAACTGGGCAGCGGCGACCTCACCCACCGACGGAAGTTCGTCGGCCAGCGCCTGGCTCGCGGGATCCCACAGCCGGGACCGGATCAGCGCGCGACCACAGTGGAAGTACGCCTCGGCCACCTCGACAATGATGGCCAGGACGGGTTCGCGCGCCTCGGTCTGCATCCGGGCGAGTACATCGGGCTCGTCGGTGGGATAGCCGTGTCCGTTGACCCGCAATGTTTCCCGGGCGCCGGGGATCAGGAAGAGCAGCCCGACCCCGTCGTGCTCGGCGAGGTTGGTGAAGGAGTCGGCGATCTTGTTGCCGGGCCGGTCGGGAATGGCGAGCGTGTGCTCGTCGAGCACCTTCACGAAGCCCGGGTAGTCGCCGCGGGGTGAGCAGTCCAGGTGTCCGTCCGCGCTGGAGGTGGCCAGCGAGAGGAACGGGGAATGCGCGATGAAGCGGCGGGAGAAGGCGTCGATGTGATCCTGCTTCTTCTCCTTGAGCATCGCCTCGGGCTCGCCCAGCCGGGCGCGGACCTCGGCGGGCGCCACCCGGCGTGGCCGGACGCGGGTATGCGTCATAACAGACTCCTTTCGGATTCTTCCTGGGTGGGATGCACGGGGATGCGCAGTCGGCGCGGCGGGAGAACTCGGCTCAGCCGCAGGTCATGGCACTATTATGAGCAATTATTCAGTTCACGCGCTACTCGCTTTGGCGCCGCTTCGAAAGGGGTGTCATGACGTCGGAGAAACGACGACTTCAGCCACGTAAAGAGCCACGCCAGGTGCGCGCGGAGCTCACCCGGCAGCGCATCCTCACCGCGGCTGCTCACGTTTTCGCCGAGCACGGCTACGCCGCGGGCACCACCAACCGGATCGCCGAACAGGCCAGGGTCTCGATCGGTTCGCTGTACCAGTACTACCCGAACAAGGACGCCATCCTGGCCGAACTGGTGACCCGGCACCTCGACGCCGGCGCCGCGGCCATGAGCCGCCGCCGCAGCGGTGCGCTGCCGGAGTCGCTGGAAGCGATCATCCGCCTGTTCGTGCGGACGTCGATCGAGAACCACCTGGAGGATCCGCACCTGCTGCGCGTCATGATGGAACAGCCCCCGCTGTCGGCCGCCCTGCTGGAGAAGATCGCCCGGTTCCAGGAGGCGGACATCGAGTACGTCCGGGAGCTGTTCGAGCGCCATCCGGAGGTCCGGGTGGCCGACACCGCGATGGCGGCACGGCTCGCGGTGTCGGCGATCGAATTCATCGTGCACCCGCTCGTCGCCGAGCCCGACCCTGTCGACACCACCAGGCTGGAGAACGAACTCGTGGCGATGGTGACCCGCTATTTGCGGGGCTGAGCAGGACGACGGCGACCGGTGTCCCACCGTCAGATCCTCGCCTCGCCGAACACTGGCCGACAACCTGGACCCAATTGACCGGTGGCTGCCTCCGGGGGCCTCTCATCGAGCGCGTCGCCTCCCACGGCGAGGACTTCACGATGGCCCCGCACATGCCGCCAGTCTCACAGCGCCGGCGTGGTGACCATCTGAGGCTCCTGCCGGACGGCCCCCTCAAGACCGTTCCCGCACACAGCCGCCGTCCACGATCCGCACCGTTCACGGTCCAGAGTCAAGCAACTTGCCAACTCGCTGGCCATACCGTCTGGTCAGCGCTGGTGCGACCCTTCTGCTGCCAGCAAAGGACAAGTTCCCGACAGGCAGGGTTTAGAAGAACGGCAAGTCCGAGCTCCGCCTGACCACCTGCGGCGGCGAGTTCACCAAGACCGCCACTGGGACTCCGGCGTCATCGTCTTCGCCGACCTCAAGGGCAAGATCAGGGCATGGACACCGGGCGCTGCTCCGCCGTGATCTCTATCAACTCCTCGCGCGGCAGCCCGGCCCTGGGCCCCCGGGTATCTGGCTCAGGCCGGGTCTTCCAGGGCTTGAATGAGGAGATGAGACAGACGGCGGAACTCCTCGGCGTTGGCCCTGTCGAACTTCTCAAGTACCGGAGCCAGCCGGGCCTCAATTTGGATGAAGGCCTCATCCATCACCTTGTGTCCCTTGGCCGTGAGATGGTTGTCCACCACCCGGCCCCGGGCCTGGGAGCGCTCCACCAGCCCCTCCTCCTGCAGGGTCCGGACGAGACGGCTGACGGCCTGCGGCGTATGGACCGCGGCGCGCGCGAGCTCCGAGGCGGAGGCGCCGGGTGTCCGCTTCAGCTCCCGCAGCACCGTCCACTGCCCGAGGGTGAGCCCCAGAGGGTGGATGACCTGCTCGATCCGGTCGGCGAAGTGGTGCCGAATGATCCTGGACAGTGCACCGATTTCGATCCCCTGCGGTAGCGGGTCGCCCGAGTTCTTCATGTTTGACACTGTACTCGTCGCGTTCTATATTGAACCAAAGTTCAATATAGAATCCTGATTCCAACCCAGTCGGCAGCTCACTCGAGCGATCGAGGTGTCCGTATCAGTCCAGGGCACAGGTCCTGGGCCGGCCGCTCCGTGGAGTCGACTCGGCTTCCGCCCTCCCCACATCCGCATCCGGAGACAGACCATGCCCGTGCCCACAGCCGCCCGTGCCACACCGGAGTCAGACGCTCGGCAGAAGACCCTGCCCGGCTGGCTGGTCGTACTCCTGGCCACTTCCTGCGGGCTGACCGTGGCCAACCTCTACTACGCCCAGCCGCTCCTGGAGATGCTGCGCCGGACCTTCCAGCTACAGGACTCGACCGCCGGCCTGCTGATCACCCTGACCCAGCTCGGCTACGCCGCCGGTATGGCGTTCCTGGTCCCCCTCGGCGACCGCATCGAGAACTCCCGTCTGGTCTCCGTCCTGCTCACCGTCACGGCCCTGGCCATGGCCGCCGGCGGCCTCGCCCTCACCTTCGCCGTCCTGCTCGTCGCCGCGCTCGTCGCGGGAGCCACCTCCGTCGTCGCGCAGGTCCTCGTCCCCTACGCCGCCGACCTCGCCCCCGATCACCTGCGCGGCGCCGTGGTGGGCAAGGTCATGAGCGGACTGCTCGCCGGGATACTGCTCTCCCGCACCGTCGGCAGCCTGCTCGCGGACGTCGCAGGCTGGCGCGCCGTCTACCTGGTCTCCGCCGCCCTGATGGCGATCCTGGCCCTTGTCCTGCGCCGCGCGCTGCCCCACCGGGCCCCCACCAGCACCGATTCCTACACCGCGCTGCTGCGTTCCACGGCCCGCCTGATCCGCGTGCACCCGCAGCTGCGCCGCCGGTCCTTCTACCACGCCTGCATGTTCGCGGCCTTCAGTGCGTTCTGGACGACCATCTCCTACGTCCTGACCACCGCGCCGTACAACTACTCCCAGCTCCAGGTCGGCCTGTTCGCCATCGTCGGCGCCGCCGGCGCGCTCGTCGCCCCTCTCGCGGGCCGCCTCGCCGACCGAGGGCTCGCCCACCGACTCACCCCCGTGACCTGCCTGCTCGCCTCCGCCACCCTCATCTGGGCCGGCCTGGCCGCCCACCAGATCCTCGTCCTCGCCGCCGCCGCCGTCCTCCTGGACTGCGCCGTGCAGTGCTCCCTGATCTTCGGACAGCACACCATCTACCAACTCGACGCAGACGCCCGCGCCCGGATCACCAGCGTCTACATCGCCACCTTCTTCATCGGCGGCGCCATCGGCTCCCAACTTGGCACCCTCACCTACCACTTGGGTAGCTGGCATGCGGTCACCCTCACCGCGGCAGCCTTCCCCGTCATCGCCGCGCTCGCCTGGACCACCGACCGCACCAGCAGGAAGCGCCGGGCAGCGGGCACCACGTGAAGCCTGCTCCGCCTGCCCTTGCCCTCCCTGCCATCCACCAGGGAGAGTCCCCTTCCGGCACGACCGCCCGCAGAGGCAGACCCGACGTTGCCCACGTGACCTACGCATGACCAACAGCGGCCAGGAACAAGCAGAAACACCTGGATTCAGGCTGGCTCAGACAATAAGCGAAACCCCCAGCTCAGACTATAAAACACCTGGTCAGGTGCCTTTTGTGGTTCAGTCGGGCCAGGGGTGGCGGCCCCGGTCGTTTTCGCGCCGTCTCCCAGTCCGACCTGGGTCGTGGACACGGATCGTGCCCGGCTGCGAGCCGGCGGTTGTGGTGCGACCGCAGGTGTGGGTGGTGGACGACCCCGGCTTCCCGAAAAACAGAGCCCAGGCTGTGGACCGCCGGGCCCGCTTCCGGATCCCGATATGAAACAGCACCGGCCGAAGTGGCAGCTCGCGCTGGACATGCCCGGTGAACTGGCCGCTGTCGGTACGGCGTGCTCGGCGCTGGTCGACGAAGTCGGCTACGGCTCGAACGCCGCCTTCCGTCACCTTCCGCTACACCTTCTTCAGGGCGGTGGCGGCGACGAATTCGGTGAAGGCGATGATCCCGGCCGAGTTGGTCAACTCGGCCGATCCGGAAGGGAGTCAGTGCTGGCGCCTCGGGTGCCGCAGCGGCGGCACCGGGCTGCCCGTGGGCCGTACCGCCGCGGCGGCACCGTTCCCGCCGTCGTCCCGCAGCCCGCCCCGGATGTCCTGGACGCCGCTGAGCCGGCCGGACAGCCAGCGGAAGACCTCGGGCAGGAGCGGCTTCCACACCACGTTCAGATGGCCGCCGTAGGTCTGCTGCACCCACACCTTGGTGGGCGGCTTTGCGGCCTTGCGGAGCGCGAGCCCGTCCTCATAGCCGTCGCCGTGCTGCCCGGTGAGGAAGAGCGAGGTGCGCGGCGGGTGCTTGGCGTGGGTGAGGATCCACAGCGGGTTGGTCTCGCGGCGCAGCACCGGGTCATTCGCCGTGATCGAATCGGATTCGGCGGCCGGGTCGTTGTAGCCGGAGAGCGCGACCCCGGCGCGGTAGCGGTCGGTGTGCTCGATGGCGAGTTTGGCGGCACAGTGGGCGCCCGCCGATATCCCGGCGACGCCCCAGCCATGGGCGCCGGCCTCGGCCCGGAAGTTGTCGCTGACCATCTTGCGTACGTCCACGCTGAGCCAGGTGTCGGCGTCGACGACGCCGGGCACATTGGCGCAGCCGGTGTCCTCCCCGCCCAGCAGCGAGGTGCGCGGCGCCACCAGGATGAACGGCTTGACCTCGCCCTTCGCCATCAGCGGCTTGAGCTGGCGGTTCACATCGAGGTTGGTGAACCAGTCCTTGGCCGAGCCCGGGTAGCCGGGCAGTATCTCCACGACGGGGAAGTCCTTGGCCTTGAACGCCGGGTCGGAGTACTGCGGCGGCAACCAGACGTACACCTCGCCGTCCGCCCCGGACACCCGGCCCTTCAGATGCGTGACCCGTACGCCCGGCCCCATCCTGGAGTCGTCGACCGGCGTAAACGCCTGCTTGACCCGCGGCTCCCCGGACATGCTCCGCCCGCCGATACCGTCGGCGCCAAGGTCGGGGGCCGCGCCGACATGGCTGGCGGTACCGAGCAGGTCACCCCAATTGTCGTAGAGCCCGTTCGCGTTGTTGACGGCTACGAACACGACGACCACCGCCGCCGCCTGCGCGATGAGCACCATGCCGAACCTCACGGCCCCGCGCACCACGAGGGGCCCGTCGACCTTGTGCCAGAGAAACAGCGGCACCGTAACGGCGAGTGCAGCCGCCACGATCGCTGTCACGAAGAAGGGGGTACCGGTCAGGCTCATCACGGCGGGCAAGAGTGACACGAGAGTCTCTTGGTTGCCCCTTTTGCCATGGATTTACGCAGGTAAAGCGATGGCGGGCCGTCGACGGGAGCCGTTCGGTCGCTGCTCGATCCATCGGGGTGAACCGCTCGGCGGCCTCCCAGAGCTCCCCTTCGCGCTGCGGGTCGTATGGGTAGGGGGCGGGGCCTGTTCCGCGTTGGTGGCTGAAGTGGATTCCGACCCCGTCCAGTTCCGCGACGAACTGCGGAAAGGCATTCAGCCTGGCTTCCTGTGCCCGCCAGTCGAATTCGGTCCGCCAGTACTCCGTCAAGCGCCGGAGGAAGGTGAGGTCGGTTCCGTCTTCCCCGTACATGTCCGGCATGGCGTCGGGCCGGCGGGTGTGCCGCAACCGGCGGTCCAGGTCTTCCATCTGGTCGTCGTCGATGGAAATCGTAAATGGCTTCTTCTGCGGCCGTCGAAGGCGCCCGCAGATCGAGCGCGCGGAGAACCCCAGCGCAGGACATCGGGTCGGCCCTTCTCGCCATCCTTACCTCTGCGACGAAATAAGGGAGTTCAGCAGGAATGGCCGACTGGCGGCCCGGGCCTGGCACGCGCCTCTTCCTCAGCCTCTATGCCCCCGAGGACGGCGAGGACGGCGAGGACGGCGAGGACGAGGAAGGCTGAGGGCCCAGATCCCGGCCGACGTCGTGGCCGGGACCTGGGGGGGCTCAGTCGGCCTGGTTGTTCGCCTGTTCGGGCAGGCAGAACATCAGCGCCCACATCAGGGCGAGGAGGCTACCGACCCACCACAACACGGTGATGAACGCATCGCGGTTGAGTCCGGCGTCGGGTGAGCCGCCGGTGGTGGCGAAGAACACCAGGGCGGTCAGCGCGGTACCGAGGGCAATGCCCAGGTGCATGACGGTATTGAACAGGCCCGAGGCCGACCCGGCGTCCTCGTGCGGGACCCGGGCCAGCGACATGTCGGCGAGCGGGCCGCCGACCATGCCGAGGCCGAAGCCGATCAGTACCACCGGAGCGGTCGTCTCCAGCAGGGTCAGGTGCGCCTGACCTGCGTCGGCCTGAATCCCGTAAGCGGCCATCGAGGCGAGCGTGATGAGGGCTCCGGTCTGCGGCAACCGGCGTGCGAAGCGCCCGCCGCTCTTCGCCGTGACCGTCGCGCCGGCCAGCTCTCCGAGGGAGAGCAACACGAAGACCAGGGCCGCGTGGAAGGGGCTCATGCCCAGTCCGAGCTGGAGGTAGAGCGTCCAGGTCATGAAGAACAGCCCGCACAGAAGGCCGTGCATCAGCTGCGCGGCCATGCCGCCGGAGAACTGCCGGATCCGGAAGAGGGACAGGGGCACGAGCGGGGCGTTGTCCTGTTTGCGCCGCTGGTGGCCCAGGAATACGCCGAGCGCGAGCAGGCCGGCGGCGAGCAGGGCGAAGCACCACAGCGGCCAGTGACGGAGGTGTCCCTCGGTGAGCGGGAAGACGATCAGGACGATGGCCAGTGTGGACAGCAGCATGCCGGTGAGGTCGAGCCGGTGGGCCTTCTTCACGGCCGACTCGGGGATGAACCTGCGTCCCAGGAGGATCACGGCGACGCCGACGGGCACGTTGACCAGGAAGATCGGCCGCCACGACTGCCCGAACAGGTCGGACTCGGTCAGCAGACCGCCCATCACCGGGCCCAGGACATTGGCGAGCGACATGACGGCCCCGTACAGACCGAACACTTTGCTGCGGTTCTGCCCTTCGAAGGTGATGTGGAGGGTGGCCAGGATCTGCGGGATCATCAGGGCCGCTCCCACGCCCTGGACCCCGCGGGCACCGATCAGCACGCCCGGGCCGGTGGCGAATCCGCACAGCAGCGAGGCCGTGGTGAACACGACGGTGCCGATGAGCAGGATTCTGCGCCGGCCGTAGAGGTCGCCGAGGCGTCCGCCGGTGATCAGCCCGACGGCGATGGGCAGTGAATAGCCGGTGGTCAGCCACTGCACCGCGTCGGGTCCGGCGCCGGTCGACTCCTGGATCGCGGGCAGGGCGGTCAGGACGACCGACTGGTCAATCATGTCCATCAGTTCGGCGCCCAGCAGCACCAAGAGGGCGATCCAGGCAGTCAGGCCCATCTTCGACAGGCCAGGTGTGGGGTGGGTTGGGGGCTGGGTGGTGTGCTGTGGCTCGTTGTCGAGCGCGGAGGAAGACACGACGGGAAGCTCCTGATCCAAAGGAATCGGGGAGCCCTGCCGACAGCCGCACCCGGGCCGGAAAACACGAGACCCGGGGGCAGACGGCAGAGCTGCACCCGGGAAAGAACTGCGGGAAGGGGTGACGCAACTCAGGCCAGCGCGGCGTCCGCTCCCGGACACGTGCGACAACTCAGCACGCGGGGAACACGGACGACTACATGGCCTGGTTAATAGGACGTCACCTCAAGATCGACACAGAAGGAACAGGAAATCCGGTCACTGCCACCGGCAATTCGGCACAGCGGCCCGTTCACGGTACTCCACCCCGGGCCCCCGCCGCACACCGGATACCGGATACCGACGGATTCCCCCCGCCCCCCCGCCCCCCGCCAGGTCCGCATCCGGCGGGGGGATGACCCGTTCATCCCGACGCGAACTGAGGCAGGGGTTCAGAGGCAGGGGTTCAAGGGAGCCGTGACCGGGATTGCTCCGGACCCGGACCGGTCCGTCGCAGCCGCAGGGCGATCAACGCCGTGAGCACGAAGACCGTGGCCTCGTAGACCATGGCGTGGCCGAACGCCGCTCCCCCGGCTGCCAGTACAGGCAGGGCGGCCCGGCGCCCGGGCCCGGTGCCGACGAGCGGCGCGAGGGCCAGGGCGGTACCCGCCAGGACGAGCGCCGCGGCCGTCAGCACGGCCGGGCCCAGGAGACGGGAGAGGGCCGGGGCGGCACGGCTGCCCAGGACGGCCGCGGCGGCGAACGGGGCAGACATCAGCGCGGCGGACAGCGCCGGATATCCCAGGGCGGACTGCAGGTGCAGGAACAGCAGATACGTGAACGACGGCACTCCGGCTTTGAAGACGAACACCAGCAACACGCCCCACCGGGCGGTCTCATCCCGCAGGACCGACGGGTGGATCAGAGGGTCCGGCCGGCGTCGGAAGGTGAGGGTGAAGCCCGTGAGGGCCGCTGCGGCCAGCGCGAAGGAGGCCCACGTCCACCAGGGCCGGCCCGCGTCCCTGCCCAGCGCGCAGGGCAGGACCAGCGCACCGAAGCCGATCCCAGCCGGGCGGCGGTGACGAGCAGGCACGCGTACGCCAGGGTGTACCCGGCCAGCATGAGCTGCACCGCGCCGGGGCCCGCGCCCAGGCCGGACTGGATGGCCGGAGCGGCGATCTGCGCGATCGTGACATTGAGCAGCTGCACGAAGGTCGCACTCAGCACCACCGGCAGCAGGAACCGACCGCCGGTCACCGGACCAGGGCCTCGGCGAGTTCCCGCGGCCGGGCGGCGAACGGGCTGTGGCTGCTCGGCAGGGTGTGGACGGTGAACGGCTCGCCCGGCATGGCCCGGTCGGCCTCCGCGATCATCAGGTCCTGTGCGGCCGGCGCCAGCGCCCGGTCCTGCGCGCAGCGCAGGAAGGTGCGTGGAATGCGGCCCCACCGCCCCGCGGTCAGGGTGACCGGGGTTGTCGGGATGGCCAGTGGCAGGTCGGGGCTGAGCGCGGAGCGCCAGCGGTCGAAGCGGTCGACGGGCGTGTCGTGGTAGTGGGTCTGCCGTAGCTCCTCGACGTAAGCGGGGTCCGGCGAGAGCGGGTTGATGCGTACGGCGCCCAGTGCCCCGGGATCACCGAGGTTGAGGCTCTGTCCCCGTGCGGTGGCGTTCTCGGGGGCGCTGAGGTAGTCGAAGAACCGGGGGCGGCCGGCGGGGACGAACGCGGAGAGGTAGACGATGCGGTCGACCAGCTCGGGGGCGCGCTCCGCGGCCAGCGACGCGGGTCCGCCGCCCGCGCTGTGGGAGACGAGCACGACACGGCCGTAGCGGCGGACCCGGCGCAGCGCGTCCAGGACGGCATCGGCGCAGTCGTCCATCGTCACGGCGGCGAGCTGCGACTTCTCGGTCAGCAGATCGGGCTGACCAGGCAGCAGGTACCCGCTGGGCAGGGGGACATCGAAGCCGTGCCCGGGCATGTCGACAGCCAGGCTCGCGGCGCCGAGACCGGTGAGTGCGCGCTGCGTCGCCGCCCACTGCCACGAGCCCTGCCAGGCGCCGTGGACCAGGACGAGGACGGTGTCGTTCACATCGGTGTTCGGGGAGATCGTCATGGCTGCCATCCCAGTCGGCGACGGCCGCGTCATCCAGCAGAAGATATGGCACGCTGGGTAGCGATACTTTTTGGGTATGAAGGGGTGGTCATGGAGGCGCGGCATCTGCGGTACGCGCTCACCCTCGCCGAGCACGGACACTTCGGCCGGGCGGCCCACGCGCTGGGCATCGCGCAGCCCCCGCTCTCGAAACAGATCGCCGACCTGGAGCGCGAAATGGGAGCCCGGCTGTTCGACCGCACGCGCCAGGGTGTGTTCCCGACTGCAGCCGGCCAGGCGTTCCTCGCCCGGGCGCGGCGGGCGCTGGAGGAAATGACGGCGGCCACAGTGGACGCCGGCCGGGCGGCACGCGGCGAAACGGGGCGGCTGCGCCTGGGGTTCATCGCCTCCGCGTTGCTCAACCCGCTGCCGGACGTCCTGAGCCGGTTCGGCCGCGAACGTCCCGATGTAAGGCTGGAGTTGCACGAGATGTCGTCCAGCCGCAGCGCGGCCACCCTCATCTCGGGCGAACTGGATGTGGCCGTCACCCTCGGACCGCCACGGGGCGCCGGGGCCGAGCACCTGGTGTCCGTCCCGGTCGGGCACGACCACCTGATCGCCGTCGTCAGCAGCACGCACCCCTACGCAGGTCAGACGTCGGTGAGCGTGGACCAGGTGCGGCGGCAACCGCTGATCGTGGCCGCCGGGGAGGACGAGCCCGCGGTGACCGCCGGGCTGCGCACCCTGCTGGGCGACGACGCGGTGGACGGTGCGTCCGTCGCCAGGGACGTGCACACGATCATCGGCCTGGCCGCCTGCGGGGTCGGCGTGGGCCTCGGGCCCTCCCGCATGCTGTCGGCCCCGCGCCCGGGCACCCGGTTCTGCGAGGTGACCCCGCGCACGGCACTGCCCGAACTGATCCTGTCCTTCCACGGCCAGGACCGCTCCCCCGTGCTGGGCGCCTTCCTCGACACCGTCCGCCGGAACTGCCCAGACGTCGGTGCCGCGCTCGACCGGCGGTTGGGCCGCGCATGGTGATCGGGTTCGGTTCCGTCAGCCGCCCCGCCCCCTGACGGTTCGTAGTCATACAGACCGACGCATCATGGCTTCCACGGGTCCGGCGGTGGTTGGCCCATCGTCGTCCACGGACCGGATCGGCCGGCATCAACGGCTCGATCCGGTCCCACATCGCATCGGTGATCACTCACCGCACGCACCGGACGCCGCTCCTTGACGGGCAACGGTGCCTGCCGCAGCACTAGTTGTCCACGCCGTCCATGTTGTCCATCTTGAGCTGGAAGGCTTCGAGGTGGAGTGTCTTACCCGTGACCCCGACACTGATCCAATTACCCGGGCCACCCGGGTCGTCACACTGCTTTCCCAGCCACTGGTCCCTCTCGATGAAGGCGTTGCCGCAGATGACGCCGTCACTGAGGCTCATGGTGAACTGGTCCATCTGAAGGGCCTTGCCGGGGGTTCCTACCGTCAGGTCCTTCTTCTCCGCGGCGGAGCTCCATGAAGGCGGGAAACCGACCGTCTCCATGAACGCGTTGCCCGATGTGGCTCTGCTGCCGGACACGGCGATGTTGACGGCCTCGATGGAGCGGCCCTCGTTCTGCGTGCCGGCTATGCCGCCGTCGCACACCGAGTGCTGCCAGCCGATGTCGGCCACGTAGGCCCGGTAACAGACGTGCCGGCCTGGGTCCCTCTCGTTCAGCTTGGTGACAGCGACCGACGCGGTGTCCGGCTTGGGCTTCGCCTTCGGCTTGGGCTTTGCCTTCGGCTCGGCCGGCGCTCCACCACCGCCTCCGGCCTCGGCCTGCGTCTCGGTCGGTGACGGGGACGGCGTATCGCTGGGTGTCGGGGGCGCTGAGGTGGGCGGCGGAGGGAGGGCGGTGACGGCGGGCTGCGAGGCCTGCGGGGTGGCCCGGCTGGTGACCGCGGCTGCCTTGGTGAACCAGAGGACAAGGAAGATGACGGCGAGAGTGATCAGCAGGGTGAGAAGCGTGGCGAGCCAGCGGGGGAGGAATCCGCGCTGGATGTACGTGCCGTCGATGTCGAGGGGCGTGGTGCCGGAACGGCGTACGGCCAGGCGGTAGGGCCGCTGCTGTTTGTGGCCGAACCAGATGAGCCGGCGGGGTCTGAGCGTCGCGTTGACGAAGGCGGCGCGCCCCGGCTCGATCTGGACGTTGGCGGGGTGGACGTCGTACGAGAGTTCGTCGCCGTTGTCGTTCCCCGTGATGGAGGCGGTGAGCGTGGTGTTGCCGACGTTGTCGATGGCGAGCTTGGGCCGTCCCCGGAAACGTCCTTTGACGGTGTGCGGGACGAGTTCGGCCCGTATCTCGGTGAACGGCGTGATGGTGAGGTTGCCCTCGGGGACCGTGGTCGCCTCGGGGTGCTCCGTCGGAATGATCTGCACGGCGTACGGGTTGGGCCCGGCGGTGGCGTCCGGGGTACGCGGCGGCGCGAAGGTGAGTTGGACGGTTCCGGTGGTGCCCGGGTAGAGCCGGAGGATCGGCGGCTCCACAGTGACGTAGGGCGCGATCTCGCCGACGGGGACGAAGCGGTATTCGTCAACCACGTCGCCGGTGTTGCGAAGCCGTAGTTGTACGGT
The DNA here is from genome assembly GCF_041438865.1 of Streptomyces sp. NBC_01471. NCBI lineage: Bacteria > Bacillati > Actinomycetota > Actinomycetes > Kitasatosporales > Streptomycetaceae > Streptomyces > Streptomyces sp. NBC_01471. The sequence goes on from NZ_CP109451.1 coordinate 121,592, forward strand.
GGCTGCACTGCCCGCGTCTACGGTGGTTGACGCCGGCTCAAGGGAAGTCCATAGGCTCACTGTACGAGACTACCGGCAGAGCAGGTGTCCGGTCAGCCGGCCAGGGGACACGGTCCGAGTCCCGGCAGACCTGCCCGGCTGTCCTCAAGGCGCGGCAGCACTGCCCTTCTCCCTTCCGGCAGGCCCGTTGATCAGAACATCGCTGCCTTCGGGGGCGACCCGACCCACGTGACCGTCTTCGGCCAGTCGGCCCGCGCGGTCGCCGCTCGAACGCCCCGGCCCGGCATACACCCCCGAGACCCTCGCCGTCGTGGCGGCAGTCCTTGCCCCCACCCGCGGCGACGACGTCCTGGACCACTTCCGCGGCCGGAGCCACACCCCCTACGAGGCGCTCGCAGACCTGACCACCGCCGCCGTGTTCCACGAACCGGCCCTCGCGACCTACCGGAGCCTCGCCGCACCGGACAGCACCGCCTACGCCTACAGCTTCGCCCGCGTCTCCCCCGGAAACCAGCGCTCGGGCATGCTCGCCCACCACATGGCCGAACTGCCCTACCTGTTCGGCCCGATCACGCCCGGCGACGAATACGACCCCACCTACGCCACCATCAGCGACGCCATCCAGCACGCGTGGACCGAGTTCGCCCGCACCGGCACCCCACGCACCCCCGACGGCACACCCTGGCCGCCGTGCCAACACACCGACCATGCCACCGAAGGGAGGCGCCCCGCGGAGCTCCCCTGACAACCAACTCGGTGGCAGCAGGTCAGCGCGCAGCGACCGGCTGACTTCGCTGTCAACGGACAACTGTCCTCCGACGTCCGATCGAGGCGTTTGACAGCGGACCACGTGGCTACTGGCGAAGGCCTGGGGTGTGCCGGTCATCCAGGGGCGGTGGGAGGCAGAGCAGCGCGAGGCGGGCGGCGTCCGTGCTGCCGGGCTCCGCGGTGCCGACGAGCAGGCTCTGGCCCGGTGCGTCCTGCACCTCGAACGTCTGGTACGAGAGCGTCATCCGGCCCGCCGCGGGATGCTGGAAGGTCTTGAACCGGCTGCCCAGCCGACCGACCTCCTGGCGCGCCCACAGTTCCGTGAACTCTTCGCTCCCGATGAGGAGTTCGTCGATCAGAGCCGCGGTCCGCGGATCGTGACGCTCATGGCCGTAGGCGAGCCGCAGCCCGGCGACGGTGTCGCGTGCCACGTCGTCCCAGTCCACGAACAGAGTGCGTGCGGCAGGGTCGCAGAAGAGGGAGCGGACCATGTGTCGCGGGTCCGCCAGCGGTGACAACAGCGCGGCGGCCGGCGCGTTCGACGCGAGAACGTCCAGGCGGCGGTTGACGACATAGGCGACCGCTGCGGGGAACGCGTCCATCAGCCGCCGCAGCTGGGGAGCCACCTGCTCCCCGACGATGTCGAGGACTTCGTTCCTCGGCACCAGGCCGGCCAGGCGGTAGGCGTGCCAGCAGGCGTCGGAGTCCAGGCTCAGGGCCCGTGCCAGTGCGTCGATGACCTGGCCGGAGGGGTGCCGTTCGCGGCCCTGTTCCAGACGGGCGTAGTAGTCGGCGCTGACCCCGGCCAGCACGGCGACCTCCTCGCGCCGCAGCCCGCTGACGCGGCGGCCCGTGGAGTGGGGAAGTCCCACATCATGCGGACTGACCCGGGAACGGCGTGCCAGCAGGAATTCGCCCAGTTCGTTGCCGCTCATACCGAAAGCCTACGCGGCACTTCCCAGGAGTACGGCACCCAGGAAGCCACCTCCTGCCACCCGCACAGGGTCGGGTCCATGCTGGCGGAACCGGAAGGTCCGCCGTAGAGGCCGCCGGACTGACGAAGGAACGAACATGACGCGCACGCCCACCACGGCCGCCCCGAAAGTTGTCCTGATCACCGGGGCCAGCAGTGGCATCGGCGAGGCCACCGCCCGACGACTCGCCGCAGCCGGCCATCACGTGGTTCTGGGCGCCCGCCGCGCTGAGCGCTTGGCCGCCCTCGCCAAGGAAATCGAAGCCGGTGGCGGCAACGCCCTGGCGCACACGCTGGACGTGACCGACCCGCTCAGCACGCGGTCCTTCGTCGACGCCGCCCACAACCGGTACGGCCGCGTCGACGTCCTGGTCAACAACGCCGGAGTCATGCCCCTCTCGCGCCTGGACGCGCTGCGGACCGAGGAATGGGACCGCATGATCGACGTCAACCTGCGCGGAGTCCTGCACGGCATCGCCGCCGTCCTGCCGATCATGACTGCCCAGGGCGCAGGCCACATCGTGAACATCGCCTCCGTGTCAGGGCTGCGGGTCGACCCGACCGCCGCCGTCTACAGCGCCACCAAACACGCGGTCCGCGCCCTGTCGGAGGGACTGCGCCAGGAAAGCCAGGACCTGCGGGTCACCGTGATCAGCCCCGGCCTGACCCGAAGCGAACTGACCGACACCATCGGCCACCAGGACACCAAGGACGCTGTCACGGGCCAGATGTCCATCGCGATCCCCGCCGCCGCGATCGGCGAAGCGATCCACTACGCCATCACCCAGCCCGCGGAAGTGGACGTGAACGAACTCGTCATCCGCCCCACGGCCCAAGGATGAGCAGGCTTCCAGGTACAGAAAGGCTGCCCTCATGGTGTACGAGGACCAGGTGCACACCTGGGTCGAGGGGTATCCGCGGGCGTGGACCGGCAACAGCAAGAAGGCCCACGACTGGATCGGATGGCGGAGGACAACCGACCCGGGAGGCCGGAGGTCCTCACGGCCGCTATCAACACTTCGTGATCGAGACCTTGGGGCATCACTCCAGTGTCTGAGTCAATTCGCTGCGAGTTGAGGTGTGTACGACCCGGCCGCGTGCTCCGTTGACGAGGGGTGGGTACGGCGGGGCGTGGCCGCACTCGACATGTGAGCGCTCTGCGTCTTTGGCGGTGAAGCCGGGCCACCCTAACGGGGTAATGCCCGACAGATCACGGGACAGTACATTAGGAATGGCAACGAAGAAGACAAGTGACTGAGCTTCAGGTATTCCGATGTCCGAGCGCCCGACGCGGTTTGTCCAGTACCAGTAACAGAATCGCGAAGAGGGGCCGACACGGCCGCTTCTGTTTCCCGACATGCCCGGCTGCGGAAACACGTAGCTGGATGACGATCGGCGTCGTGTCGGCCACGACCCGGCGAGCGGTCCGCCAGACGTTCTTCTTCCGCTCCCCACGTGCGCGGCCGACTTCAGGTCCGCCGGTATCCCTCGACGCGCCCGCTCTCTCGACTTTCATCCGTTTCGGCCGACGAGCCGGCGCACCACCCCCTCGTGCCCCAACCGCGCCAAAGCGGCACGGGGCACACCGCCACTGCCACCACTCCACCTCACCAAAGGAGTTGACCCATGAGTGCATGCGGCTGCGGGCAGTCCCCCATCACCATCGGCGGCTGTCAGCCCTCCAAGCCGGCCTGTCCCCCGGTTGCTTGTCCCGGCTCCAAGCCGTGCGAGCACTGCGAGACGACCCCACTGCGCGACTCCGCGCCGTACCGGGTCGCAGCGACCGCGAGCAGCACCGACCCGGCGCCGTACTACACCATCGCCAACACCCACGCCGCACTCGACCCTGTCGTCGCCCAGACCATCCTGAACAGCGGCACGGGCACGTTCCCGGCCGACGACGGGACGCACAACGGCCAGCACACCTGGCTCGCCGGCGTCGTGCACATCGACCCCACGTCACTGCGCGGCAACCCCACCAGTGTCACGATCAGCGCCTCGGTCCATGTCCACAACGACGGCAGGAACACGGCCTGCCGGCTCTACGGCCGCTTCGCCCTGTGGAACGGCACGACCCCGATCCGCACCGATCTCCTGGGCCCACCCGATCTGCCGGCGGGTGGTGACGACAACGGCGTCATCCCACCGACCACCGTGGCCCTCGCGGACGTCCTCGCGGGAAAGATCGTCGTCGAGCTCAACCTGGAAACAGGCAACGACGACACCTGCCGAGTCGGCCCCAAGCAGTGGACCGTCGACAGCTTCGTCCTCACCGTCCAGGCGTCCGCACCGGGCTGCGGCAGGCCGTTCCTCCGTACGACCTGCCGCAACTGCGACGGCGCGGTCACCTGCACGACCGACACCCTCGACGGCTCGACCCCCTACGCCGCGGTCCCGCCGGTCATCCCTGTCTCCTCCTGCCAGGATGAATGCGGCACCGCCCGCCCGCCGTGCATCTCCACGGACCGGGGCAACGCCATCACTCGGGGCAGCGACGGGTGTCTGTACGCGCCCGACACGCCTGCTCTGGATCCGTCCCCGTGCAATGCCGCACGGAACACGACCGGTGGGCTGCTCGTGCCGCGGATCGACCTGACGGGTATCGCTCCTGGCGGCAACAGCAGCACCGAACGGTCGGTGGACATCGACGTCACCGGGACGCCCGGCTGCCCCGAAAGGTGGGAGATCGGCGCCCGCCTCACGCCGGTGAGCTCGTTCCTCAACGCCGAGGGGCAGCACGCCAACCTCCTGGCCCAGACAGGTACCGACGTGCCGATCCCCGAGTCCGACATCGTGCTCCCGGAAGCCGGGGTGTACCACATCGACAGCGATGTACGGTACGCGCTCGGTTCCGCCACCGGCGGCAGCGGCTACATCATCGGCTGGCTCAGGGACGAGACCACGGACACCCTCCTGACGAGCTTCACCCAGATCGCGGCGATCAACGCAGCGAGGCAGGAGCAGCAAGGCGGAACCACACACATCATGACCGAGTACGCGGTCACCTCCGGCCCCCGGACGGTCCGCCTGCACCTGATGTTCGTCCTCACCGGCGGCAAGATCTCCGACGCCGAGGCCGGCGGCACCGACAGCAATGGCGCAACCCGGATGCGCTTCCTCAAGGTCAGGGATTAGACGTCGCTTCGTTCGGTGAGTGGCCGTCAGAAGGGTGCTTCCAGCTCATCCCCCTCAGTCTCGCCGAGATCAGACGCCTGATCAGCCGCTCACCCAACGCCGGGCTCCATCGATCGACCACGTCGTGCACTGTTCGGTCCGGCGGCGCAGACGACAACGACAAGCCCGCCTCAGCCACCACGAACGACGCGGACACAGCCCATGACACCTGGCCACCAGTCACGCCGAACAGCGTTGCAGTACTAGTCGCGTTCGCGGCGCCGGGCCAGGAGTGTCGTGCCGGCAATGACGCACCCGATGGCCACGACCTTGCCAGCCCCGTAATACAGCGCCCAGTCATCAGCGGCATTACTCCCGGCCCAAACCAGCAACAGCAGGAGCCCCACCCCGCTCACGACAAGGATCACTCCACCCATCAGGCCGAGACCGGCCCACCAGGGACCGCCTCCGGTCGGCCGGATCCCGGTGTTCCGGCCGGGTTCGCGCTTCTTCACCTTGTCTTCTCTCCTTCGATCATGATCTTCTGCGGAAAGACGCAGCTCACCACTGAAGAGTTCCAGATGCGGCGGAACGGTTCACCTGGCTTGGCGGTTCTGCATCCGCCGAGCCGGGTCTTCACAGGGTGGTGACCCGAGCAAGGTCCTGTCCGGTGGTGCGGCAGGCCGGCTTCCAGTCTTCTTCACGTTCAGGCCACTTGGCTGCCCCTCATTCGGCTCCCCTGCTCAGTGGCTTCCTCCGTGAACGCCAGTGAGGCGGCAGGTAGCTCCAGGTTCCTGGCAGCGGGCTGCTGTCGGGGCATACGTGATGGTTCTCGGGCTGTCTCACGCCGGGGCCGGGCGCTCCTTTCGCAGGACGGCGTACCGCTGGATGTGACCGCCGATGCGAGCGCGACCGCCGCCGCACGGCTGACCGAGGAGCAGGCCGGGCGCCTCGACGTGCTCGTCAACAACGCCGACTGCCCCGGCTACGTCGCGACCGACCTCAACGGCTTCCGCGGTGTGCGTACCCCCGACCAGGGTGCCGCGATCGCCGTCAAACTCGCGACCCTGCCCAATGACGGCCCGACCGGCAAGTTCTTCGAGGACGCCGGCGAAGTGCCCTGGTGATGTGAAAGGCGACCATCAGCCACCGGATGAGACGGCTCCGCCCGCGCGTATCGGACAGGTCTACTGCCTCTTCAGCGACTTGGATGTGACGGCAACCCCCGCGACCAGCGCCGCCACCAGGGTGACGATGATCGCGGCAGCGACGACACCCGAGTTTCAGGTGCAGGCCCACGTCCGACGAGGTGGCTTCGGAGAGACCGGCCGCCATGCCGGCCAGCGGGGGCAGGGTCACCAGCACACCGAGGGCGGCGCCGATGACGACGACCAGAGCGGTCTCGCCGGCCGAAGTGAACAGGAGCTGGCGGACGGTGGCGCCGGCCGTGGGCGGCCATGGCCATGGAGTTGGCGACGGCGATCACGCTGTAGCCGACGGCGATGACGATCAGCATCATGGCGAGCGACTCGGTGAGCTTGGCGTCGGTGGTGTAGTCGGCCAGGGCATACCCGGCGGCGTCGTGCAGCGCGACTCCGGGGGCCACGGCCGAGGCCCTGGCGTCGCCCGGGACGAAGATGTCGTCGGTGAGCGCTGCCGGGTCGTGGGCGCGGACCAGGCCACGGGCGACCACAAAGTCACCGCGGGCCGGGTCGTCGGGCAGCACCTGGGAGACGCGGAGAGTGACGGTGGCGCCGTCCGCGAAACGGACCGGGACCTCCTGGCCCCGCTTCAGCCCCAGGGCGCCGGCCGTCTTCTCGCCGAGGACCGCCTCGCCCTGCTTGTCCCACCTCGCGTCTCGGCTGCCCAGGACGTCCAGAACGGTGGACGCCGTGGGCTGCTCGCTGTTGTTGCCGCTCTTCGTCTCCACGAAGGCCCGGGTTGGCAGCGCCGCCTTGCCCACGGGGTTGTCGGCGACGACCTCATCGGTGTTGCCGGGCGTGCCGTCCGGCGTGACGATCGTCTGGCCCGCGACCTTCAACGCCTCACCGGCCGGGTAGGCGACCCGCATGGTCGACACCATGCCGCTGAGCAGTACCGCGAAGCCGACAGCGGCGATCACCGGGGCCACCAGCGAAGCGGCACGGCGCGGGTGGGCGACCAACTCGGCGCGGATGAGGAGCGGGGCCGAGCCGCTCGTCTCCGGCCTGGCGAAGATCCCCGGCGCCACGGTCCATCAGGCGTTGCGGGCTCTGATCCGGGGTCTGAACCCACCGGTGCTCGCCGACCACGGGCTCGTCGCGGCGATCGAGGACTACGCGGGCCGGTTCCTGATCCCCGTGACGGTGGATCTGAAACTGCCCGAGCGGCTGCCCAGGAAGCTCGAAACGACGATGTACTACCTGATAAACGAGGCCATGACGAACATCGCCAAACACAGCGGTGCCGAGACCGCCGCGGTGCACGGTCGTTACCATTCCGATCTGTTGGTCCTCGACATCAAGGACGACGGCCGGGGCGGGCTGGATCCCGCGGGCAGCGGCGTGACAGGGCTCGCGGACCGGGTCACCGCTCTCGACGGCCGGATGCGGGTGTCGAGTCCGTCCGGTGGTCCCACCCTGTTGCACGTGGAGGTTCCGTGTCGCTTCGCCTGATCGTGGCCGAGGGTACGCCCTGCGCCTGCTGGACTCGGGCGGCGGTGCCGGGGTGGGCTATCTGCTCAAGGAGCGGGTGAGCGCGGTGGCGGACTTCACGGCCGCGATCGAGCGGGTCGCCGTCGGAACGGTGGTGGACCCCGAGGTCATCCACCAGCTGGTCCGGCTGCGCCAGGACCCGTTGGAGCGGCTCAGCCCCCGGGAGCGCGAGGTCCTCTCGCTGATCGCGGAGGGACGCACCAACGCGAGCCTGGCCAAGCAGCTGTTCATCAGCGAGGCGGCCGTGAACAAGCACATCGGCAACATCTTCGCCAAGCTGGACCTTCCGGTGGCCACGGAGGGCCACCGCCGGGTGCTCGCGGTGCTGGCGTACCTGCGGGCCTGACACCGCGCCGCGGGCCCGGCCCGGGGCTCACGAGCGCAAACCCCGAGCGGCCTCTCGCCGGAGGCGTGCGGGTTTCGCGTACGGGGACGGCCCGCTGGGTTTCTGAGGGGGCCATGCCTTTGATGGGCGGGGAATGTGGTGACGCCGACGGTGAGTTCGCGGCGACGAACACCGCGCAGGGTGCGGATGCCCGCTGCGGGGCCGGCGGTCCGCGCCCCGGCGGTCTCGCCGGTGGGCGACCGTCCTCAGCGGGTCTTGATGACCACGGTGCTGACGATGGAGTCCGCCCAGGTCTGGTGCGCCGGGTTCCACAGTGGCCGGAGGAAGCCGATGCAGACGATGGTGTCGAGCACGTGCAGCACCCGCCGGCCGAGGGACAGCCCGAAACCGATGGGCTGCGGTGACTGCGTGCGGACCAGCCGGATGCCGACGGCGCGCTTCCCGACGGTCTGGCCGGAGCGCCCCTCCATCACGCACATGGTCACGGCGCCGGCCACCATGAGCAGGAGACCGAACAGCAAGAGGGCCACGCCGGCCCCGCCTCCTCCGCCTCCGCTGACTGCGGAGTTGGGGGGCCATGGCCACCGGCAACCGCAGGGAGAAGCCCACCCAGTACAGGACGGTGCCGAGGAGTGCGAGCCCGGTATGCCGGTTGCCGTCCCTGATTCGTACCGACTTGCCAGGGGTGAATGTGCGCGGATCGGGACGTGCCCCAATCCCGGGGCGGGCAGCCTGTCAGAGGCTCCACCGTCGGGGTGCGGCCGTCGGACAAGCGGCCGCCGCGGCAGGGAATGGCGGGACGGCAGTGGGGGCGCGTGACGGTGGAAGCGAATGGATGTTCCGTGCCGGTGCCTGCTGGCCCGCATCCTTCTCCCGGACCCGGCGGGGATCGCCGGTGCGCGGTGCCGCACCATGTCGCGTGCGTGATGGACGGGAACGGCCGGTGGGCGGCACACCGTTCCCTGCCGCGTACGTCGGGGCACCTGGCGGCGGAGACCACCGTGATCGACATCATCGAGGCGGCGCGGACGACAGGGGTGGGCTGGCTGAGCCTGTACGCGTTCTCCACCGAGAACTGGCAACGCCCGGGCGACGAGGTGGACTTCCTCATGCGGCTGGTGCGGCGCGTCGTACGCAAACACGCGCTGTTCCTGCACGCACGCGGCATCCGCTGCCGGTTCCTCGGTGTGACGGATCCCCGGATCCCCGCCCCGCTGGCCCGGGACTTCGCCGATCTGATGACACTGACGGAGGGCAACCGGGGGATGACGCTGACCGTGGCCTTCGACCACGGCGGCCGCCGCGACATCGTCGAGGCGGCCCGTTCCCTCATACACAGCGGAGTACCGGCCGAAGCTGTCGACGAGCAGCACTTCGCCGCCCATCTGCCCTTTCCCGACACGCCCGACGTGGACCTGGTCATCCGGACCTCCGGCGAACAGCGCATCTCCAACTTCATGCTCTGGCAGGTGGCCTACGCCGAGTGGATCTTCCCGCCGGTGCTCTGGCCCGACTTCCGCGCCCCGCACTTCGTGGAGTGCCTGCACACCTACCAGCGACGCGACCGCCGCTTCGGCGGCGTGAAGCCCCACGCGATCGGAGAGACCCACCTGTGACGGATCCAGCCGGCAGCCGCTCCTGGCGCACGCGTGACACCACCCCCGGTCATGTCGGTACCCCGGCATCCGGCCCCGATCCCGGTTCAGGCCCAGGCAGCGACCGCGCTCCGGGGCCGGCCACCGGGGACCGGGACGAGTCCCTGTTCGGTCGCGGTTCGCAGTTCCACCGGTTCTTCAACGATCCGCGCTGGGCGCTGGCCATGGTCAGGGCCACGGTCCTGGAAGCCGCCCACCCGCAGGTCGGCGCCGCTCTGCTGGACAACTCCACCTTCGTGGCGCACCCGTGGCGCCGGCTGCACAACACCCTCGTGAGCCTGCAGCGCATGTTCGGGGACGACGACGACACGCGGCAGCGGGAAGCGGCGCGGCTCAACCGGCTGCACGCCCGGCTGAACGGTACCGACGCGCGGAACCGGCCGTACGACGCGATGGATCCCCAGGTCCGCGCCTGGGTTGTGGCCACGCTGTTCGAGAGCTCTGTCACCATGTGCCGGCTGAGCGGGCAGCCACTCGACCAGGCCACGATGGAGCGCCTGTACTCCGAATTCCGCGCCTTCTACGCGGTGCTGGGCGACGACGCCGACCATCTGCCGCCCACCGTGCGCGAGTTCTGGCCGTACTACGACCGCACTGTCGAGGAGGAGCTGGAGAACACCGAGGCGCTGCGCATCATCCTCTACAGGCTTTTCGATCATCTGCCGGCGCCGCCTCTGCTGGACAAGCTGCCCACGACGTGGGCGGCGGGCCGCGCGCTCGCCGGGCCGGTCATCGGAATGATCACCGTGGCGTCCCTGCCCGAGCCGTTCCGCCGGCGGGCAGGCCTGCCCGAGATCCCCGGCGCGCAGACCGTGATGCAGGGTGCCTACACGACCGCGGGCCTGGCCCGCTTCCTTCCCGACGGCTGGTTCAGTACCGAAGGCGTCGTCGGCCTGCTCTTCCAGACCCCGGACCGTTCCGGCTCCGACGACCCGCGAGCCGCGGCACTCACTGCGCTTCAAGGCCGGGTGAAACAGGCGGGCGCCCTGATCCGGCTGCTCGCACCCTGGCCCCATCAGGGCGACGGCGAGGAAACCGCGCCGGAGCGCAGCGCCGACGAGTTCTTCACCGCGGTGCTGGACCAGACCGGCGACGGCTACCTGGACTGGCCCGATCTCGCCGCCATGGCACGAGAGCTGTCCTCCCGCCTCGACCTGGACGAACCGGAGGAGACCCGGCTCTACAACGCGTACGCCGCATGGTGGCGGGAACTCCAGGCGGCTCTTGACATCGACGGAGACGGCCGTATCAGCAGGGACGAGTACGCAGGCGCTGTCCCCTCCCTCGCCGGGCCTGCGCTGATCCGCGTGGCCGAGGTCCTCTTCGACGCCACCGACACCGATGGCGACCAGTTCATCGACGCGAGGGAGTACCGGGCACTGTTCCGCGAAGGGTTCAAACGCACCATGGCCGGCGCCGACACGCGATACTCCCGCAGCGCCTTCGTAGCGGACTTCCTCTCGTTCATGTCAGGGCGCCGCCGCTCGACCGCCTACGACCCGCTGCTCGCCCAGGCGTGACTCCCGGCCGCCTCCCGGTCCCTGGCTCCTGGACCTGGAGGCGGCGGCGAAGTCGCCGGGTCGTTCATCGGCTGGGAATTCCCGGACCCGAAACGGCGGTACCCGCCATCGGAGGGCGCCCCGTGGCGGTGATGACCTCTTCTTCGAGCTGGCGGCTGCTGAACGGCTCGGAGCGGATCGAGGAGAGCGCAGTGTGCGGCGAAGGCCTGGCTGGCCAGGCCACGGTGCTCGCCGAACGGGCGTTCCCGGTCGGTCCAGCTTGTTCCACGCAACGGTACGGCGGGCATCAGTGTGACGGCGACGTCCAGCGACCGCGCGGCCAGGTCGTACTGACCGCAGGCGTTGGCGAGGGTCCCCAGGTTCCGTCCGGGCAGCGCCCGTGCGCTCGGCGAGGTGCCGCGCGCCGACCCCATGCCTGCCGCAGATCCTTGATCGCGCGGTGGAGTTCGCCGCTTCCCCGATCGGTCAGGTAGCGGCGTAACCGGGCGCCGCCGCGAATGGACAGCCGGATCGGCAGGGCCGGCGGAACAAGCACCAAGCCGATATTCGCTTGTGCGCCATCGTCACGCGGGTCAGCATCGCCTGACACCTCACGAAGGCCGAGAAGATGACCACGCAGACCCATCACGTCGACCACGAACTCATCCAGGCCGCGGGCCACGTCGCACGCACTGGCTGCCGGGGCGATAACCACACCATGGCGGCCGCGGCCCGTGCCAAGGACGGCCGGATCCTCACCGCAGTGAACGTCTACCACTTCACCGGCGGGCCCTGCGCCGAGCTGGTTCTCCTCGGCACGGCGGCCGCCCAGGGCGCCTACGAGTTGGACACGATCGTCGCCGTGGGCGACCGTGATCGGGGGATCGTTCCCCCGTGCGGACGGTGCCGCCAGGTCCTCCTCGACTACTTCCCGGCCCTGCAAGTCATCGTCGGGGCAGGCGAGCGGCTCCGGACGGTCTCCATCACCGATCTGCTTCCCGAAAGCTACGTATGGGCCGACCACCAGCTCGAAACCGACGAGGCCGAGCCACTCGGCACGAGCTGACACCGCCAGACATCAACAGGGCGGACGTTGCCCGATGCGGCATTGGTCTGCCAGAGAAGGCCGACCAAGCGGCCAACCGGAACAAGAACGGCGCGGAGGGCGGGCGTCCGGTCTCGCACGACGGCGAGTTGTACGAGGAGCGCAAAACCAACGCCAACGACTGCACTCATTTCGAGCAAGTGAGGGGCTCGATCAGCGTGCCCAGAGTCGGGCCCGGGCGACCGCGGACCCGACCCGGCCAGGTCGTTGCCGACAAGGGCTGCAGTTCTCGAAAGATCCGCGCCTAGCTGCGACGACACGGTATCCCGCACACGATCCCCACTCTCCGACCAGATCCTCGGTCGATTGAACCGAGGTACGCGCCGCGGCAGAGCGCCCGGCTTCGACCGATGCATCTACCGCCGCCGCAATGTCGTCGAGCGCTGCTTCAGTCGTCTCAAGCAATGGCGCGGGACGGCCACTCGCTACGACAAGACCCGTGAGTCCTACCAAGCCACCGTCACCATCGCCTCGATCCTGCTCTGGATCTGCCCCTTGAAGACGGTCTCTGGGCCGCCAGCCGGGGCGGAAGTGCGCGTCGGAGACGGTGTAGGGGCTCACGCGGCGGCCTCGCGGGTGCAGGTCTGCCACCCGTGCAGCACCCGTGTGCCGCCCGGCCCATGCACATGCTGCGCTGCACCCGCGACACCTCCGTCGTCCGCACCGTCCGCACCGCCCCGCCTCCGCCGATCCGCCGATCCGCCGACGGCCTGGCGGACTGTCGCGCGCACCGGGGGTCATAGGGGCCTGGAGGCCGTTGTGGGCGAGCGAGGCGAGGTGAGATGGATCCGGGACACTCCTGACGCTCGCTCGTATGAGCGAGGACCGGTGACGGCCTCTGTCGCGCGGTTCCCAGCGCGATCAGGTAATCAGGAACGGTGGACAAGGACGCGACCGACCCCTTCGTGCATGTCCGGGGCGCCAGTGAGAACAACCTGCGGAACATCGATGTCGATGTTCCGCGGGACGTGATGGTCGCCTTCACCGGCGTCTCCGGTTCGGGCAAGTCCTCACTCGCGTTCGGCACGCTCTACGCCGAGGCCCAGCGGCGCTACTTCGAGTCCGTAGCACCGTACGCCCGAAGGCTGTTGCAACAGGTCGGCGCACCGCACGTGCAGGAGATCACCGGACTGCCACCGGCCGTGGCCCTGCAGCAGCGACGCGGGTCGCCCAGCTCGCGTTCGACGGTCGGCACCATCACCACGCTGTCCAATCTGCTGCGCATGCTGTACTCCCGCGCCGGCACCTATCCGCCCCGGGCCGCACGGCTGGAAGCCGAGTCGTTCTCACCCAATACCGCGGCCGGCGCATGCCCGGAGTGCCACGGGCTGGGCGTCGTGCACGACGTCGCCGAGGACCTGCTCGTCCCGGACCCCTCGCTGAGTATCCGCGAGGGAGCGATCGCCGCCTGGCCGGGTGCCTGGCAGGGCGCCAACCTGCGCAGTGTCGTGAGCGGACTGGGGATCGACATCGACCGACCGTGGCGCAGGCTCAGGAAGAAGGACCGGGACTGGCTGCTGTACACGGACGAGCAGCCCTCCGTGTACATCGAGCCGGAGGAGGACCGCGTCGACTACGGCTACCAGGGCAAGTTCTGGAGCGCCCGCAAGCACGTCATGCACGTCCTCGCCGACTCCAGGAGCGAGAAGATGCGCGAACGGGCGCTGCGGTTCGTCAGGAGTGTGCCCTGCCCGGAGTGTCACGGCAGCGGACTGCGGCCCGAGGCGCTCGCCGTGACCTTCGTCGGACGTTCCATCGCCGAAATCAACGCGATGCCGCTCACCGAGGTCGCGGCGCTGCTGCGGCCCGTCGCGGGGCGGTCGGGGGCCGACGCCACCACGTCGACCGCCCGATCCGGGGAGACGACCGAGGTCGCGGTCCGGATCTGCGGCGATCTGGTCGCGCGGGTCGAGGTACTGCTCGACCTGGGCCTCGGATATCTCAGCCTCGGGCGCCGCTCGACGACCCTGTCGCCGGGCGAGGCGCAGCGCCTGCGGGTCGCCACCCAGTTGCGCTCGGGACTGTTCGGCGTCGTCTACGTCCTCGACGAACCCTCCGCGGGCCTGCACCCGGCTGACGCGGAACCACTGCTGGACGTGCTGGACCGCCTCAAGGCGGCGGGCAACTCACTGTTCGTCGTGGAGCACGACATGGACGTCGTACGGCGGGCGGACTGGGTGGTCGACATCGGCCCCGGCGCGGGCGAGGGCGGCGGGCGCGTGCTGTACAGCGGCCCGGTCGCCGGTCTTGAGCGGGTGAGGGAGTCGGCCACGAGCCAGTACCTGTTCGGGCGCGCCAGGCCGCTCGATCACCGCCCGCGCACACCGCACGGCTGGCTGCACCTGAGCGGCGTCTCCCGCCACAATCTGCACGACGTGTCCGTCGACGTACCCCTCTGCGTACTGACGGCGGTGACGGGCGTGTCCGGTTCCGGAAAGTCGACGCTGGTGACGCAGGTGCTCGCCGAGGTCGTCCGCGGCCACCTCGGACTCGTACCCGGGGAGCCCGACGAGGCGCAGCTGGAGGTCGACGTCCGGGACGCGTCGGGGGTCGAGTCGTTCGACCGGCTGGTCCGGGTCGACCAACGGCCCATCGGCCGAACTCCCCGGTCCAACCTGGCCACGTACACGGGAATGTTCGACGCGGTGCGCAAGCTGTACGCGGCGACGGACGAGGCCAGGGCGCGCGGCTACTCGGCCGGGCGGTTCTCCTTCAACGTGCCCGAAGGGCGGTGCGAGACCTGCCAGGGCGAAGGATTCGTCGCGGTGGAACTGCTCTTCCTGCCTGGCACCTACGCGCCGTGCCCGACCTGCCAGGGCGCCCGGTACAACGCCGAAACGCTGGAAGTCACCTACCGCGGCAAGAACATCGCGGACGTGCTGGGGCTGTCCGTCGACGCCGCCGCCGAGTTCCTGTCCGCCGTCCCGGCCGCCTCCCGCAGTCTGGAGACGTTGCGCGAGGTGGGACTGGGGTACCTGCGGCTGGGGCAGCCCGCGACGGAGCTCAGCGGTGGTGAGGCGCAACGCATCAAACTGGCCACCGAACTGCAGCGGGCCCGCCGCGGCCACGCGCTCTACCTGCTCGACGAGCCGACGGCGGGGCTGCACCCCTCGGACGTCGCGCTGCTGCTGCGACAGCTGCACCGACTCGTCGACGCCGGCAACACGGTCGTCCTCGTCGAGCACGACCTGGACACGATCGCCACCGCCGACTGGGTCATCGACCTCGGGCCGGGCGGCGGTGACGCGGGCGGGCGGGTGGTCGCGGCGGGCCCGCCGGCCAAGGTGGCGAGGGCCCGCCGCAGCGCCACCGCGCCCTATCTCGCGGCCCGGCTCGCGCGCTCCTGACGACGGCGCGAGAGGCTGAGCACCGGTCAGCCGGGCTCGGGGCGCAGGGTCGCGCGCGTTGCCCTGCTGCGTTCCAGATTGTGGCGGACATCCATGGCCACCAACGAGGGCTCTCATGGCGGCTCCGGCGGTCGGCTGCACGCCAATTCGGCTCAACGTTGAGGAACACCGGTCATCGGAGTCCGTATCGCCCGCAAGGGCATCGCCTCCAGCGAACGGTCGGAACGTAGGAGGTGGGTCATCGAACGCACCATGGCGGCCACAGCGTTGCGCGGTTGCGCCGTTCATCCGCCTGGCGTTGCCGGCCCGGGGCGCGCTCGGCAGCCGCTGCTTGAGGATGCAGCAGCACCAGAGAAAAATATACTTAAAGCCATTCTTTGGGCATCTAGTCCATTTAAGGCCATTGGATCATTTCATGGAGCGCTGCGCGGCCCGTTCCGGCCTACGTTGACTGTGTGCCGGCCGGAGAACATCTCCGGCCGCACAAATCGAGAGGTCGCCCTCATGCGCTCCACGCGTACTCCTGCTGTCCCCCGGATCCTCCTGGTTGCCGCGATCGCCGTCCTCAGCCTCACGGCACCCACCCTCGCGTCCGCGGCCCCCCGTGCCGACGCGCACAGTATCCGGACCCAGACCAGCTTCGGCATCCTCGGCTTCCCCGGCGCGAACGGCATCAACGGAGCAGGGACCAACGGCGGCACCGGCGGCCTGGGCGGCACCGGCGGCGCTGCCGGAGCCAACGGCAACGGCGGCACCGGGGGCAACGGGGGCAACGCCACCCTCGGTAGCACCGGCGGCAAGGGCGGCACTGGCGGTGCCGGGGGCGCCAATGGCAACGGCGGCGCGGGGGGCACGGGCGGTAACGCCACCCTCGGCGGCACCGGCGGCAAGGGCGGCGTGGGCGGTGTAGGCAACGCCGGGCTCGGCATCGCCGGCGGTAAGGGCGGCAACGGCGGCGCCTCCACGGCCGGCGGCAGCCACACGGGTGGCACCGGCGGCGCCGGCGGCGCCGCCAGCCCGGTATGCCCCGGCAAGCCCGGCGGTGACGGCACCAACGCCACATCCACCGCAGACGGCATCGCCGGCGCCACCGGCGCTGCCGGCAAGACCACCCTCCCCTGCTGAACGGAATACGGCTCTCTGCCCGGGGGCGCACATTCGACCAACCGGACCCTGAGCGGCCGGCGAGACCGCTGGACGGCACCGCAGCACCCCGGGCAGAAAGCCGTACGACGTCACGCACCGAAGCGACCCCCGGAACCTTCCCGGCCGGGGGTCGCTTCGGTGTCCATGGCGACTGTTGCCGGGCGAATCCGGCCGGGTCGATCGCGGCACAGCCAGCACATCCAGAGCAAGGCCCATACCCGGCACGCCCAGAGGCCGACGGACGAAGTCCAGACCGCGATTCTCCCGAGGAACAGCCCGGTGACTGGCGGGAGGCGCTGCGTGTCCTCGCCCATCGCACCAGGCAGGCCGCTCTCCGTCACGAATGGCTGGCCGACCTGCTCGGCGGCCGCCCGACCCTGGGTCCGAACGGCCTCGCCGTGACCGAGGCCACGCTGGCCGCCCTCGACGGGCTCGCCGACGTCGACACCGTCATGCGCATCAACATGCTCGAACGCCAGATGTCCGGCCGCGCCGGTTTCCAACTCCTGCGTAAGCGAGTACTCCTCGCTTCATGACAGCAGCGGCGGTCGCGGCGGCCAGAGTGCTCGACGGTGCCCACGGGTGCCGCTGATTCCCCGAGCGCCGGAGTACCACCGATCACTTGTGGTGGCCGTGTCCCACAACCTGAGCCAGAGCCCGGGAACGGGAGGCGGTCGTGGGGGTTGAGGAGCATCAACACGAGGATCTGTGCCCGGCCCTGGCTCATGCCGCCTGCATGCCGCCGTCGACAGGGAGGACCGTTCCGGTCACGTAGGAGGCTCGGTCGCTGAGGAGCCAGGCGGCGGCCTGGGCGATCTCGTCGGGCTCGGCCGCGCGACGCAGCGGTGTGTGCGCGTTGAGCTGGTCGATGATGCCGGGTGAGCGATCGTTCCATGTGCGCACCATTTCGGTCAGTGTGGTGCCGGGAGCGATGGCGTTGACGCGGATGCCTTCCGGGCCGTAAGTGACGGCCGCCGACTCGGTGAGGCTGTTGACCGCTCGCTTCATCGCACCGTAGGCGGACAGTTCGGGGTTGCCCCTCAGGCTGCCGACGGAGGAGTTGTTGACGATGGCTCCCGTGCCGACGGTGGCCCGGATGGCGGCGACCTCGGCGGACATGGCCAGCCACGGACCCTTGAGGTTCACGGCGTAGACGCGGTCGAAATCCGTCTCAGGCACGTGGTCCATCGGGGCCGGTGGCATGCTCGTCGCTGCGTTGTTGAAGGCGATGTCGAGCTGGCCGTACAGGCCCACGGCGCGGTCGACGGCGGCACGGACGCTAGCCCCGTCGGCCAGGTCACACACCGTGTACTCGGCGGTGCCGCCGGCTGCCCGGATCTCCTCGGTCACCGCCTTGAGCTGGTCCTCCGTGCGGGCTGCGAGCAGCACCCGGGCGCCCTCCCGGGCGAACAGCCGCGCTGCGGCGGCGCCGATGCCGCGCCCGGCACCGGTGATGAAGGCGACCTTGCCGGCCAGCAGGCCCACGGCGGCGGGGATGGAGGTGTCGGTGATCTGTGCATTGTTCATGGCAGCAAGCGTGTGTCCGGGCGTGGAGCCGATCCAGGCACCAGCGGTACCTGGATCGGCTCCTTGGCAGCCACGCACACTGGAGGTATGGATAGACGAGAGCTGGCCGGCTTCCTGCGCAGCAGGCGCGAGGGCATAACCCCTGCCGACGTGGGGCTGCCCGCCGGGCCGCGCCGCCGCACCCCGGGGCTGCGCCGCGAGGAGGTGGCACAGCTGGCGTACATCTCCACCGAGTACTACACGCGGCTGGAGCAGGCCCGCGGCCCGCGCCCCTCGCGCGAGGTACTCGCCGGCCTGGCCCGGGCCCTGCGCCTGTCGGACCCCGAGCGCGACCACCTGCACCACCTCGCCGGCGCCCCGCCCGGCTCGCCGAGCGGGCCCTCACGTGAAGTGCCGCGGAGCATCCTCGACCTACTGCGGCGGCTGCCGCACACCGCGGCGATCGTGCTCTCCGCGACCTACGAGGTGATCGCCTGGAACGACCTGGCAGCCGCCCTCCTGGAGGACTTCTCCCCGCTTTCCCGGCCCGAGCGCAACCTCGTGCGCCGTGCCTACCTCGCACCACAATCGCGGGAGCGGCGGCTGCTGTACGACCCGTTCGACGCGGAGGCGTTCGCCCGTACCGCGGCCCGGCGCCTGCGCGCCGCTGCCGCCCGCTACCCGGACGACCCCGAGGTGGCCACGCTGGTGAGTGAACTTCTCGCCGGCAGCGCGGAATTCGCCCGGCTGTGGGCTGCCCACGACGTACGCGCCGAGCCCGCCCTGCGCAAGACCATCAACCACCCGCTCATCGGCCGCATCACCGTCAACTGCGACGTCCTGGACGTCACCGACCGGGACCAACAGGTCGTGATCTACACGGCCGAGCCCGGCTCCCCGGCAGAAGAGGCACTGCGGCTGCTGTCGGTGATCGGTACGCAGCGCATGGACGTGCCCGGCTGATTGAAGCCCTCCAACACCGGCGCCCCACCGGCCCGCTCAGCAGAACCGGCGGTTCCTCGGCACCGGTCTTCGTTGCGATGTTCCCCACCGCACAGTCCCACCGCGGACAGTCCCACCGCTAGTGAGGTACCCGGCACCAACGTGACCGACCGTGGCATGATCGTGTCATGGAGCACTTCATACGTCCCCAAGGTTCACCGCCTGTCAACGGATACAGCCATGCGGTCGCCTTCACCGGAGCGATGGTCGCCGTCTCGGGTCAAGTTCCCGTGGACGGCAACGGTGATCCGGTCGGCAAAGGGGACCCTGAGGCGCAGGTCCGGCGGGTCTATGCGAATCTGATCGCTGCTCTGGAGGCAGCGGGTTCCGACCTGGAACACGTGGTCAAGCTAACGGTCTATCTGACTGATCTGAACGATCTGGGCGTGTTCCGCAAGGTACGAGACGAGTACCAGGACGCAACGAGCCCTCCCGCTTGTTCCTTGGTGAGGGTCGCCGGGCTGGTTCACCCGGACTTCCGGGTCGAGATCGACGCATTGGCTGTGGTGCCCAGTGCCGGGTAACGACAAGGCACTGTCCGGCGGGTCACGGTCGGAGCCATAAGCGGATTGCTGCTGCGGTGACCGAAACCCCCGCCAAGGGGGCGGGCCGGGAGAGCCCCGGTTCCGGAGGTCCGGCCCGAGCGTGGCTCACGGCCGGTGACGCCGACTGGGGCCTGTGCCTGTACGTCCCGGTGCACCGGGACCCGGGTGACCGGCGTCGTCCCTCCGCTTCCCGGTGTAGTCAGTCAGGATCGGCCCGGGTTCCAGCAGCTCATCTGCCAGGCCGACGACGAACTGGGCTGGCTGGTCCTGGGGTCAGCGGGTCGGCGCCGCGGCTGGGTCAGCCTGGCTTGACCGCCAGCGTCGCAAAATAGTTCGACATATATGGGGCGGATGCGTTGGATTGGTCCGGTGCTTCTGCGAAGCCGGTGAGGACGAACCCCGCGGCGAGTTGCCCGCCGATCTGGCCGGTGAGGGTGTGGCTGTATTCAAGAGGGGCATCCGCGCCGAACTTCGCGGCGCGTTCCTCGGCGGAGTACTGCGTGACATCGCTGTAGGGCAGCTTGTGCACGACGACCAGCTCGCCGCGCTCGTCGAGGGCCTCGTGGTCGAACAAGTACGCATCAGGGTTGAGGAAGCCCGCGAGCAGAGTTCCGCCCGGTCGCAGGACACGGAAGCACTCACGCCACACCGGTGCCAAGTCGGGTACAAACAGGTTCGAGACCGGGTGGAACACAACATCGAAAGCTGCGTCGCCCAAGGCGCTGAGGTCGCGCATGTCACCCAGGACGGTGCGCAGTTCAAGTCCGTCACGCGCCGCCACCATCTGGTCCTGGCCGAGCTGGCGGGGCGAGTTGTCGAACACGGTGACCCGCGCCCCTGCGGCGGCGAGGATCGGACCCTGCTGGCCACCGCCGGAGGCCAGGCACAACACGTCCTTGCCGGCCAGGTCCGTCGGCAGCCAGGAGCGGTCGACCGGCTCACGCCCGATGAGAACAATCGACCAGTCGCCCCTGCGGGCGCGCTCGACATCCTCAGCACTCACCGGCCTCGACCACTCGTTGCCCTCCTGGACATACTTGTCCCAGGCTGCCCGGTTATGGGCACCGGGGTCGACGACAAAATCCTGCACGTTTAACTCCCTGCTACAGCCAAGCGGACACCGGCGGTACCGACAGTTCGGCGCCGCCAGCCAACACGATCACAGGTGCGGGCTCAACGAAATGAGCGCGGTTGGTGCCTTCGGAGCCGGCACTGGTGATCCCGGTGTGCAGGAACGCCAGGATCTCTGGCCACCACGTCTCGACGGTTGTGGCCAGGCGCTGCAGTCGCACCAGGTGGAAGTGGTCCACAACCAGGGCCGCCTGCGGCAGGACCCGGCGGATCTCGTCGATACCGAGCAGGTCCCGTGACCCCCGGACGGGCGCTCAGCGCCTCGTCTCGTACCTGGTCAGGATCACGCCACCGGGAAGCGTCCGCGTCTCCACCAGGTTCAGGTTCACCCAGCTGTCCAGCGCGGTGAAGAACGGCGTGCCGCCGCCCACCAGGACCGGCGCGGTGGCCAGCACGTACTCGTCAATCAGCCCGGCCCGCATGGCCGCCCCGGCGAGCGTCGCGCCGCCGATGTCCATCGGACCGCCGTCCTCGGCCTTGAGCCGGGTGATCTCGGCGACCGCGTCGCCGGTGACCAGGCGGGTGTTCCAGTCGACCTCGTCGGTCGTCGAGGAGAACACCACCTTCGACATGTCCCGCCAGCGGCGCGCGAACTCGATCTCCGCCGGGGTGGCGTTGGGCTGCTGGTCGCCGGTCGGCCAGTAGGAACTCATCGTCTGCCACAGCTTGCGCCCGTACAGCGACAGGTCGGTCGCCTGCAACTGGTCGGACCAGAACTGGAACAGCTCGTCGCTCGGCCCGCTCCAGCCGATGTCGTCGCCGGGCGCGGCGATGTAGCCGTCCAGGGTCAGGTTCATGCCGTAGATCAATTTCCGCATGGCGCCAGCCTTCCGTGAGTCGGTCTCACGCGTACAGACCGGCCCGTCGCGGGAAACTCATCGGCGGCGAGTCCCTGCACCAGCGTACGAACGATCGCGGGAGCAGGCATCCGGGCGCTCCCGCGTGACCTGGGGCGTCCGTTTGGCCGCTTTCCGTCACAGCGGGCGCGGACCGGGGCCGGTGCGGGGCCTGTGAGCGGGTGGGGGCGAGTTCTTCCCTGGCGGTGCTGACCAGGGTGGAGCGAACCCATCCGGTGATTTCGCTCTTCTCCATGGTGATACGGGCCCAGCGCACGGCACGGTCGTCCCGCACGAGGGTCTCTCCCGGCGAATCCAGCTGCCGTGGTCTTC
Source organism: Streptomyces sp. NBC_01471 (assembly GCF_041438865.1). Lineage (NCBI taxonomy): Bacteria > Bacillati > Actinomycetota > Actinomycetes > Kitasatosporales > Streptomycetaceae > Streptomyces > Streptomyces sp. NBC_01471. The sequence continues at coordinate 143,591 of NZ_CP109451.1, forward strand.
GGAGCGGGCGGGCGGTAGCCACTGCGACCTGCGGAGCACGGCGTTGATCCATGCGAAGGACAGGTAGCACTGCTGCTGGCGGCTCGGACACAGGCAACGGCAGGTGGCCCATTCCGTCCTGGACCTTACGACCCGTACGCACTGCGACACAGGGCCGCTACCTCGGGAGACGTGGCCTGGGACGCCTTCCTGCACAACGGGCGCATGGTGTAGCTGGGATGGGATCGCGGCCTGGGCTTCCGCGCTCGGTGCGGTGAGCTGGGATGGCGGAGGTGTTTCCTCGCCGGGGCGGGCGGTGTCTGGGCCCGGTGGATGCGAGGCACCGCAGCCGGTGCGTACGCCGTTGTCCGGGGGCGGCGAGTTGGGGCGGGCGCCCGGTGGGCCCGTCGGTGGATGCGTCGCTGGACCGTCTTCGCCTTGCGCTTCCCGCCTCTTGCCTGTTTCCCGTCATCCTCGATGCGTTCCAGGGCCGAACGGCCGCGTGGCTGCTGAACATTGGGCAGAACCCGCGCGGACATCAGTGCGTCTGCGGCAGGGGATCGAGTGGCCGGATCTGGACCCGGAACACCGGCCGGGACCGAGACACAGCCTGATGTTGCGAGCAGCACGGCCAGGACGAGGAGCAAGGGGCGGCGAGGCATCATCTGCCCACCGTGGCGTACTCGCCGCCAGCGCGGCAGGTGACGCGCGCGGCCGCCACCGTCCCGGGTGATGTTCGGGTCCCGGAGCTGGAGCGGCTGCGTACCCCGCCGGTGAAGGCGAGCTGGGGCACGAGTGTCATCCAGCGTCGTAGCGGTGGCGCGCGCTATCGATCTCTTCATGGTGGTCCGTGACCCACTGGGCGAGCGCGTGGACGATGGTGCGCAGACTCTCGCCCAGAGGCGTCAGTTGGTACTCGACGCGCGGGGGCACCTCGGCGTAGACGGTGCGGGAGACGACCCCGTCGCGTTCCAGGTGGCGCAGGGTGAGGGTGAGCATGCGCTGGGAGACGCCTGGAACCTGCTGGTGCAGGGCGCCGAACCGCAGGGTACCGCGGCTGAGGATGCCGATGACCAGGACCGACCACTTGTCGCCGATCCGGTCGAGGGTCTCCCGGAACCTTCGGCCGTTGTCCGGCCAGCTCTCGCACGGGTGGGGGACATCGGCAGGCCAGGCGTCGCCCGGGTGCGGGGCGGCGGCACGATCAGGGTCAGTGGTGTGCTCTGCGTACATCAATGTGCCTTTTGTGAGGTCCTCGTTGCATCCCTATGGTGGGGCTACGTACTCATCGTAACCAAGCGAAGGAGCGACATGCCGGTCCAGCGTCTCAACCACGCCGTGCTCTACGTCCGCGACGTCGAACGCAGCGTCGCCTTCTACACCGACTTACTGAACTTCCGCACCGTCTTCCGCGTCCACGCCGACGGCGACAAGGTGCTTGAGGGCGCGTTCCTGCAGGCCGAGGAGTCGACCAACGACCACGACTTGGCCTTCCTCCAGGTCGAGGACCCGGCTTCCCCGCAGGGCCCGGGCCGACGCCCCGGGCTCGCGCACCTGGCGTGGGAGGTGGACACCCTGGCCGAGTTCCAGCAGATCCGCGGCAAGCTGGTGCAGGCAGGTGCGCTGGCCTACGAGACCGACCACGGCACGACCAAGTCGCTGTACGCCAGCGACCCGGACGGCCTGGAGTTCGAAGTGTGCTGGCTGGTGCCCGCCGACAGGATCAACGAGGTGGAGCCCGTAGCCTTCGCACCGCTCGACCTGGACGCGGTCATCGCACAATTCGGCGCCGACCTGCCGGGCGGGACCGGCATCTCCGCTCCGGCCCGCAACTGAACCAGCAAACGCCGTCGTTCCCCGGCGGGCCGTCATGCCCGGCCCGCCGGGGCCCCTCTCCGGGCCCACCCGGCCCGCTGAAGGCCAGTCACCATGCAGTCCACAGAGCATCCGCCAACTTGAAGACGCAGGTCGAGGGGGTGTGTGACGGTCATCCGGGGTGCTTACGCTGGTCATGGGCGGCAGTCCACGGAGTAGATCGTCCGTCAGCGGCTGACTCGCGGGGTGCTGCCCGAAGTGACCGGGTGACCCCAGCCGGTCACAGACTGGGCTGCCGACTTCACAGTCAAGTCGCCGCCCCTCGTCGACAGATCCAGGCGGTACTTCCGGACGGATCATTCTTGAACGCCACGCTCTTGTCGCCGTTGGAGTCGTTCGCCGAGGTCTGGTACTTGGCAGGCGGTGTCGTGACCGTGAGATCGCCGCTGGTCGTGCGGGCCTTGATGTGCTGCGGGGTGTCCGTCTGGATCGTCGCCCGGTACCGGCGTCCGCGACCAGCACCGTGGGCCGACCGTGGCCAGTCCGTCGAGGATGTCCAGCGTGAGCTGCCACTTCGGCCGGTGCCGTTCCGTGTCAGGGATCCGGCAGCGGTGCAGCGGGCCCGGCGGTCGGCAACCTGTTCCCCGTCCCAGCTGTTCGGCAGGAACGACGAATAGGTCAGTTCGCCGCCTCGGCGGAGACGGCGAACTGACCTACCCGGGGGGGCTTTGCCAGAGGGCACGGTCACGTAGCGCGTTCACTGGTCGTGTTCTGCCCGGAAGATGGGCCAGCCGATCTCGGTGGTCCACTGGGAGGGGTCGGGGCTGTGGCGTGCGTCGCGCAGGTAGTACTCACGCAGCGGGCCGGCGACGCTGATCTCGTGCCGTGTCGTGTAGGCGCCCAGTTCGCCGTAGGTGAGATCGACGTCGGCCAGCGGGCCGTGGTGGGTGATGACCGCCAGCTCGGCGGCCGGGACGAGGAACGGCTCGACCCGGCCGATGGGGCGCACGCTTCCCTGCACCGGGACGAAGACCGTGGCCCGGCCGTGTTCGTCCTGGAAGATCTCGCTTGCGTACAGGCCGCCACTGGGCCCGGTCGGGTCCAGACCCTGGGCCTGGACGGCGGCGTGCAGTTCTCCCAGGGCGCCCTGCCACCACACCAGCAGGTCGGCGCGGTCCACGGCTGCGGTGATGCCCATAGCCGGGAGGGGCGGCACCGTGATGTGCTCGATCTGGGCCGCCGCTGGGCGCCGCAGCAGGTTGCGCAGGGATTCGATCGCTGAGCGAGTCTGGGCCAGCTCGGTTTCCAGACGGTCCAGATGGGTGGCGATCACCTCGCCTCGCGCTGTCGCGTCCGAGGCGGCCAGGACCGCTTTGACGTCGGCGATGGGCATGTCCAGGTCTCGCAGCCGGCGGATCACCTGCGCGGTGGGGACCTGGTCGGGCGTGTAGTAGCGGTAGCCGGTGTCGGGATCGACCTGGTCGGGGTCCAGCAGGCCGATCTGGTGGTAGTGCCGCAGTGTCTTGACGCTCAGGTGCGTCACGCGGGAGAAGTCCCCGACCGTCAGTGCCTGCTTCATGGGCCCAGTATCAGCCCTCCCCCTGCTGGAGGGTCGACGCGCGGAACCGGTGTTGACCCTCCAACCACCGGAGCGTCGAACGTAGTGAGCAGGCCGCCGAAGCGGCGGCCTTACACCTGTATCGGGGAGGTCCTTCTCATGTCTGACACCGTACTGATTCCGGTGCTGGCCGAACATGTCCGCGCCGTGAACGCCTTCGACGAGGACGCCGTCGTGGCCACCTTCGCGAGGGATGCCTTCGTCAATGATGTGCGCCGCGAGTTCCGGGGTGCTGCGGCCATCCGCCGCTGGGTGGCCAAGGAGATCGTCGGCGACAAGGTCACCCTGGAGGTGACCGAGGTCGTGGACCACTACGGCGACCAGATCGTGCGCGCCCGCTACGACGGCCAGTACGACAAGACCAACCTGCACGGAGACCTGATCATGACCAACTACTTCACCGTCTGCGACGGCAAGATCACCTCGCTGATCATCGTCCGTAACGAACCCGCTTACTGAGCGCGGACGCCTCTGCCCGTAGCCGTACCTGTGCGCGGATGCGGACGAACGGCCGGCACGCCGCACCGACGGTCCTGGCCCTGCTTCCCCGGGCCCCGCAGCGGGGCGCGGCGGAATCGTGTGGTCAGTTGCCGACCGGGATACGGCCCGGTCGTTTCACAGCGTGGCCCACCAGCACGGTGTCGACGCTTGTGATGGACAGGGACGCGAGGTCCCGGGTGATGAAGCTGTGGAGGTCTTCGAGGTCGCGCAGCCATACGGCGGCGCTCAGGTTGGCCGGCCCGGTCAGAGCGAGGACGCCGTGCACAGCCGGGTGGGCCGCCAGGGCGCGTCCGGCCGCGTCCAGGTGCGCGGGCGGGACCTGGAGGTAGAGGTTGGCGTCGACGTGCAGTCCGAGCCGGCGCGGGTCCACGATCACTTGGGTGACCAGAGCACGGTCGCGCAGCAGCGAGCCCAGGTGCCGTCTGACGGTGGACTCCGGGTGCCCGGTACGCGCGGCCAGGGCGGCGGCGGTGACCCGTGCGTCGTCAAGGAGGGCGTCCGCCAAATCCCGGTCCAGTGGGCCCAGTTCGGCCGGCGGTCCGCTCGTCGGCGGTGCCGGGGTGAGCCCGGTGCGCTCGGCCTCGGTCAGGGCGTCCAGGCGCCAGTCGGTGGCGTCCGCGTAGACGTGCAGGACGGTCTGGGCGCTGACGGAGGTGATGGCCTTGGTGGCGGGCAGTTGCCGGAACACCAGTCGGCTGCGCGGTCCGTCGGCCAGCAGGACGGCGGTGATCTCGTCCCCGCCCGCGGACATGTCGATGAACGGGATGTCGGGCCGGGCCGCCAGCGCAGCGGTGATGGTGTCGAGCTTGCCGCGCAGCACCCTGATGCGCAGCAGCATCGCGGTGGACCCGCTGCCGTGCGGCGGCACGGCGATGACCCGGACCGTTCCGCTGCCCAGCAGCGCCGCCAAGCGCCGATGGACCACGCGGGCGTTCAGTCCCAGGACGCGTGCCGCGCGCTCCGTGGTCAGCCGACCGTCGCACTGCAGGGCGGCGATCAGCCGTAGGTCGGACTGATCCAGGGGCTGTTGCGCCATTGTCGGCTTCATATCTGCAAGTTTCGCTCATCAGAGTGCCTGGATCAGCCGATCGTGCGCCCGCATTCGCCATGGTGGGGACATCAGCACTCGCGTTCGGAGAACCCCATGACCCATGCCGCACTTCTGCCCCCGATGATCCAGGCCGCCCGCGCAGTCGGGAGCTGGCTGGCCGACCGGGAACGCCCGCAGCCGGCCCGCAACATGGCCCGGTTCAAAGCCGTCTTCGACGCCGTCGACACCCCGGCGGCAGCCCTGCTTCACGAGCACCTCGACCCGCTGCGGCCCGGCGTCGCCTGGGCGGAGAGCCTGTACTCCCATCCGCTGCCCGCCGGCGAAGTGTGGGTGGTGGACGTCATGGACGGAGCGGTGCAGTACCTGCAGGGACTGCCGCACTGGTGCGTCAGCCTCACTTTGGTGCAAGAGCGGGAACCGGTGGCCGCCGTGCTGCACAACCCCGGACTGGACGAGACCTACACGGCAGCACGCGGCAACGGCGCGCACCGCAACGGGGCACCGATCTCCCCCTCGGGCAAGCAGGACCTGGCCCTGACCCTGCTTGCCACCAGCCAGCCGCCGTTCGCCGCCACCCAGCCCCAGGCGGCCAAGGCCGCCGGACGCTCCCTGAGCGCGCTCCTGCCGCTGGTCGGCGCGGTCCGCAATCTGGGCCCCACCTCGTGGCAGATCGCCGATTCGGCAGCCGGGCGCATCGACGCGTTCTGGCAGTACGGCCGCGACGACGAGAATCTGCTCGGCGCCGCGCTGATCGCCTCCGAAGCCGGCGCCCAGGTCACCGACGCCGCCGGCCGGCCGTGGCAGGCCGGGTCGGACAGTTTCCTGGCCGGCCCGGCGGTCCTGCACCAGCAGCTACTCGCCCTGCTCGCCGAGCACCGCTGAGTCCCGGTCAGCCCATACCGCCCAGTCCGACGGCTCTCTCCGTCGTCCGGGCTCACCTGGTACGAGCCGCCTTCGTCCACCGCCGTTCCCGGGGCGGTCGACGCACTCGGCCTGCAGCTGACGGACGAGGAAGTGGCCGCTCTCGAAGAGCCCTGCACCAACGCCGGGCCATCCTGGTTCTGAATCCTGTGGACTCCGTCGAAGACGGCGGCCAGGGCGAGGCTCTCGATGGCGCGGAGGCGATCAGCCATGCTGGGTGCGCTCCTCATCCCGGTGTTCGGGGTGGGGAAGGGCGGCTCGTCCCATGCCGGGACGGGCAGGAGCCGGATGCGGAGCTCGCGCCGGTCGGACCAGCAGCCGCATGCCTCCATCTCGGGGAAGGCGCCGCCGATCCACCAGCCGCTCTCGCCGTGGCAGCGCGGGCAGCCCGTGCGGGGCAGGGCGGTGATCTCGCTGCGGTGCCGGTCGGCAGCTTGAGGTGGCCGGCCTTGAGCACGGCGGCCGGCGGCGGCGTGGTCGTTGGCCTTCGGCCGGATAGGGACTGACGTGACAACCTCGTTGAAGGCCGGCCCTTGTCAGTGGCCACCTGTTTTCTTGGGGCACATGAACGACAAGATGAGTCACAGCAATTGCCCGGCGGCGTCTCCAGCCAGAGACGCTCCGCCGACCACAACCTCTGCTCCGGCCTCTCCTTCGGGTAGCCCTCTCGCGGGGGCAGTGCGGGTAGGTTCGACGGCTGTCAGTCGGCGTCGGCGATGAAGTCCGCTATCGCGGCAGCGACAGCTTCGGGCTGCTCGTCCGGGATGAAGTGTCCAGCGTCGGGCACGACGATTCCGGTGGTGTTGTCGGCCCATGGGCTGATGGAGGCGGCCATGTCCGGAACGGAGCCGTGGCTGCTGGAGATTCCGAGGACCGGCACAGTCAGGTGCCGCCCCTTGAGCGCCTCGCGGTTCTTACGCGCTGACTCCGCGGCGTCTCGGTAGTACGCGAGGGAAGCGCGCAGGCCGCCGTCGGCGGCGACGGCCGCCGCGTAGTGGTCGAGCTCGGCGTCGTCGAACGTGTCGGGAGACAGTGCCTTCACCTTCAGGAACCAGCCCACGTAGTCGCGTTCGCGGCCGGCAAGCAGCGTCTCGGGCAGGTCGGGCACGATGTGGAACGCGAAATGCCAGGTTTTCCACGCTCGATCCGGGTCGGTGGGAATCGCCTCCGGGAGAGTGATACCGGGAATTCCCGCGTCGAGCAGAGCGACCCCGCGCAGGTGGCTCTCGAAGTTGAGGGCGAGGGAGAAAGCGACCCAGGCGCCGATGTCGTGGGCGACCAGGGAGTACGTCGACACTCCGAGTGCCTTCACGGCGGCGTGGACGTGCGCGGCGACCGCGTGCGTGTCGTAGCCGCGCTCCGGACGCTCGGAGTGGCCCTGACCCGGCAGGTCGATCGCGATGACGTGGAACCGCTGGGTGAGGCGGGGCATCACCTTGCGCCAGGCCCACCAGGTTTGCGGGAATCCGGCGAGCAGGACGACGGTCGGGCCGCTCGGCCGTCCGCCGTCGACGGCATGGAGGCGGACGCCGTCCGCGTCGACCCAGCGGTGAGTGAATCCGGCCAGATGCTGCAGGGACAGCTCACGGACGGGGTTGCTTTCGGAGACCTGCGGAGTGCTGGTTGCCGGGCCGGTCACGGGGATCCCCTATCGGTTTCAAGCGTGCGGTTGGGACGGTGCAGCTGACGGCGGTGGCTGGGACCACGTGGTGTGTTTCTCGCGCGGTCGCGGAGTGCGCGGTATGCCCGGCCATGACCACGCTCGAAAGCTAACACATCTTGAACTACTTAGTTCAAGATTAGAATGGCGCGCACCACAGTCCGGACCATCGACGCATCGGCGAGGAAGTGCCGCGTGGCAGGCAAGAAGCAGTTCGACATGGACACGGCGCTCGACGCCGCGATGATCCAGTTCTGGCGCGACGGCTACGCCGACACCTCATTGGACGATTTGTCCCGGGCAACCGGCCTGAACCGCAGTTCCATCTACTCCTCCCTCGGCGACAAGGACACCCTCTTCCTGCGCTGCCTGGATCTCTACGCCGCGCGCTATGGCAAGAAGTACGACGCCGCCCTGTCGTGTGCAGCCTCGGAACCCGTTGCCGCTGTTCGTGCGTTCTTCGACGTCACCCTTGAGCGCATCGCCGATCCCGAACTGCCTGATGGATGCCTGATTGCCCAGTCAGCCATGGCAATCCCAGTGCTGAGTCAGAGCGTCGCAGCGCACGCCAGGCAGGCGCTCGGCTTCCAGCGGCTTCGCCTGCGCGGCGCGCTGAAGGCCGGCCGAATGACCGACCAGGGCGCCGAGGCCTTCGCTGTACACGCGGCGGCTGTGAACCAGTCGCTCGCCGTCATGAGCAGGGCCGGGGCGAGCCCCGTGCAGCTCCTGGCCATCGTGGGCGTGACCGTTGACGCGTTGTCGCAGGCGTTGCGCGCGTAACGAATCCGATACGGCCGTCGGACTCGCTGCCTGGTTCGCACAGTCATTTCATGGGTTCGCGAAGGCGGCATCGCCTCGCCCATCACGACCAACCGCGGGCTCGCCGCCCGCCTGCGGCGTCGACCGTGTCGTTCCAGACGGAACACGCACGGAACGCTCACTGACGTTCGGGCCGGCGGTACCTGCTGTGACAGAACCTGGGCCGGCGGTCGCCGAGCGCACTCGGGATATACACGTCTGAGGGGTGTCCCGTAACGGTGAGCCCTCTCCACTGTCCCGGGGCCCCGGTCAGGGAAACGGGTGCGGGTACGGGTTGACCTCCTCCGGGCGGAGCGGCCGGGCGGAGCGGCCGAGGTGGTGCGAGACGGTCAGCACCCGGTCGAGTCCGGTGATGCGGCGCAGATGGTGTCCGAAGGTCATCGGGAGCAGGCCGGGGACGAGGACCTTGACGCAGGAGAGACCGGATGCGGTGTGGACCGGGGTGGTCTGGTCGACGACGATCGCTTCGAGGCCGGTCGCGGCGAAACGGCCCACCAACTCGTCGAGATCCGCACGCAGGTCGGTGTGGCGCGGCCAGGCGTAACGCTCCGCGAGTTCGCGCAGGTTCCGGCGTTCTTGTGGCGGTCGGCCGCCGGGGGCGAGCAGGAAGTCGAGGCGCCGGGCGGCGACCGGGTCGCAGTACAGCAGCGCGTGGTCGTCCATCAGGCGGACGTGCCCGGGGTCCTCGCGCATCCGGGCGGCGTCCTCCGCGCGCTGCGGGTAGATCAGCCGGTACGCCTCGATGGCGGTGACCAGTTCATGCAGTGCGCCGAAGACGCCCCGTTCCGGGTCGAGCCCGGAGCCGCCGGCGCACAGCACGCCGGGGCGGGGCGCCGCGGGCTCCGTGCCGGGAGCGGAGCGCGGCTGTACGTCCACGGCGGCGGCCCAGAAACAGGGGATGCCCTCGGCGCCGGTCACGTCGAAGACTTCGACGCGGTAGCCGGTGCGCTCCTGGATCCGGTCGGCGAGCAGGCCGATCCGCCGGTCGCGCGCGGTGTGCAGGTCGAGCGCGGGCGCCGGCATCCTGGCGTACCAGGTGAGCAGGAACGCGTCGCGCTCCGCGAGTTCCAGCAGGCCGTACAGGGCGGCCTCCTCGACACAGCCGCCGAGCGCGCAGCCGTTGGAGATCTCGGAGACGAACGGCCGGGCGGCCCGCGGTTGGTGACGGCCGAGCCGGTAGTACGCCAGGCTCTCCGGAACCAGGACCGGCTGTTCGCGGGTGAGGGAGTAGCCCCAGACCCACGGCAGGACGAGGCCGGGGTGGTAGGGCTGGAAGGGGAAGCCGGCTTCCTGGTAGCGGTGGGGTTCGTGGCTGCCGGTGGTCGCCGGGTCCAGTACACCGCCGGGGTACCGGGCGGCGAGTTCGCGGTGACTGCCGCGCACCACGGTGCGCCGCCCTCCTGGGCGGCCTCCGCCGAGCCGCTCCAGCGCCTCCGCTATCGCGGTGACCCTCGCGGTACGGAAGTCGAGCGCGCGGCCGTAACCGCCGTCGACCGACTCGGGCGGGCCGGCCTTGGCCTCCGCGAACGGCAGGGTGTGCAGTCCGCGGGTCCGCAGTCCCTTGAGCACGCCGGTCTCGTCGTCGGCGTAGCGGGCTTCCAGCGCGGCCCGCTCGGTGCGCAGGTCCCGGACCCGCAGGACCTCGGGGTCCGGCTTGGGCCGGGGGACGCGTGGGATCGCCGCGCGGGCCGGGGAGTCGTCGGGCAGGCTGCCGCAGTCGCGGCAGTGGGGGTCGGGCAGAAAGAGGTGCCGGGTGATCTCCAGGTCGGCGAGGCGGACCATGGTGACGGCCTGTCCGGTGGCCGCCGCCGCGCCGAGCCGGCTCAGCGCGAGGTGCGCGGCGAGGTCGGCTGCGATCGGGGTGAGCAGCGGCGAGACCGTGCCGGTGAGGCGGCTGCCGTAGGCGGTGCGCAGGGCCGCCTCCTCCGCCGCGTCCGCGCGTGCTCCGGCGCGGCGCGCGGCGAGGCAGCGGTGACAGCCCGGGGCGCCGGGGCGGACCAGCGGGCCGATGACCACGCGATCCAGTTCCGCGGCGACGAGCAGGAACGAGTGCCCGCCGGCCACCAGCTCACGCGCACCTTCTGACGCCGCGTCGGGTGTGTCGGCCGCCAGGATCCTGATCCCGGTCCGCGGCGGTGGCAGGGCGCCGGAACGGCGGACGAGGGCCTGGCCGAGCAAGCCGCCGTCGTGGTGCACCCGGGCGGCGGCCGGCAGGAGGTCATCAGTCATCGCAGCGCACCGCTCTCAACAGGTGGGGCAGGATCCCGGTGGCGGCCGGATCATGGTCGAGCGGCACGATCAGTGTGCCGTGCGAGGGGCCGCGCCGGTCGCGGAGCGCCGCCGTCACCGCCTCTTCGAAGGTGGCGCCCGAGCCGAGACCCCGGGGCGCGTGCGGGCCCCGCGCGGTGACGGAGGCCGCCGGAACCAGGTGGGCCGTGCCGTGCTCCGGAGACCAGGCCCACAGCGAGGGCCCGCCGGGGGCCGGGACGAACCGCCGGGGGTCGACGGCGAGCAGTGCGTAGAGCGCCAGAGCGCGTCGCGCGGTGCGAAGGCGCGCCGTGGTGAAGTCGCGGCCGGTGGCGTGGACCCGGTGCGCTGCCCGGCCGGTGCGCGGGTCACGGACCAGGGCCCTGGAGGCGTGCCGGGGGAACTGCGGCAGAGCTCCCTCCTCCAGTTCGGCGAGCAGCCCGGCGCGCGGGTCGATGCAGCCCGCGGCGCGCCGGGAGAATTCCCCGGGGCCGACGGTCCGCCCGTCGCGCAGGGCGGCGATCCCGGCGAGGAACCGCGCCGCGGACTCCGGCGCCGCGGGCAGTGCGGCCGGGTGCGGCCGGTAGGGGTGGCGGGTGGTGGTCAGGGTCGCGGTGTCCAGCCGGACCAGCGGTTCCGGCTCACTCGCCGCGCCGGCGGCGGGACCGAGAAAGGCCTGCTGGAAACGGTGCGCCAGCAGGGTGGCGGCGAACTCGGCTGCTTCGTAGGGGTATTGAGGTGTACGAGGGGCGGCCTGCGTGCCGTGCACGCGCAGCCAGCCACCGAGCCAGCCGCCCTCGGTGCGTTCCGGGCCGGGGCCCAGCCACCAGGACTCCGCGTCACGGACAGCCGCGGCGAACCGCAGGCCGTGTGCGCGGCACTCCTCGTCGAGCCGGGCGACGGACTGCGGATCGTCGCCCGCCGCGAGCAGCAGCAGTGCGTCGTGGCCGCCGGCCGCCACCGCGGTCCGGGCCGCCGCGTGGTCGGTCACCGGCGTGATGGCGGAGAGCCCGGTCAGCCGCAGCGCGTCCGTCAGTGCGCCCACCGTGGGAGGAGCGCAGAGGACCAGCACCCGCAGCCGCGGGTAGGAGGCGGTGTGCCGGTCCGGGCCGGGAGCGGCCCGGTCCGCCAGCAGGCCGTGGCGGTCGATGAGCTGGAGGATCCGCAGCACCACGGTGCGGCGGTCTCCGTCGAGGCCGTCGAGCAGCTGGTCCACGGTGCGGGTGCCGTCCAGGAACGGGGCGAGCCGGTCCAGCCAGCCGGCGATACCGGGCGCGGCGATCAGGTCGGTGCCGCGGCTGGACCGCACATAGACGGTGCCGCTGCCGCTCGGCGTCAGGAAGACGTCGGGGCGCAGGAGAGGTGCGGAGTCGGAGGTGATCACTGTGTCCTCGGCCGGGAAGGGGGCGGTGCGGCCGGGAGGTCCGGGACGATCACAACGGGCCTTCCTGGCCGAGCAGATGACAGGCCGGTGTCCCGCTGCCGCGTTCCCGGCCCAGCAGCACGGCGAGCAGCGTGGTGCGGTCGGGGTGGGTGCGCAGGACGGCGTCGGCGGCCGCGGTGTCCACGTCGCAGCGGAGTCCGGCGCCGAGCCCGGCGCGCGCGGCGGCCAGGCCGATCCGCTGACCGATGACGCCCGCCCGCAGGTTGAGCATCCGGTACCAGCGGTCTCCGTGGGCGGGATAGCCCGCCTCGTAGTCGCCGGTCACGAGTACGGCGCAGGCAGCCTCGAAACCCGCCAGCTCCCCCGGTCCGCCGGGCGGGAACAGGTCCCGTGGCGTGACCTCCCCGGTGACCGGTACGAGCCGGCCTGTGCTCGGGTCGTGCCGGTGGCAGCCCGCTTCCAGCCCGGTGACGCGCTGGGCGACCACGTACAGGTCGCAGTCGGCCGGGGCGGCGTGGTCCAGGGGGACCGGGCAGGCGGCCTCCGCCAGGACCTCGCCCAGGGCGGCCGACGGAACAGGGACCGGCTCGAAGCCGGAGCGGGCCGTACGGCGGCGCAGCAGAGGCGCGTCGGGCGTGATCGCGCCCGGAGTCCGGGCGGTGACGACCGCGTGGACGCGCTCCGCCGCGGGGTCGAGGCCGAGCAGGCGGCCCAGTTCCTCCTCCGCGAAGCGCGCGTGCGCCGTCGGCGCGGCACCGGCCGACTCCAGCAGGGTGAGAGCCTGCCCGGTCAGCACGCCGGTGTCGAGTGCTTGCAGACGGTGGCCGAAGAGCCCGTAGCGGGCCAGATTCGCGTCCAGCCGACTGGTGATCAGCAGGACTGATCCCGGTTGTTCGTGCGGCGGCCGGTCCAGCGCGCGGGCGAGGTCGTCACGCAGGTCGGCGGAGGAGAGGAGTTCGAGTGCGTGAGCCGCCGGCAGATAGTGGCAGAGCCCGGCGGCGGTGGCCGCGTACACCTCAGCCGGGTAGGTGCCGCCGCCGGACGGCACCGGCCGGCCCGCACCCACACCCGCGGCGGTCCAGTCGACCCGGGTGACGCCGTTGAGCAGCGCGAGGAGTGCGCCCAGACTCTCCAGGAAGGCGGCCCGACCGTGGGCGGCGGAGGGTGAAGGGAACGCCGGCGGGAACGGCAGGGGGAGGACGGGCACGCCCGGGTGGTGCTTGGGCGCGGTGCTGCCCGCCGCCGGGTCGATGGTGGGCAGCACACGGCCGTGCCGTGCGTGGTAGCGGCGCGCCGCCGCCCCTCCGTTCTCCGCGGGCGGAGGGCAGGCACCGGGCGGGGCGGTCCTCATCCGTGTGTCCGTTCCGGTGCGGTCGCGTTCTGCGGCATACCGGGAGCGCTCGCGGCGGTGGCCAGGACCAGTTCGAGCGCGCTGACCCCGTAGACCTCCTCCACCGCGTCGGCCGCGAGGTGGCAGAGCAGATAGCGCGTCAGGCCGGGCAGCCCGAGCCGGGAGAGATGGAGGTAGGTGTAGTTGAGCATCAGGCGGTAGCGCAGGAAGCGCGGATCCCGGTACATCATCTGCTTGTACGTGGCGCTGCCGCTGATCGCCCGGTGCAGCGGGCTGGTCGTGAGCAGTTCGCCGATGCCGTTCTCCTCGTCGGTCGGGATCTCCGTCTCCGGGATCTCGCCGGCCTCGTACAGAGCGGTCCAGCGAGTGCCCAGCGGATCGATCGCGGCCACCCAGCGGTGCAGTTCCGCCGCCCCGCCCGGCCCTGCCGCGGCCCCGGCGTCCGGCGCCCCGGGCTCTGCCGCGCCGGAATCGAAGGCCGCGACCACGGCGCGCACCTGCGCGGTGAGTACCGCGCTGTTGGCCGCGTACCGCTGCTCGAAGGCGTCCCGCACCTGGGGGCCGACCGTGCTCAGGTAGCCCTCGGCGTGCGAACGGAAGGAGACGAACCCGCGGCGGATCGAAGGGTCCTGCGGGTGCCGGCAGAGTGTGTGCGCGGTGGCGAGCATCAGGCGCAGGGCCAGCGTCTCGCGCGGCAGCCCCGCGGCGACGGACTCCAGGTGCTCGAACAGCAGGCCGTTGGTCCGCTGGTAGAAGAGGGCCAGCTCGTCGGCGCCGACCGGACAGCCCAGCACGTCGACCCGGCGGTCGTGCTCCTCCCAGGTGATCGAGTTGTCCCGGTAGAAGGGCGTCAGCGGGCCGGGTTCCCGTTCGGCCGCGGCGAGGCGGCGGTGCAGGGGCAGCAGACCGTCCTCGTCGAGGGGAGCCGCGGTGGACGGCCGTGCCCGCAGATGTCCGCCGACCAGTTCGGAGACGGCGGGCTCCACTAGTCCGGCGAAGACGGCGGGCGTGGCCCGGACCACCAGGCGCAGATGGGGGCCGCGGCGCCAGTGCCGCAGCACATAGGCCGATTCGACGTGACCGGCGCAGCGCTCGATCACCGGCCGTACGGCGTGCAGGATCAGCTGGTCGGTGTCGTCACCGAAGTACGCGATGTGGGCCGCGCGCCACTGTGGCTCTTCCGGCTGCGGGACGGCTGTCACGGGAGTCCTCCTCTGCGGTTCTCTGCTGTCCGTGCTTCTCGGTGCGGGGGCCGGGCCTCACGGTGGGGCGGCGCCGTCGTGCCGGACGTGGCCGTGGCCGTCCCGGTGACGCCGGGAGCTGTGCTGACGCGACTGGTGACTGTCCGTCAGTTCTGCCACGGCCAGCAGGGCCAGGGCCCGCAGGGTGGCCTCCTGGCCGATCCGTACGTCGAGACGGTTGCAGGCCAGGTGGGTGAGATGACCGGCCAGCAGGGCAGGGACGGCGGCCTGTCGCTGGGCACTGCGGCAGGCCGCGAGCCACCGGCTCACCGGGTCGGCGCCGGCCGGGTCCGCCACGTCCGCCGGTGCCGCCGCGCGGGCCGCGCGGGCCGCGCGGGCCGCGCGGGCGACGGTGAGCAGGGCGGCCCGCCCGTTCCTGTACTGGGCCAGCACCTCCGGCGCCGGCCGCCCCGGCGGGGCGCCCGCGTCCAGGGTGCCGGCCAGCAGGGCGAAACAGTGCGCCGTCCGCTGTGCCGGGCTCCAGCCGGCCAGCACGGCGGTGACGGCCAGCTCGCTGCAGGTGGCGAACGCGTCCTCCGCGGCCCGCAGCGCGGCGCCACGGCCGTACTTGCCGTGCTCCGGCCGGTAGGGGTGGAAGGCGAGACTGTCGTTGGGGGCCAGGGTCCCGGGCTCGCTCTCCGGCTCCAGGGCGGCCAACTGCCCAGCCAGTGACTGGTATTGGTGCGCCGACATGGGCTGAGAGGGCGGCAGCGTACGGAAGAGCTCCATGGCGTGTGCGTCCAGCACGGCGCATACAGCGGGCCCGGCCGCCGGTGCGGTGAGCCGGACCCGCAGACGCAGGTGCGGGCCGCCGTGCCAGTGGCGGAGGAAGAAGAAGCGGTCGGCCAGCCCGCGTTCCCGCAGCTCCGCGACGGCCGCGGGGATCAGCGTGCTCACCACCAGGTCGAGCGGGTGCCCGGTGAACACATGGGCGCTGACCCAGCGGTCCTCCGGCTCCGGGCCCGGCACGCCTGCGGACGCACGGGTCAGCATGACCGCTCCCGCCGGTCCGCCGCCGGGAGCGGGACGGTGGGCAGCTCGATCAGGAACTCGGCCGCGTAGCGGTGGCCGTCCCGGTGGGCCGGTGCGTCGTGGAGGTCGGGCAGGGTCTCCGTGAGCAGCAGCGGCCGGCCGGTGGCCGCCGCCCGCTCGAAGACCCGCAGCAGATGGGCGTGGGCGAAATCGACGTACACCGGCTTGCGGTCCTTGTCGTGCAGCGCGGGGCCGGTGAAGCCGCCGGCGGGGCGCGGGGTGAGGACGCGCAGGAAGCAGCGCTGCGGCAGGCCGAGCGCCGCGCGCCACGTGTGCACGCGGACCAGGTGGGCGGCGTCCGTCTCCCCGGCGGCGCGGGCGGGTGCCCGGCCGGGGTCGATGAACCAGGTCGCACGGCGCAGCACCACGGCCCCGAGGGCGAGACGGGGCATCTTCGTCCAGCCCGCGCCGGACGCCGCCTCCGGGCCACGCAGGTCCGGTCCGGTCCGCCCCGGCGGGAGAAGCCGCCACAGCTGCGGCCAGTCCGACCAGAAGGCGTAGGAGGTCTGGCCGAAGGCCTCCACCAGCAGCCGGGCCGGCAGCGGCAGCAGCGGTGTGGCGAGCAGGCCCAGATGGAGCGGCCGTACGACACGGCCGGTCGTGCGGTGGGCCAGGTGGAGGCGACGGGTGTGCCGGTCGTGCACGACGTCAAGGTCGGCGGGGCGGATCAGCTGCCCGGGCGGCCGGTGCGAGGTGGCGCCGTCCAGGTCGATCGCGTAACGGGTGGCAGGTGCCCGCTGGTTGAGAGCGCTGCTGAAGACGGCGTCGAACTCGGCGTAGAGGGGGGTGTCCGCGGGGCCGTCGCCGGGAGGCTCCTCGTGGGCTTCCCCGGGACGGGCCGGTGCGTCGAGCAGCCGGGCGATCCGGGTCAGACCGGTGCCATGGCCGCAGGTCACCGTGTTGAGTACCAGTCCGAGTCCGGTGGCGGGGCGGGGCAGTGTCTGGACGTAGCAGGCGTGGCGGTCGCCGGAGGTGTCCGGGCCGGGCCAGGTGCCGCAGAGGTCACGGACGGCCTGTGGGCCGAGACGGACGGTGCCGTCGGAGGCGGGCGGAGTGCGGGCGATCAGGCGGCCCAGTTCGTCCTGCCGCCGGGCGTCGCGCTCGGTGGGAGCGTGCGGCGCGGCTGCGGCCCACCAGGCGCCGAAGTCCTGGAGGAAACGGGTGAACGGCTGCCTGAATCCCGGGCCGTAGGCGGCCACTGCGTGCTCCCGCAGTGCCTCGCGCGGCGGTGCGAGGGTGTCGAACGGGGCGAGCAGCGCGGGGACGAGAGCGAGGTCGGCGAGAGCCGGCCGCCAGGCAGCCGGGTCGAGTACGGCGGCCGTGCCGACGGCGACCGTGTGGTGGAAGTACAGCGGGCCGCGGTCCAACTGCTCGCTCCCGCCGAGCAGTCCGAGCCGTCGGGCGGCGGCCGTGGTGTGCTGCCGCAGGGCGGCGGCGATGCCCCGGTGGGAGCCGGGCCCGGCGGTCCTGGCGGCGTCGATCCGGTCGCGGATGGCACGCAGGTCGGCGAGCAGCGGGGTGAGGCGGTCGCCGCCGTGCGGCTCCGGCAGGTGCCGTCCGAGCCAGTCGCAGAGCGTGGCGGCGTCGAGCTCCTGGTCGGGCGGGCCGAGGCGGATCTCCAGCAGGCCGGTCCGGACGAGCCGGGCGACGACGGCGTCCGCGTCGGCGGTGGTGGTGCTCCCCGGTCCGGGCGCGCGGAGCAGGGCACGCAGCCGCTCGGGGCTGCCCGCCTCGTGGACCGCCGCCAGGATCGCGGCCAGCGCCGGGGTCGCGGGCAGGGTACGCACCTCGCCGGACGGCCCCGGCACAGTGAACAGCCACCGCTCTCCCCCGGGCGAAGCCACCGGTGTGGCCGACGGGTTGACGCGCAGCCGGACGGCCCCGTCCAGCTCGGGTACGTGGGCGAGAGCGGCGGCGATACGGGACAGCGGCAGCAGACCTGCCTCTGCCACGGGGGCCCGGACGGAACTCTCCAGCCGTACGCCCGAGCCGGCGTCCGCCGACCACTGGCCGAAGCCGCTGGCGGCGAAGGTGGTCAACGGGCTGGGCTTGGCCATCGCCCGGCCCGCGTATTTGGCGAGCCGGACGGCTGCCCCGTCCAGCGGCCGCCGTCCGGCCGCATCGCGCGCCCCCCGGCGTTGCAGGTCCTCGTACAGATCGGGACTGGCGTAGTCGAGACCGGTGGCGAACGCCGGATCCTGGAAGAGCGTGTCGAGGGCCGCTGCCGCCGTCCGGGTCTCCGCGGGCAGAACGTCGTGCAGTTCCGCGAAGAGTCCGGCCCGGGTACGGCGGAGAGCGGCGTGGTCGTGGAGACGCCCGGTGAGCGCGCCGCCGAGCACCTCCGGCGGGGCCGCCGCGTCCAGCAGGGGGCTGATGCGGGCGCCCTGGTGCACGGCTCGGCGCAGGCCCACCAGCCTGGCCTTGAAGGGGCGTGCGGGTGCTGTGCCGATCAGGGCGTACAGCGTGTCGCAGAGCTGCGCCGCGTCGTCGGCCAGCCGCTGGTCCAAGGACGTGACACGCAGGGCGAGTTCGGTGCTGCGCGGGATGCGGGAGGCGTCGAGTGCGGTGGTGGGCAGCCCGGCGATCCGTACGCCCACGGGGGCGGTGACGGCGGGGGGCGCGGTCGGGGGCGGTGTGTTCCGGCTCATCAGAACACCACCGGGACGCGGAAGGCGGCGCCCGGCCGCGCCGCGCCGATGGCCACCTGGAAGAGCACTGTCTCCTCACCCGGGGCCAGCCCGAGCAGGCGTTCCGCGGCGGCGGCGTCGTAGCCGTTGTGGACCCGCGCGGACAGACCCTGACGGGCCGCGGCCACGCAGAGCAGATGTGCCGCCGCCCCCGCGGTCAGGTGCAGTCTGCGGAAGGCGTCGGCGCCGTAGCGCGCGACGGCGGCGCCGCGCCGGACGGCGATGTAGGCGGTACAGGCGGTCGAGCGGAAGTTCAACGACACCCGGCCCTCCGTCTGTCCGATCTGTTCGAGCGACGCGAGCGGGTCGCCGTCGCCGACCTGCCGCAGGCGGCCGCCGCTGTGGACGTAGTGGCCCGGGGAGAAGCCGGTCACCCGCCGCACCAGCAGGTGGCAGGAGAAGTCGGTGAACGGCGCCGCGGCGAGGGCGGCGCCGAGGTCGGTGAGCAGCGCCTGCGGGGAGAGCACCGGTTCCGGGTCGAACAGCGCGGCGCCGGAGTGGCGGGCACGGAGCACGGAGGCCAGGTCGGGCGGGGGCCAGGACCGGCCGGCCGGATGCTTCACGGGTCGCAGGATCTCCAGATAGCCCATCGGTTGTTCCGTCGCGGCGGGCGGCAGGTTCGCGCAGAGGCCGTGCAGTGTCTCCTGGTCCTGTCCTGGCCGGGTACGCAGTCCGAGTGCGGCGGCGACCAGGTGCACCGCGCCCAGCAGCATTCCTGCCTCCTGGGCGCAGAGCCGCGGAGCGTAGTCGCCGTAGAGCCGCGCGGTCCGGGCGAACCGGCTGGTGATCACGGCGGTCAGGGAGGCCCCGGGATCGGCGGCCTGACGGCTGCTCACTGGTGCGTTCAGCATGATCAGTTGATGGTGGAGAGGGTCGAACCGGAACGCCGCGGTGGGGGAAACCAGGGTGAGTTCGCTCGGGTAGCGGCACCGCGCGGAGGCCACCGCGCGGTGAAGCGGCCAGCCACCCGGGGTCAGGTCGTGCTGGAGCAGGCCGTAGGAGTAGTGCAGCAGCGCGGAGAGGACGGCCGGGTCGGCGAGGGTGGCCGGGGAGCCGGGGGCGGGCGCCAGATGGAGCGGTGGCGGCGCCAGCGGAAGGCGCGGCCCGTGGGGAAGCTGGTCGGGCTCCCCGCTGCCCGTTCCCGGGACAGGGGATCCCGTGGCGAGGGTGGCCGGGATGGCCCTGCGGGAGTAGACCGCCTCCGCCCAGAGCGCCGGGGGGAACGGGTTCTCGCCAGCGGGGCTCCGGGGTATCCCGCCGGTCATCCCGGCTCCGCGCCGAGAAAGCGGCCGGTGGTCAGGTCCAGCACCGCGGCGTCGGTCACCGGTGACGGTTCCGCGCCCCCGCCCGAGTTGTCCAGGCCGGCCGTCCGGCGCAGCAGGTGCAAGCAGAGCTGGTTGGCGGCGATGGCCGCGGCCGGGCCACCGAGGTACGGACTCGGCTCACGCACGCGAGCCGGATCCCCCGCACACGCGGCGCCCACTGCGGGGTGATCGGGCCCACCGCCGGGCGGTACGGAGGGGGCCGGTGGCTCTGGCGCGGCGCCGGGGTCAGCCACTGCGCTGATCACGATGTGTTCGCCCCGTCCCACCGCCTGTCCGTACGGAACCCCGGCACGTATCGCGAGCGCGCGGGCCCGGTCCGCCGGCTCCGTCTCGTACACGTCAGAGCCGAGAAGCACCACGCCGGTGTCCGCGGGCGGGCCGGACAGGGTTCCGCTCAGCTGCTCGTAGCGGAAGCACCCGCCCTCCTGCTGGAGCAACGCGACACATTCGCGCAGCCGTGCCACATCTGTCGGGTCCCCGGAACCCTCCTCCGCCGGGCGGAGCCGGAGGCGTACATGTGCCACACCCGACGCGAGCAGGGCGAGGACCAGCGCGCCTGCCATCCGTCCGGTGCCGACCACCAGGGGAGCGCAATCGCGATACCGCTCGAAGCGGTGCTCGGGCGAGTCCGCGCGCGCCGCGATGAAGTCGATCAGTGCGGCGTGGCGCGCACGGACCTGCGGGCTCAGCCCGTGTGGCAGATCCGCCGCGGCATCGCGTACGAACCCTTCCCGGGCCAGCAGTTCCACCAGTGAGCGGACATGCCGCGCGGCCTGTGGCGGGAGGTCGGCGGTGAGCTGTTCCAGGCTGTTGCGACCGTCCAGGAAAGGCCGCAGCCGCTCCAGCCACGGGTGGATTCCCGGCAGTGCGAAGGTCGCCGTGCGCTGGGGTCCGCTGATCACCACGCCCCGGTCGGAGGGCAGCAGACGGGTGTCGGGAAGCAGTCTCGGCTTCATCGCCACCTCCATCGGGATTCCTCAGCGGGAACGCGGTCCCGCAGGCGTGAACAGGCGTGAACAGGCGTGAGAACGCCGGACGAAGCTGTGCTCGCGGCCTCCGGGCGGCCGACATTAGCCGAGACGAATGGTCTAGTCCATCCCCTTCACAGTTCCCAACTGTCACGCTAGTGTCCGAACTGGGCGCCCAAACATGTCTGTTGATGCTCCATTAGTTCGAAAGGAGGGCTTTGATGAACGAGAACAGCAACGGTTCACCGTCGCTCGCTGCCGCGGTCGCCGACCTCGCACTGGACCTCGACCTGGGCTCGCTGGCCGGGGACGAGCACAGCCAGTCGCTGACGGCGGGTCACGGCATGACGGAAGCGAGTGCGTCCTTCTGCTGCGCTCCGCCGCCGAACTGCTGCAACTGCAGCTGTTCCTGAGTCGGTAGCGCGTGCCGGGCGGGCAGTCGGCCCGGCACGCGCGTCCGCCCCGATGGCCCCCTGATCACCTGCCGCAGCCGCGGCACATCGGCCTTCCCGCCGTTCAACACGGCACCGGGACCCGTCGGCCAGTCACCGGTCACCGCTGACCGTCACGGGAGCGTGCGTGCCACGGTCAGCGGCTCCGGCCTGCCTCACACTCACCCTGGCCATGGGGACGAACGCCTGCGAGCGGGAGTTCCGCTGGATGGGCCGGAGCGCCAAGGTCGAACCAACCGCCCTGCTCGCGAAGCACGTTGGCGACGACTCACTGCCCCCCCTGGAAAAGCACGGGCGGCGCCACAGAACTCATCGCCCGCTCCCCTGTCGGGGGAACACACATTTCTCATTCAGAGGACTCAGCTGTACACGAGAAGGTGGTCACACGTATTCGTCCCGTCGTGGAGCGAAGAGTCACTGTTGAGGACGTAGAAAGCCCCGGCGAATCCCGTAGCCGTCATCTTCGGCACCACGATCAGCGTCTGGTCCGCCATGGTCAGCCCGTTCGGCTTCACCACGTACTGCTGCACCTGCGCGAAGAGATTCATCCCGAGACTGGGCAGCCTGAGGGCTCGGTACGTACGGTCCCCCGTCCCGTCCGAGCCCGTGACCGGTACCCGGTACTGCGCGGCGTCCCAGTGCGCGGGGTTGGTGGCCACGCGTCCCATCATCTCCAGTTCCTGCAACCTCCGTTGCGTGCTCGCCCGGACGCCGGCCATGTGAATGTGCAACTGGTTGAGGAACCGGGCGTTCTGCGAGTTGATCCCCAGACCGATGTTGGGGTACTGCACGGGGACGCTCCCTCCGCTCCGGGCGTTCTCCCATGCGTCGTTCCAGTAATTTGGCGCGCCGGAGGTCTCGATGAACGGGCATTCGATACCGGTGATCCGGCAACTGGGGGTCAGGAGAAAGTTGTGCTGGCTCGACGGCCTGCCGTGCAGTACGACGTAGTCCGAGGTCACCTTCAGGCAGGCGGGAGGGTTCTGCCCGGGGGGCAGTGGTTTCCCGTGCGTGCAGTACTGGACGTCCCGCCACAGCGGATCGTTGTCGGAAGGGCTGCCGCAGAGGGGCTGGAGCTGAGCAGGGGGACAGGTCGGGGTTCCACCAGGAGGCGGAGTGGGGCACGTGCCGGGGGCGGGGTCCGCGTGCGTCGGGGCGGCTGCCGAAGCGGTACGTCCGGCCGCCGCTTCCACTCCGGTCAGGAGCGTCGCCGCACCGATGGCGCCGGAGAACGCCACGAACCGACGCCGAGGCAGCTCGTTCGAAGTCTTGTCCTCATTCATGCGTGCTCTCCGATGGTGATGTCCACTGCATGGACTTCCCGGCCGCGAGTCAGAAAGGTCGGCCCGCCCGATTCTGGCCTCGCCGATTCGCTCACAGGGTAGGGAGCGACGAGCGGGTTGCCTATCGACTGACCCGGTCGGTGTCACGTGTTACGCCATTCAGCGGCCATCCCGTCGAGTCTCCTCCTGCTCGCTGGATTGCCGCAGGTGACATGGTCAAACGGTCGATGCCGGCGGAACGCAAGAAACCTGATCCGCCCCCCACGACGCTCGACTTCTTCCGCGTCAGGTGGGCCGGCTCTCAGCACCCGCCGGGGCCGTCCCGGCGGGTGGGCAGCACCGCGGAGCGTGCCGCTACGCAGCCCACCCGGGCCGCCGACTGTCACGGCGCGTTGATCGGCAGCTTCATGAACGGCCACGGCCCCGATGATCTGCCGACCGAGCAGACGGCACGCCGGTTCATTGTGTCCGCACCGGATCCGGTGCGCGGTGGGCGCGGCGGTAGGCCAGCGGGGACAGGCCGATGTGGATGTGGAAGTGCTTGCGCAGCGCGACCGGGTCTCCGAAGCCGCAGGCGGTGGCGATCCGCGCGACCGTCAGATCGCTGGACTCCAGCAGGTGGCGCGCCTGGGTCAGCCGGCTCTGCACCAGCCACTGGAGGGGGCTCGTGCCCGCCTCCGCGCGGAACCGCCGGGTGAATGTGCGCTCGCTCATATGGGCGTGGCGGGCCATGTCCTGCAGCGTGACCGGTTCGGCCAGCCTGCTCAGCGTCCACTGGCGGGTGGCCGATGTGGAGCGATCGGCGTCCTTCGGCACCGGGTGCTCGATGAACTGCGCCTGACCGCCCTCGCGCCACGGCGCCACCACGCACCGCCGTGCCGCAGAACCAGCCACCGTCGCGCCGTGGTCCCGGCGGACCAGGTGGAGGAACAGGTCGATACCGGCCGCACCGCCGGCAGCGGTCAGGATGCGGCCGTTGTCGACGAACAGCACGTCGGGATCGACCGCGATGTCGGGGAAGAGCCGGGTGAAGCGGTCGCACAGCGCCCAGTGGGTGGTCGCCCGCAGCCCATCCAGCAGGCCCGCCGCCGCGAGGAGGAATGCCGATGTGCACAGGCTGACGATGCGCGCCCCGGGTCCGATCCGGGCGAGCGCCGCAGCCACCGGTGCGGACAACTCACCGGTGGCGAGCAGCTCTTCGCCGGGCTCCTGGGTGGCGATCACGACGGTGTCCGCGCTCTCCAGGAGGGACTCGTCGTCGTCGACGACGATCCGGAAGCCCTCGTTCGTACGGACGGGCCGGCCGCCGATCGAGCAGGTCGTCACGGAGTAGAGCCGCGCTCCGGCCGGGTCGAGGGCCTCGTTGAACACCCGGGATGCGATGCCGAGGTCCATCGGCACGACCCCGTCCAGGGCAAGAACAGCAACACGGTGTGGCATGGCTGGAATGGTACGACAGGTGGCTGCCCAGCCACTCACGGCATTTCCGGGGCAACGGCGAGGCTGAGACCTGCGGGCGCCAAGGGGCTCCGGCATCGAAGAACAACATGCCAACCGGACAGGAGCGGGAAGAACATGAGCGAGCAGACGATGCGCGCCGTCACCATCGAGGAGTTCGGCGGCCCTGACGTGTTGAGCGTCGGCCGGGTGGCGCGCCCCGGGCCGCTGCCGACCGAGGTGCTGGTGCGTGTGCACGCTGCCGGGATCAACCCGGTGGACTGGAAGACCCGCGCAGGCCACGGTATGGCAGGGCTGCAGACATTGCCGCTGATCCTCGGCTGGGACGTCTCCGGCGTGGTCGAGGAGGTCGGCTTCGGCGTCACGACGCTCGTACCCGGCGACGAGGTGTACGCCATGCCGTGGTTCCCGCGCCCGGCCGGCGGGTACGCCGAGTTCGTCACGGCGCCGTCGCGCCAGTTCGCCCGCAAGCCGGCCTCACTCTCGCACGTCGAGGCCGCGGCTCTGCCGCTCGCGGCGCTCACGGCCTGGCAGGCCCTGGTCGACACGGCGCGCGTCACCGCCGGGCAGCGGGTGCTGGTACACGCCGCGGCCGGTGGCGTGGGGCACTTGGCGGTGCAGTTCGCCAAGCACCTCGGCGCCGAGGTCATCGCGACCGCCCGCGAACCCCGGCACGCCTGGCTCGGGGAACTGGGCGCTGACGAGACGGTCGACTACACCCGGCAGCGGTTCGAGGAAGCCATCGGCGGGGTCGATGTCGTCATCGATCTCGTCGGCGCCGTGGACGACACCGACGTGCGGTCCGTCTCGGTGACCCGGCCCGGCGGCCTGGTCATCTCCGTCCCGGGGGGTGTCTCCGACGCTCTGGCCGTCGCGGCCCAGCAGGCAGGTGTTCGCACCAGTCCACTTCTGGTCGAACCCGATGCCACCGCACTGACGGCCATCGCCGGCCTGGTCGAATCCGGCGTGGTCCGGGCCGAGGTCGAGCGCACCTTCGCTCTGGAACAGGCCGCCGAGGCACACCGGCTGGGCGAGACCAACCGTACCCGCGGGAAGCTCGTACTGGAGGCGACGCAGTGACACCAACGACCACGCTCGTGGTGGGAGGCACGGGGACCATGGGCACCCGCGTGGTGCGCGCCCTTGCCGCACGGACCGACACCGTCGTGCGGGTGCCGGCACGGGACCCTTCCTCGAAGCGGGCCCGTGCCCTGGTCGAGAACACCCCAGGTGACGTGCGGACCGTCCGCGGTGATCTGGACGACGAGCAGTCCCTGGAGTCGCCCTTCTGACCGTAGTCGTCCCGGCGGAAGCCGGAGCGACGGCCCCCGCCCGGTTGTCCCAGCTGCTACGGGATGCCGACGCGTTACGTGAGGACGGAGTCACTGGCGTATCGGTCGGGCTGGAGACACCCCGAGGAGTGCGGACCCGCCCGCAGTGGGGTCGGGAATCCCAGCACCACGCAGCCGGTGCCCCTGAATGGTTACGTCAGGATCGGCAGTACCACGAAGCGGACTGCCCGACTACATCGGTGACGTCGCCCCAGATCTCAGCGCTGACGGCTGTCGCGGGAATCGCTGGACCACCTACACCTCCGAGCAGCGGGTTGCTGCCGGGCCTCCATGCCCACAATTACCAGCAGTTCGAGCCGGGCGGCGCCATGACCGATACCACGGTCGCATATCTGCCCTTCGGGCACGCGCGACGGGCTCGGACTGGACTGGACACCATTGTCCTGTGGCGGCGGGTACTGGAGCCACAGTGGCGATGGATTCGGCTACTTGATATCGCCTGCCACGACTTCGGACGGGCGGAGCGCCATCACTGTCTCCTTGCACAGCCGGCCTGGTGATGAGAGAACCGCTGTGCGGCAGATCCAGAAAGTCACAGCTCTGGTGGCCGGTACGAGACCGGCCACGGCTCTGGACGGCGGCCGGAGGAGCAAGCGGCATCGCGTACCTCGACGCAAGGACAACGCAAGGTCAACGCGCTTACTGCCCGCTCCTCCCGACACCGTCACCAGCAGCCCGGAGATGGCCGTCGCGGCGAGGTGTGTTCGCCCAGCCTCTCCCTAGACCGCGATTGCCGTGCCGCCGTCCGCAGTCTCAGCACCGGCCGGTTTGGCCTGGTAGTAGACAGAGCGGCCCTGCTTGGAGCGCTCGATGAGACTGCGCGCAACGCCCTGCTCCAGAGCATTACGCACGACGACCACCTGCACACCGCGCTGCGGGTATGCCTCGGCTACTCCAGCGGCGACTTCGGTGGACGACTTCGGCTCACTCTGGTCGGCGAGGTAGGAGCTGACCAGCTCGATCCACGTCGGCCCGCTCACGCCCTGTGCAGGAGCGGCCTTCTTTGCGGGGGCCTTCCCGCGGCGCGCGGGCTCCGCCTCGGTCTTCGAGGAACGCCCTGTCTTCGGAGTCTTCGCGGCTGCGGTTTTGCTCTTTGGCCTGCGTGCCGCGGGCACCTTGGCCGGCTTCTTCCCAGGCTTGGCTGACGGCACGGAGAAGGCGCCGAGGATGTCCTGCATCTTCGCGAGGACCTGTCCGCTCTCCTCAAGCTGGACCAATTCCTCCTGCAGACGGGCCAGTTCGGCACGGACTCGGTCTTGTTCACTCTGATTGGCTACGAGGTCGTCCTGGACCTTCTGTGCGTACTCGGCTTTCACACCGGATGCGGCGTTGGCTGTGGACATGAGACCCTCATCTTTCGCTGTGCTGGACAGGTGTGTTCCGGATGCTACTCACTCCGTCGGAGGAGAACCCTCAGTCGGGTAGCCGGGTCACGTTGTCGTGACCCGGCCCCCTCAGAACCGGACGTGCCAGTCATCCCGGCATCCGGTTCAAGCAAGCCCCGTGGGCTTCGCAGGTCAGCAGGGTTATGTGGTCCGTTCGCCGTCGCCCGCGTGGTGTTGGCGGTGGCATTCGGAGTGCACGAGACGAAGATTGTTCCGTTCGTCCCCGCCGCCGTTTCGCCTGTAGGTGAAGTGATGCTTATGGAGCATCCTCTTCGAGGCCGCGAACCAGTTGATCCACTCCCGTGGGCTGTCCGGTTCATATTCGGCCCCGGCGATCAGCGCCTGTTTGCAGAGGGGGCAGAGCCCCTGCTGCCGGACCGCTAGGAGAAGACTGGTCTTGTCCATAGGCGGCGGCGCTTTCCTGCGGCGACGGTTACTCCAGTACTCGGTCAGGGTGGGGTCGTCCGGGGACGCTCCGCCCTTGACGAGTCGGTGACGGACGATTCCGGTCCAGGCGAACTTGAGCAGGAAGGCACCGTTGCTGCGGTTGCCGAATACCCACCGGCCTCGTCTGGATGGATGGAACCTGCCGAAGTACCGGTCTGCGACCCAGTATCTTGACTTCTTGGGATGGCTCCGCCTGGCCCAGTTCCAGGTCAAGCGCCACATGTAGCGGTCCAGCGACGCAAATGTCGTCGTAGAGGCCACCCCCGGTAGTAGGCGGCCCAACCGCGAACGATCGGGATAAGCCTGCGCAGGACAGCTTCGGCATTGGCCCCGTTCAGGGCCTTCACCTCGGTCCGTAACCGCGCCCGGAGCCTCTTGCATGCCTCAGCACTGGGCCTAATGATCATTTTTCCGCCCGTCCGGCGGACGGTGAATCCGAGGAAGTCGAACCCCTCTTCGAGGTGGACGACCTTGGTCTTCTCTTCGTTGAAGCGAAGCCCTCTCGGCTCCAGCCAGTCCTCCAACCGGGCCCTGACCTCATGCACTTGGACTTCGTCGTGACAGAGCACGACGAAGTCGTCGGCATATCTCACCAGTACTGGAGTGCCCGGGGTCGCGCCGGGCTCGCGCCCGGCCTGAGCGACCCTGTAATGGCACCCTGCGGCTTGTTCCAGTCCGTGCAGAGCCACGTTCATCAGCAGTGGGCTGATCACTCCTCCTTGAGGGGTTCCCTCTTCAGTGGGTGCGAACCGACCACGTTCAATCACGCCCGCCTTCAACCACCCTCGAATCAGGCCCCTGGCGGGGAACTGTCCGATGGCGGATATCAGATGGACGTGGTCGATGCGGTCGAATGCCGCTGACAGATCCGCATCCAGCACCCAATGACGTTTCGAGGACTTGCCCTTCGCCGTCGAAAAGATTGCCATGATCGCGTCCTGACAGCGGGCACGGCCGTCCTTGGTGATCACTGAGCGTAGAAGCTCCATCAGCACGCAGCACCGTCCCGTAGGCACACCCGACGTGACTGACACCGTGAGCCGGACGCCTGGATCGCAGCCCACCTCACCATCCACCAGAGCGTCGAGCCCACCACCCTGGCGGCCGAGATGACCATCCGCGGCGAGGGCGGACCCGCGCGCCCCACCATCGCTGTCGTCAGCCGCACACAACGGCACGAGGGCCAGGCACACCGCGAGACTGCAAGGTCGCGCCTCGTGCCTGGCCTCTGCGGACCTCTCTCGGCAGCCCAATCGTGCCGTGTGGGACAACAACCTACGCATGCACCTGGTCGCGCCACTGAAGGAGTTTGTCGAGGCCAACGCCTCATGGCCCATCGTGTTCCAGCTGCCGGCACACACCCCGGACCTCAACGCGCAGGAGGGTATCTGGGCCCTGGTCAATCACGACATCGGCAACCTGGCCGCCGCCGAACTCGGCCAGGTCACCCGCGCTGTGAAGCACAAGCTCAAACTGCTGCAATACAGAGCGGAGGTGATCGACAGATGCGTGGCCGACACCGGCTTGAGCCTGTCGGCGTGATCGTCAGAAGATGCCGAAGAAGCGATCCGACCAGCTGGGCCGCTGAACGTGCCAGGGCAGTTGGCTCGGCCCGTCGTAGTCGCTCTCCAGCAGTTCCTCGGCAATCACGACATAGCCGAGCTCGACCAGCGCCCGGTTGACTTTGGCAAGGTCCGTGTCGCCCAGCTCACCTTCGGCCTGGGCGTCATCCGTTCCGAGGAAGGCGCCCGGGTTGTCGGCGCAGACCAGAGCCAGCGAGCCGAACTTGCTCACGCAGACGACGATCCGGGTTCCGCATATGGTTGCGTCGCCAGGCACGACGACGCGTCCGTACTCGCTGGAGTCCTGGGTGTCCTGCTCAACAACCGTGCAGTGAGCTGCGAAGTCACCTTCGAGCCGGGCCACCAGCCCACCGAAGAGGACGGCGGTCTCGCCACGGTCGTAGTGCTGCGGCCACTCCAGCCACTCCGGATCATCGAGCTCGCGCAGCAACACCAGCAGATCCGCTTCGCTCTCGGTCATGGCTCATCTTGACGCAACAGCCATCCGCGCAGCAGGCCGGGCACCAGCGCGCCCGCCGTTCCCCCGACATCACGCATTCAAGTTCAGTGCTTCCGGTCAATGGCGGCGGGATGAGAATGGTGCAGCGGCTACTGAGGACCTGTGTGCTATGAACGGGCATGGCATTGAAGATCGAGCGAACTGACGCGCATACGTGGCCGGATGAGCAGCTGAAGGAGCTTTTCAGTGACGGCTTTCCGGAGTTCATCACCGCTGACAGGCTGGTGAAGGATTACACAGGCAGGGTCGGTGAGTGGTTCGCAATTCCAGACCTCACGCTGGTGGATGAGCACGAGGTGCCGGTCGCATAGGGCTGGGGTGTACCAATCCACTGGGACGGCCTGAAGGAGACGCTCGCCACCGGGTATACCCAGGCCCTTGTCCGTGCGGTCGAAGGTCGTGAGCAGGGGACCGAAACCAATACCCTCGTCATCTGCGGAGCTGTCGTCACCTCGTCGCTCAAGGGGCGCGGGCTTGCGGGAGAGACCCTCAAAGCCTTGCGTCAGACAGTCGGGGAAGCCGGCTTGGTCCAGGTCATCACGCCGGTCCGCCCGAGGATGAAGGCCCAGTATCCGTTGACACCCATCGAGTCCCTCATCAGGTGAGTCGTGAGGATGGGATGGTTTTTGACCCGTGGATTCGGACCCATCAGCGTATCAGTGCCGAGATCCTTTCGGCGGCTCCCGCTTCGCAGACGATGACCGGCACCGTTGCTGAGTGGGAACAGTGGACGGGAATGACCTTTCCCGAGTCGGGCGGCTACGTGATTCCAGGAGGATTGAGCCTGCTTCGGGTCGATCGCTCCGCCGATCATGGCGTGTATCGCGAGCCCAACATCTGGATGCGGCACAGCTGAACAAGGGCAGCCCGTGCGCCGGGGCGGGATATCTGTTTGGTGGCCCGGCGCTGTCGGTGGGGCGTCGGGCCGTTGCGACGGACCGACCGGGCCGCGGGGCAGCTTCTTCCTCGGCTCCGGCCAGACGGAGTCCGCATGGCGCCGCTGCCCACCCCCGGGCTGGGCGAACACCCCGGGGGCGTACGCCGCGTGCCGAGTCCGAGACCTCGCGCCGCCTTCACTCGTTGGAGGCATAGCTTCGGCCAGCGGGGACGACCAGCATGAAGAAGAGAGCGAGGGCTGGCTCCGCGGGCCGTGCGGGCCCGGCCAGGCCTCCGTCAGTCCCGAAGAAAGGACTTCCATGCGGTCAGGACGCTCCCCCATTGGCCGAGTTCAGACGAAAAGCCGGTTGGGTCTCGCCGCACTGACGATCGTGGGCGTAATGGCACTCTCCCCGGCAGCACCGGCGGATGCCATGTCGCAAGCGCCGCAGCGACTTGCGGCCTGTGGCTGGAACAACCCAGGCACAGAACACCCGTTCTACGAGCACTGTGACTCCAGGACGAACGTCTGGATCCAGGTCACACGGACGTTCATCTCGGGCGACTACCACCGCTGTGTGGGGCCCGGCAAGACAGTCCTGGACTCGAATGCGACGGGGGCCTGGTACGACAGTGGCTACCGGGGCGGTCTCTGCTCACACCCGGGTGACACTGGGCCCTGATCGTCAACCGATGTCTGACGGCGGCGCCTTGCACCTGAAGAACACCTTCGGTGCAAGGCGCCGCCGTTCGCCCGTACTGATCAAGCATGGGACCGAACAGGGTCGTCATACCGATCGCGAAAAGCGGAACGATCCATGCGAGTGCAATGATGCCGAGCTGACGGCCTCCGAAAGCGCTCGCGAAGGTCAGCTGCATCTGAAGAACGTCCGGGCCAACTGCCCCGGGATCGAGGTCCTGGCCAGACACGCCCGGACCTTTGCAACCATGATCACCGAGTGCCAGGGCGAGCGGGTGCGGTCGATGGGCACGTCAACCCGGATCAAGAGGCTCAAGCGGCAGATGTTCGGCCGAGCCGGCTTCGCTCTCCTTCACAAGAGGGTTCCGCTTGCCTGACCCTGCCCTCCGACACAGGGTCCGCGAGATCCTCAACCGGTCGAAAGATCGGCCGCCTGCCCGCGGCTTCGCGGCCAAGGGTGTTGAGCAACTCATGCATCACCTGGACGTCAAGCCCGAACATGGCCGGCTCGGGCGCATGGTGCACGGGATGCGGGCCGGGGCGGCGGTCCCGGCGGACGAGGCACGACCGCTTCCGGTGATCGATGCGAAGGGTCCCACCCGGTGACCGGTGGATGCGGCGGCGCAGCCCCGGGCGGGCGGGTGCCGACTGAGCGGGTGGAGCCGATCAGGACCACGTCCGTTACATGACGCCCAGTTGGGACAGCAGCACCGTCGCGGCGGTGTAGCAGTGGAACGACTTGATCTTGCCGTTCTCCAGCCGGAAGACGTCGCAGCAGGGCGTCTTCATGACCTTCCCTGTGGGAGGGATGGTCGCCGAGGGGAGTTCCAGCGGCCCCTCGTGCGTCCCGTTCAGGGACAGCTCAACGACGACGACATCACCACTCACGTAGATGTCGTAGAGCTCACGGTGCATGTCCGGGAAAGCCTTGGCGTAGATCTCGACAACGGTTCCCAGCTCGGTGGAGCCGGAATAGGTGCGCCCCGCCGAGACATCGGTGAACGTTCCGTCCTCCGTGAAGAGCGAGACCCACTTCCTGATGTCCTGCTCCTCCGCGATCTGGTAGGCATCGCGTATCGCTTGCTCATTGCTCTTGGTCATCGAATCCTCTCTCCGTCCGCTTGCCGTGTCCGGCGAGGCGGTGAACGAGTCTGTTTCTCGGAGGCCCCTGATAGGGGTCCGGGCCCGGCGAGTTCGCTGTCCTGGTGGGCGCCCGCCTCCACGAGGCGTCACCAGGGCGATGCGGTGAACGCTGTGGCCGCGCCGTCCCGCGAGCCTCGATCGAGAGCGTGCCATCCGCGCCGCGCTGACAGGAGCTTTCAGCGCCGACCCCGCCCGAAGGGGCAGGGACTGCGAACGACCGGGCGACCGGGCGACCGCACATCAGCTCACTCGCACCTTCAGCGAGCCCAGCCCGCGCAGGGTGTTGTTGAGCGCGAGTTCGGACTCCAGCAGCTCGAAGCGCCCGACTCGCGGCAGCAGGGCCTCGAAGAGCGCGCGCATCTCGATCCGGGCCAGGTTCATGCCGATGCACACATGCTCCCCGCGTCCGAAGGCGAGGTGGTCCGATGGCTTGCGGCGCACGTCGAACCGGTCCGGGTCAGGGTACTTTCGCTCGTCGCGGTTGGCCGCTCCGTACAGCAGGACGACGCGGGAGCCGGCAGGCAGTGTGTACCCCTCGACGTCGTAGTCCTCGGTGAGCACGCGGGTGAAGCGCTGCACCGGGGATTCCAGGCGCAGTGCTTCGTTGATGGCATGCGGGATGAGGGAGTGATCCTCGCGCAGAACATTCCACTGCTCCGGATGCCGGGCGAACAGGTGGATGGCGCTCGAAATCGCGTAGATCGTCGTGTCCAGGCTGGGCGCGATGTAATCGATCATCATGAACGGGCACTTCTCCACGGGCAGGTCGCCCTGCTCGGCCGCCGTGTACAGCTGGGCAGCCCAACCGTCCGCCCTGAGTGTGTCCCGCGTCGCGTCGCTCAGGGCGAAGGCGACCATCTCGTCGAGTTGGGGGAAGGAGTCGCGGGTCCGCTGGTTCATCGGCCCCTGGGCGTCGAAGGTGGCGGCAGCCCACTCAAGCATGCGCGCCCGGCCGGCGTCGCCGAGGCCGACCTGCTCGGAGACGATGGTGAGCGGCAGGTGCTCGGCAAGCTCCGTCGCGGCGTCGAACGACCCCTGCCTCACCAGGCGTTCGACCACTCGCTCGGCCTCCTCCTCGATCCGCGGGGTCAGCTCCCGCAGCCTCTCCGGACGCAGGGGCCGCCCCAGCACGCTGCGCATCTGCGTGTGCTCGGGTGGATCGCTGCACAAAGTGACGCCTTCCAGAGCCGAGTTGATCTGATCGTTCATCATCACGCCCTTGGCGGACGAGAACACCTCCCAGTTGCCTGAGGCCTCGCGTACCTGACGGTAGCGGGGGAAGGCGTACATGCCGTTCTGCGTGAGTTCGACCACGGGGCCCAGGTCACGCAGCTCCCGGTAGAGCGGGTAGGGGTCCGCCAAGGCCTCGTCGGTGAACAGGTCGACATCGCTTGCGGGAATCTCTTTCAAGATCAGCTCCAATTCCCCAGCTGTCCGGGGGGGGGACGTGTTCTGGATGTTCTGGATTCGGGACGGTGCGCCGTGGCCGGGGGCGGCTTGGTGGACCGGACAGCGCGACGAGTTGCCAGTGACACTGCGGTCACAGCGGCCTCGGTTCAGACGAGTTCGCCGAGGGTGCCCGCCAACTCATGCCCGCAGAAGTGAAAAGCAGTTCCGTGGCCCGAGCCCGGGACGAGCGTCGAGGTCTCGGTGCCGGCTCGGCCACTGACTGGCCGATGGCACGGAGGTGAATGGTCGGTTCGGATGCGACCGCTCACGAAGTTAATAGCATTCACCACGTGAACGGAGCCGACTCTACTGACGTCGACCCCCTTGTCAAGCGGCACCCCGGCGGTACCACCGCGGCGATGCCCGTCAGGCCCTGGAAGAAGCGGGCGAACGGTCTCCGGGCCCGGTCCGCGGGCTTCGTCCTGCTGCGTGGGCCACCCGGAGCCATGAACAGAAGGCCGATCGAGACCGGCCCGACGGTGGCGAACCCGGGACGTTCGGGATGTGAATCGGCAGCGGGTCTGCACGAAAGTGCAGACCCGCGCTACCGCGTCCATCGAGCGCCCCGACCGCTGACGTGGTCTTTTGCCACTTCGTATCGGATGTTGAGACGGAAGTCCAACGGCTCGCGGCCATAGTCTTCCGCAGGGCTGCGGTCGTCCCGCCGATTCAGGCCGTGCGAGGACCCGCAAGCGGAACTGAGATCTACAGGCATCAGTGCGAGGAGAGGTGAGCTCCGGTGAAGGGTGTCGCTTTCAGCCGTCGAGGAGAACCGGCCGAGGTCGCGCGAGTGCGCGAATTGCCCCCGGCTCCCGGGCCAGGGGCTGCTGAGGTCCGGGTGAGCGTCGCCCTCGCCCCGGTACACCGAGGCGACCTGGTGGGTGTCGAAACGGCCCCCGACGGTACGTTCGCTCCCCGGCCGCTCGGCAGTGAGGGGGCGGGAACGGTCACCGCGGTGGGTGAATCCGTTCGCGGCCTGAGCGTCGGTGACCGGGTGGCCGTCTTCCCCGCTCAAGGTGCGTGGTCGCAGCAGGTCACGGTCCCGGCGGAGGCCGCAGTGGCGGTATCCGCCTCGACCAGCGACGAGGTCGCGGCGGTGACACTCGTCAACGGGATCACATCGCGTCAGGTGTTGCGCGTCGTCGACGAGGTGCGTACGGAGGCGGGCGCCACCGCTGACACCCCGCTGATCGTGTCCGCCCCCGCCTCGGCGGTCGGCAAGCTCATCGTGAGGCAGGCCCTCGACGGGGGAGTTCCGGTCATCGCCGTGGGCCGCAGCGAACGATCGGCCGCGACGGTCAGGAGCCTCTTCCCCGGGTGCCGGTTGTCGTCACCGGACACGAGGGGTGGCAGGACAGCCTGCGTGAGCTCACCCGGGGACGCGGAGTGCCGGCGATCACCGACGCGCACGGCGGTGAGTTCGTCAGCGAGATCCTGCCGTTCCTGGCCGATGCGGACACCCTTGTCGTCTGGGGGGGGACCTGACGTCACACCCGTGGCCCCTGATGACGCCCGACCTGCTGATGCGTGAACTGCGGGTGCGAGCCGTCAGCATTTCACGCTGGATGACGCGCCCCGACGAAACCAGGGCCGCGGACCGGCAGGCCGCCGTCCGACTGGCCGCGCAGTGACCCGAACTGTTCGCGGTGTACGGCGAGTGTCCCCTCGACCGACTGCGAGCCGCTGTCGGGGCGGTACGGGCCAATGGCAGCGGAACCGTCCTGCTTCGGCTCAACTGAGAGGATTCCCATGCTGTTTCAGACGATCGGCACCATCGGGGCGGGCCCCGTCGCCCGCGCGGTGGCCAGGCACGCGGCGGAAGCCGGCCACCCCGTGCGGGTGAGTAACAACCACGGCCCCGACACCCTCGACGACGTCATCAGAACGATCGGGCCAGGCGCTTCGGCCGTCTCTTTCGACGACGCGGTGGCCACCGACATCGTGCTGCTCGCCGCCCCCTTCGTCGCGGTTCCCGCGATCGGGCGGCGGTTGGACGACTGGACCGGCCGAGTGGTGGTGGACATGACCAACCAGTTCGCCGAGATGAACCCTTACCGCGGGTTCGCGGCCGTGTCGCCCCTCACCGGCAGTGAATGGGTGGCACAACACCTGCCGGGTGCCACCGTCATCAAAGCGTTCAACGCCATGTTCGCCGACCGTACCGCAGCCGAACCGCGGCACGAGGAGGGCGCCCAGGTCGTCTTCTTCGCCGGCGACGACGCGCCGGCGAAGGCGGACTTCGCCGAATTGGTGGCCGGATTCGGTTTCGCACCGATTGACCTGGGCGGCCTGCGCGAGGGCGGCGGTCTCATGCAACTCGGCGGCGCGCTGAACGGCAAGCACTTCCTCCTCCAGAAATGAGGCCGCCGTCGCCGATCACCGCACTCCACCGCGATGACCACACCGCTGAGCTTGATCACCCCTGATGGGACTGTGAGCGTGACCTCGAAGAGCGACACCACACGAGCCCTGGCCGAGAAGCTCCTGGACCGCCTCGGCGCCCAGGACCAGGACGGCATCCAGGAGCTTTTCGCCCCTGCCATCGACTGGCACGTCCCCGGTGCCGGGACGCTGCCCTGGACCGGGCGCCGATCGCGGCGCGAGGAGGTCGCACCATACTTCACCACGATGTGGGCGGCGTACGTCCACAGGAAGAGCGAGGTGGTGACGGAGCGCCTGATCGTCGAGGACGAGCATGTGGTGATCCTCGGAACCTTCTCTCATCTTGTCTTTTAACTCCTTGCCATGCTTCGGCGGTCGCCCGCCCTGGGGATAGGACAGGGCGTACTCCTTGGGCGAGGGCGTCGGCCGTCGCATGACGCGGTCGGAGCGCATCCGTCCCAGGACCTCGACCGGGAGGCCGTCGAGGAGGTGGGCCATGCGCGGGGCGTCGTAGCCGGCACCGAAGACGATCAGGATGTCGCCGTCACCCGCGTGCCAGCGGCCCATCTCGATCAGATCCACGACCACCCGGCGGACCTGGGCGGCGGTGGCCTCGGCGACGTCGTCGTCTGGCCCGAGACGCACGGCGTCCAGGAGCTGGCACCACGACGTCCGGCCGGATTCCAGGGCCGCGTCGGCGAGGTCGAACAGTTCGTCCCCGCGCGCGGTCAGGCAGTCGAATAAGTCCTCCCGGAAGCGTGAGGCTTTCGCGAACGCCTCCCCCGGAACATGATCAGGCAGCAAACTCACCTTCAACGGCCTTCGTCGTGGTCATGTGTGTCCTTGGTCGGAGCACATGATCAGACGAAGGCCGCCTCAGCGTCCGGCGAACACCCAGGTGAGCGGCCTAGTTCGAGGACCATTTCGACACCGGCCCTGCCGCGGTGCCGACAGCCGGGGATGAGGCCGGCCGGCAATTCGGTCGAAGCCCTATGAGCCCACCGCGCCTTGCACGAAGCGCCGAAGGTGCGCACGCACGGTGTTGGGCTGCTCCAGCCAGGGCTCATGCCCAGCGTCTTCGACCCGGGTCAGCGGAAGATCGAGCCTGAGCGCGAGTGATTCAAGAGCCGACACAGGACGGGGATCGTCGGCCCCACCGAGAAGCTCCGCCCGCGCGGGCAGGCATGCGCGCAGCTCGGCAAGATGCTCATCGAGCGGGTCCGCGCGCCCTGCCTTGCCAAGCTCGCTGTTCATAGCCCAGTTGACGGGGCGACGCCGCCGGGCACCCTGCGCGGCCCAGTGCCACCCCCGTTCGGGATCGGCGTGGTCGGTGAACCAGGCCAGTGTGAGCAGCTCGATTTCCTGCTCCTCCGTGCGGTGCGGCAACTCCTCCAATGCGTGGAGCCGCTCCAGCTGCGCTGCGGACATACGGCGGCCTCGCTCCGCTCGGTCCCCGGTACGCCAATCACCGACGAACGGCCCGCACATCAGAAGCATCGCGGCAACGCGGTCAGGATGCGTCAGGCAGAACCGGCTCGCCAGGTCAGTACCGTAGGAGTGCCCGATCAGCACAGCTCTGGGCACGTCCCATGCGTCGAGCAACTCGACGAGATCGTCGACATGCCGGGCGAAGGAATGGCGCCCCCGCCACGGGGATTGACCCGTGCCCCGCTGGTCGTACCGGTACACAGGCGCGAGGTCCGCGACCATGGGGGCGACATCGCCCAGATAATCCGGCAGACCCGGACCGCCATGGAGCATGACCACGGCCGGCCGCCGAGTCGAGTCCCCCAGCGCCATCCAACGTAACTGCGCCTCGTCGGTCATCGACGTCAGGCCCTGCGTCTCCATCAAGGTCACCGCGGAGAACCTACCGGTGTCACTGAGACTCCGCCAAAGGTTAAAGAGCAAGCTCATACGGTGGCCGAGAACGGCCGGCGATTCACCACCCCCTCCGTGCTGCACCTGGTGGTGGAGGACGGGGAGATCACCCGTCTCCACCTCTATGAGGACACACTCGCCGTGGACAAGGCCTTCGCACCCTGAACCGCTGACCCGCCGGACCAGCCGCCTGCCCGTCCCGCACCCGGCGCGGGAGGCAGGCGGGCTCAGCGGGTTCACGTTCACGCGTCGCGTGTCCGGCGCGGCTCACTCAGCCGTGTCGGGCGGAAAGGCGGCGGGATAGGGCTCGGCGAAGTCCGCGGAGCGGCTGACTCCGCGCCACTTCAGGTCGTCCTCCAGGAGCCGCCGGTCGGACTGGATGGAGCCCTCTGCCGCGGTCACCCCGAGCGGCAGGTGGTCCGGGATGTCGTGGCGTTTCGCGACCGCGACCAGGATCTCGGCGGCCCGGACGGGGTCGCCCGCCGGGCCCTCGGTGTTCTGGCGGACGCGCGTGTTCATGACGCCGACCGTCGGGGCGTACGCCTCCGGGATGTCATGGACGAGCATCGAGGGCCCCGCCCAGTCGGTCCGGAATCCACTCGGCTCGACGACCAGCACCTTCACCCCGAACGGGGCGGTCTCGGCGCGCAGCACCCGGCTGAAGCCGTCGATCGCGAACTTGGCGGCCTGGTACGAGGCGATGCCGGGAGAGCCTCCCACCCGTCCGCCCATGGAGGAGAACTGGATCACCAGCCCTCCCTTCTGCTCGCGCAGGATCGGCACGGCCGCCTTGGTTACGTTGTACACGCCCCAGAAGTTCGTCTCGAACTGCGCACGGAAGTCCTCGTCCTCCGCCGTCTCGATGGGCGAGACGTTGGCGTAACCGGCGTTGTTGACCAGCACGTCGATACGGCCGAAGCGCTGCCTGGCCTCGGCGAGCGCCGAGCGCGCGGCCTCGGGATCGGTCACGTCGAGCCGCAGCGGCTGGATCCGCTCGCCGAACTCCGCCTCCAGGTCGGCGAGTTGCTCGGGGCGGCGGGCTGTCGCGGCGACCATGTCGCCGCTTTCCAGCGCCGCGCGGACGAGAGCGCGACCGAAGCCGCGCGAGGAACCTGTGATGAACCACGTCTGTTGCATGCATTTAGCAAAACACCGTTTCGCTAATAACGCAACTGCGTTGCGCTAGTATCGAGGTGTGAACCAGCCGGAATTCCAACGCGCCCGCTCCCCCGAAGCCAAGCGGCTGCGCGAGGACGCCATCCTTGAAGCGGCCCGGGCCCTCGGAGTGGAGCGCAGCATCAGGGACGTCACGTTGACGGACATCGCCGCCAGGGCCGGGATGCACAAGTCGGCGCTGCTCCGCTACTTCGAGACACGCGAGGAGATATTCCTGCGGCTGACCGCGGCAGGCTGGCAGGAGTGGTCCCTCGCACTGGCCGCGCGGATCCGCGCGATCGCGGAACCCGGTCCCGCGCCGGTGGCGGAGGCCTTCGCGGCGACGCTCGCGCGGCGCGGGATGTTCTGCGACCTCCTCGCCCAGGCACCGCTCAACCTTGAGCGCAACGTCTCGGTCGGCGTGGTGCGCGACTTCAAACTGGCCTCACTCGCCGCGAGGCAGGACATCTTCGCGGCGCTCGACGAGAAACTGCCCTCCCTCGACCGCGACGACGGCCTGGACCTGATCGCCACCGCGGTCGCGGTCGCCGGCGCGTTCTGGCAGATCGCCACACCGGGCCCGGAGATCGCCGCGCTCTACCGGAGCGACCCCCGCCTCGCACACGCCGTCATCGACGTCGAGCCCCGCCTCGCCCGCATTCTCACCGCAACGATCAAGGGGATGACGCCCTGACCGGCGCGACCCGCCACTGACCTCTCCCGCCCTTGGCGAGTGATGCGTCCTGGGGTCATGACCGCGGCCGACAGCGGCAGCGGCAGCGGCAGCGGCAGCGGCAGCGGATCGTCACGGTCGACGACGCACCGCTGCCTGTGCTCCGCCGACCGGGGGCGCGGGCAGGGCGGCCACCCAGTCGCCACCTTGCCGGTAGAGCACACTGCGGGATCCTGGACCGGCGCCCGCCCAGCCGTTGACGTCGAGTTCCACGGTGCCGTTCTCCGCGACCAGAACCACGTGGATCTTCAGCCACTGAGCGATCCGGCGGACCACCCGCACAGTGGTCGACGCGCTCCAGCCGTTGGCAGCGAGCACATGGGCGACGACGAGCCCCTTGCGCTGATCGTCGTTGAGCGCTATACCGTCGGGCAGCCGACCGCCGTTGTCGTGGTGCCATTCCTGCTGTTCGGCTGTCAGGTGGATTCCTCTCGACTCCAGTTCACGTGCCGGGAACACAGCCCGTGGGTCCAGCGGCATGTCGTGCGGCAGCCACGCGGTCCCGTGGACATCCGGTTCGCTCATGCGCACGAGGCGGGTGCGCCGCCGTTCGTCCAGCGTCCGTGAGAGCGCGCCGAAGATGCCGTTACCTCTGCCGGTGGCGGGCTGCAGGTCGTACCAACGCCCGTCGGGAGCCCTCAGCCGGCCCGGGTCGCTCGTGTCGTAGCGCCCCGGAGCACCGGCGGCGGCCCCCGCGTCCGACCACGGTGGCGTCCCGTGCGCGGGCAGGAGCCCGTCCGCGGTCCCGACGGCGGGAGCGACCGACGGCGGACGGGACTCCCCTGCCGCTGAGCCGGGCACCTCGGTATCCGTCGCCGACCACGGTACGGCCGGGCGGAAGTGACGGCCCGCCAGCCGCAGCACCACCTTGGGGGCCTCACCGGCGCCGGTGAGCGGCGCGAAGTCCTGGGAGGAGCCGTCGGCGTTCACGACCGTCACCCGCAGGTTCAGTTCGCGTGCGGCGAGGGGCGCCAACAGGTCGGCTCCGCTGTGGTCCCAGCCCGCGTGATCAGCGGCGTCCGGCGACCGGCGCATCTGGGCGGCCGCCAGGCGCAGGCGCTGCTCCTCACTCAGCTCCTGTGCGTGCGGCATCACCCCGAGCGCGTCGAACTCCCGGCGCGCCGGCGTGTCCTCGCCGAGATCGACACCGGCCGCTGCGAGGTCGTCCGCGGTGAACCGGTCGGACTCATCCGGTGCGGCGAACGCGGCGAGATCGGCGTTGCGCGGGTCGAGCAACCCGCTCGCCAGCCGCTCCCTCAGCCCGTCCACCACCTGCGTTGGGGCTCCGGCTCCGGCCGGGAAGACCCTCCGGAAGGCCGCGGGCGAGCTGTACCGCACGGCCTCGGCGAGCGCGTGGTAGAAGGACGCGCCGTCCGACGGCACCTCGTCCAGCCGGTGGACGTCACCAGTGGGCGCCACCAGCCGGTCGGGCACCTGACCCCCGGTTCCCGTCTCCTCCAGCACGTAGCGGGCCTCATCCCGCTCCGTGGCCCGCGCCGGCTCCTGCGGCCTGCGGTACGTCACCTCGGCCGGCCGGGGCACCGCGGCGCGGGTCGCCGCCGGCAGCTGGTACCAGCGGGTGAGCATGTCCGCGCCGGCCCGTATCCGGTGCAGTTCGACCGCCGCCCCGTCAGCCGCCTTCCGCTGTTCCGCCACCTCGCCCGCAGCGGTGTCGTAAGCGGATCGGGCCTGCCGCAGCCGCTCCCCGGCTTCGCGGGCCCGCCGCACGCTGTCCTGCCCGTTCGGACTCCCATCGGGGGCGGACGGCACCTCGCCGGCGTCCCGGGCCCGTTTCGCCTCCTCGGTCAGCGCCGCCTGTGCGGCGTCACGCTCCTGGAGCAGTCCGCGCAGCGGCCGCCGTACGTTCCAGTACGTCTTGGCTGCGGCGATCCAGCCCTTGGCGGCGTCATCGGCCTCCCTCCAGGCCGCGCGCAGTTCCCCCGGGAACCTGTCGTCGTCGAGCAGCCCCAGATCACGCGCCGTCTGCTCGCGTACCCAGGCCAGGACGGGTGCGTCGGTCTCGGCCACCATCGGCACCGTGGTGATGTCACCGAAGGCACTGCGCGCCGGCCTCCCGGGCATGCTGTCGTCGACGCGGTGGTGGACGCTCGTCACGCTCAGCCAGCGTGTGGGGATCCAGAAGAGGAAGAGGGGTTCCTTCTCCGGCCACATGGCGGTCCGTTCGCTCGACCCGTCGACGTTTCTGCGGCCTTCGCCCTCCGATGTCTGGATGCCGGTACCGCCGATGGCGGGGGCCGCCGATCCCACGGGGTCCGACGCGATCGACGGGTTGGTGCCGATGACCGCGTCCTGGCCGTCCGAGCGGGTCACGGCGGTGTCGACCGTTTCGCCGTTCTCGTCCATGGTCCAGATGTGGGCAGCGGAATCCACGGCCAGCAATGTGGCCGCGGTGAACTCCGGCCGCGAGTACAGCCGGTGATCGGCCTCCGCACTCCCCCAGGCACTCGCGCTGCTGACGCCGGGGACCTGGTATCCCTCCGGTGTGAGGGTGTGCGGGTAGAAGCCGGCCAGGGCCGCGTTGCTCGCGCCGTCCTGCAGCGCCTGTGCGCCCTGGCTGCCCGGGCGGGTCAGATCGGTGGCGCGCGCCTTGCCGAGGGCCCGGGCGAGGCGGTCGCCGTCCAGCGTGCCGGCCTTGCGCCCGGCGGCTGTGTGCGCGCCGCCGATCGTCAGGGCGGCGGCCGCGTGGACGTTCGCGATACCGGCGATGTACCGGACCGCGAACTT
Source organism: Streptomyces sp. NBC_01471 (assembly GCF_041438865.1). Lineage (NCBI taxonomy): Bacteria > Bacillati > Actinomycetota > Actinomycetes > Kitasatosporales > Streptomycetaceae > Streptomyces > Streptomyces sp. NBC_01471. The sequence continues at coordinate 185,713 of NZ_CP109451.1, forward strand.
GTCCTTGCCCAGGAGGGGCGCCTCGTCGCCGCTGCGGCCTCGACCCGCGCCGACGCGACGCCACTTGTCCAGTTCTCCGAGGGTCGTCCGGCTCGGCTCCCACACCACCTGTCGTGGCTCGGGCACCGTCGAGCGGGGCGAGCGCAGCAGCGGGTGGACGTCTTCGGTGACCGGGGCGGTGAGGCTCAGTGGCAACAGCAACTGGAGCGTCCCCGCACGGCCTTCGAGCTGTACCTCCGGTTCTGCGGCTGCTGTCTCCACGGCCAGACGCAGTGAGTAGTCGACGGCGTACTCGGCATGTCCCTGGGTGCCGAGGGTGAACTCCAGGGCCGACCGGGTGGTGGTCTCCGTCGCCCCGATCTGCTGTTCGCTGAATCCGATGTCACTGAGGGTCGGGCCGGCGGAGGAGACGTCGTGGCGCTGCACGGTCACTGCCTCGCTGAGCGAGAACCCCGCCTCGGTGCGCTGTCTCGTGGTGCGGCCGTGGGAGACGGATTCGGTGGTGCTGCGGGACTCCTCGATGTCCAGGGAGTGCCGCAGGCCCTCGAACCGGTGCTCGCGGGCCGTCAGTTCGATGCGCACGGTCATCTGCCGGCCGCCGATGCTCACCCGCCAGCGGCGCACCGCTGAGCCGCGCCCCGGCACGGTGACACCGGTGTCGGCCATCTCCATCAGGAGGGCCCGGATCGCGCGGGGGGTGAGCGCGGTGCGCACCTTGTCCAGGTCGTCCTCGCCGAAACCGAGACGGCGCAGTTCGGACAGGAAAGGTGCCTGAAGCGCCGAGGTGTCCAGGGAGTTGACCGGATAGCCGCCGAAGAAGTTGTCCCGCAGCCACCGCGGGATCTCCCACTCCTGGGCATCGAACTCCGGGACCCCCTCCAGCCCGTCACGGACCAGGCCGAGACGGTACGCCGAGGGCTCCGGCAGATGCCCCAGATACCCGGACGGCAGCTCCAGGCGCCGGCCGGCCGGCGTTCCGCCCGGGAAGCGGGTCCGCAGGAGTCCGCCGACCGCCGTCCACCGGGCGGACGCCGCGATCTCGGTCACCAGGTCCGCGGTGACCAGGTACTGGGGGCCCTCGTGTGTCAGGTTCAGTCCGCGGTTCACCGAACGCCTGACCTCACGTGTCGCGTCCCGGCTCCGCGCGTACCGGAGAACCGCGCCGTAGCCGCCGGTGAGGGTGTGCCCGGTGTCATGGAACCGGGTGTAGGTCACCGCACCGCCGAAGCTGCTCTGGAAGCTGTGGGTGATCCCGCCCGACGCCTCCAGGTCGGCGCTGACGCCGCGTTCGGAGTAGACCGTGACGGGCTCGCCCAGCACGGTCAGGTTCCGAAGCCGGGTCCGTACGGCCATCGCGGCCCAGTCGCCGGAGTAGGGCCCCTTGCCGAACAACCCGCTGAGGCGCCAGCCCAGGGGGCCGGACGTCTGGTCGAGGTTCGCGGACCAGAACACCGGATGGAACGGGCGCAGCATCGCGTCGTGCGCTGGGACTCCGACCAGTGCGAAGTGCCACGACCTGCTGGTCGCCTGCGCCATCGTCGCCTCGGCGGCCCGTACCAGTGCCGGGTCCGTGAGTGCGGCGACCGTCTGTACCGGCTGCCGCCGTAGCCGGTCGTGGTCTTCGTCCGCTCCCGTTCGTACGGCGCTCGCAGTGCCGTCGGCCAGTGCGCGGGCCTCTTCGGTGGTCATCTCCTCGGTCCGGATCGAGCGGCTGAACTCGCGGAAGCGGTCCGCCGTCCGCGCGTCCTCGCGCGTGTCCCCCGTACCCGGCTCGCGCACCGGACTGTGCCCCGAGGGTGCCGTCATCAGGACGCGGCCGTTCAGCGGTGCGCCCGCGGCGCCCCCCACCAGGTCCGTGGACGGCTCCCGGGACACGAAGTGGCCGAGTCCCAGCAGGCCGGCGCTCAACTGCCGGTACAGGCCCCGGACCCGGCCGTACCCGCCGGAGGTCGCGCTCAGCGACAGCCGATAGCTGTAGAGGTGGGACGGGCCCGTGGGCTGCCCCATCGGTTCGTCGTGCAGCGTGGCTCCGGAACCGGCGGTCGTGCGGGTCCGCCACATCCAGCGCGGCCCGATCTGCAGGGTGCCGGAATTGACCGGGGCCTGGGTGGCCTGCGACTTCGTGGTGTCTCGGACCGACATGCTCAGCTCGGTGCCGGCCTGGAGCGTGCGGGCGGAGCCGGACTGCTGCCCCATCCGCTCCCCGCCCAGAAGGTAGTTGCGAATGGTGTGGTCCGACGTGCCCTCGTACCGCCGGTCGGTCAATTCGGCCGTCAGCCACACATAACGGTAGTGCCGTCTGAACCTCACCTGCTCCATCAGCCCGATCCGGTGGCCTACCGTGGTCAGGGCCTGGAGGTTCTGCGCCATGGTGTGGCGGCTCAGTGCGGCGATGACGGTCATGGTGTTGGCCAGCACCGTGCGGTACTGGTCCGTGGTGCGCCACATCGTCGAGGCAGGGGCGCCCAGGTCCTCCAGGCGTGCCACCATGCCGGGGTATTTCCTGGCGACGGCGTCGAGCACCTGGTCCGTGAACGCCTCCAGCGTCGTGCGCGGCCGGCCGTTCACCTCCCGTACCGTGGAGCCGTCCTCGAAGGTGAAGTCCTCGATCCGGCTCATCCCCAGGGTGGGCGGGTGGTCCCGCGTCAGGTAGTGCGGCGGGAGCGGCAGCGCCCCGGTGCGTTTGCGCAGCGCGGTGCCGTCGTCCCAGCCGGCCAGGCGCCGGGCCTCGGCGCGGGTCATCCTGTCCAGGCTCCAGGTGCGGAAGGCGACCGCCTCGCTGTCACCGGTCCAGCGCACGTACAGCGTCTTGTCCACCAGGTAGAGATCGGTGGGGATCCCCTTGGCACGGCCGAGCGTCTTCATCGCACCGGTTCCGCCGAGGTTCGCGGTCCGCTCGCCTGCGAACCCGTAGTCCGCGGACGGCCCGAACTGGGCCCGCAGATCGGCGGCGCCGTCGAAGAATCCGAGGACGTCCAGGCTGGGGCCCGCGGCGGCGAACACGCCGGCCGACAGTGCCTTCGAACGCGTCAGCTCGTTCCGTACGGTCAACTGCACGAAGTGCCGCATTTCGGCCGCACTGGTCTCCGACAGGAGGATGGCCCGGCCGGGCACGGTGCGCTCCATCAGGAACGACCCCAGAGAGGTGCCGCGGGCGTCGTCTGCGAACAGCGGTGGCCCCGGTACCGGGCCGTGCGCCATCAGTTCCGCCATCCTGTGCATCGTGCGGGCGGAGAAGAACCCCGCGAGAGTGCGGTAAGCGGGATCCTTCGGGCTCACCCCCGCTTTGTGCGCCGCCCAGTCCAGCATGTTGTCGACCGGGCCGAAGCCCTCACTGTGCACCATGCGGTACGACGACCCGGGCGTCAGGCGCATCTCCCTCGGTGCACGCCCCGGCTCCTGCGGCAGGGCCGCGCTGTCCATCAGCCGCACCGTCAGACCGTGGCGTACGGCGAAGTCGAACGGATCGGACGGGTCTTGCGTCCCGGCCACCGGCCGGACCTCGTAGTACACGTCGTCGAGGTAGAGGTGGGAACCTTCCTGGCTGCGCGTCTCGGCGTTGTTCACCAGCTGCTCGACCATGGTGTAGCCGGTGCCCACCGCACGGCCGAACCGCAGGCCCACCCGGCCGAAGCCCGACAGCGGTCCTTGCGGGCCCAGCCCCGTCGAAGGCGCAACCACCACGTTCGACGTCACGGTCTTGTTCGCCCCGGTGGCCAGTTGGCCACGGTGGCTGGAGACGTACTTGACCGGCGCCCCGCCGTCGTCGGCGAACCGTTCCCACTTCCCGTAGTGCCGCGCGGTGACCCGTATCCACTGCGTGCGTCCGCGCGCGTCCCGGTAGGCGAACAGCCGGCCGTCCGGGCCGGTCAACGACCCGGCGTCCAGTCGCAGCGCGTACTCGAGCCGCCCCAGCAGACCGGCCGGGCCACGCTCGGCCTGCCCGAGACCTCGCAACTGCCAGCCGATCTCCTGGACCACCTGCTCCACGCCGCGCAGGGTGATCCGCGCGTGACCGTAGCTCCCTCCCCGCATCCCCGCTCCGGGACCGTCCGGGTGCAGCGGGGCGACGCCGTTGAGGTAGGCGGGCAGCAGGCTGCCGTCCGTGAACCCGACGGAGCCTCGTTGCACCGCGGGGCCGGGGATGTCGCGCACCACCCGGGCCGGGCGACGGTCGTCCAGATCCCCTTCGGTCCAGCGCCCGTTCGCAGACCGCGCGGCAGGGTCCGAGGCAGGTTCCGGGGCCCCCTCGGGGGACTGCGCGGACGCGGTCGCGCCGTCGTCGTCCCGCGCTACGGTCGCTTCGGCCCCCGTACGGTCACGGTCCGGGTCGGGGGCGAACCTCACGCGGCGCCGGCGCGCACCCGTGGTCCCGTCCGGGCGCCGGGGCCCCTCACCAGAGGCTGTACCGGCTTGCCCCGCGCGGCGGCCCACCGACTCCCGCTCCACACTCACCAGTGCGTCGAGACGGTCGACCGCGTCCCTCCGGTCGTGGTGGGCGCCCGGGGCCGCGCGCCAGGCGGCGATCGCGTCCGCGACGGCTCTCAGTTCCCGCTCGTTGCGCTCCAGGTCGTCCGGGTCCCGGCGCCCGCTGTCCTGCCATGCCGCGAGTTCCCGATCCACCCTTCTCAGCTGCGCGGAACGCGGCCTCGTCCAGGACAGCGCGGACTCCGTCAGCCAGCGGTCGACGATCGCGTCGTCGGCGGTCGGGGCCGCCCCCGCGGCCAGGCGGCCGGAGGGCACGTCAGCGGACGACTGTGTCTGCTCCGCACCCGGGCTCTTCTGGGCGGGCAGCGCGGGCGACGCGGGCAACGGCCTCTCGTGCGCGTCGGGGGGAAGAGGCGGCAGAGGTCGCTCGTCCACAGCCGCGTCAGCGGGCAGTGGAGCCAGCGGCCGGTCGTGGCGCGCATCGGGGTACGGCCGGGCGGCGGGCGCCCGCGACGGCACGACGCGCAGAGCGCTGTGCGCACGCTCACAGGCCTCCCCGAACCCCCGCCGGTCATCGCTGATTTCAGCGCCGAAGTCGTGCCCGGCGGCCTCGGGGTGCTCCGTCCCCTCGGCGAGGCCGGTGGAGACACGGATGTCACCTTCGGCCAGTGGGGCTCCTCGGACCGCACGCTGCCGCAGCCGCTCCACGTCCCGTTCGACCTGCGCCGCCACGAACCCCTGCCGTATACCCGCACGCACCTGCTGCTCGTTGTACACCGCCACGGTCACCTCATCAGGCATCACATAACGCGCACCCCCCAGCATCCGGGCAAACTCACGGCTGTTGCCGTGCCCGATACCGATGTTGTGATGCTCAGCGTTCTGCACGACATCCACAACCTGCTGCCCGTGCACGAAATTCGCCAGCGGACCCAACCGCAGCAACTCCTGATGAACCAACGCAGACATCCGAATATTGTACGCACCCGTCTGCTGATTCGGCGTACCGTACTTAGCCACAAACCCCCAGTAATCAGCCCACGACACCGTGAACGCCAACACCACATCAGAATTCGACGCATTCACATTACTGAACGCACTGGTATGAGAAAGAGACGTCGAGAAAAACTTCCGATACTGGTCACTGGCGTTGTAACGCATCGCCTGGAGAAGACCGGCCTGCGCACTCTGAGCACTCATCATCTGATGAGCCTCCACAGACGACATCTTCCGGTACAACCGTACAGAACCGCCCTGCGCAATCCGCACCGGTTGCATATCTGCAGCATTCACAGCCTCCACCAACCGTCCATGGAAACCGGACATCTGCGCCTGCATCCGATAATCCCAAGCCAGCTCCTGAGTCACAATCCGCTGAGTGGCAGCAAACTCCGCATACGCCGTCACAAAATCAAGATGCTCAAGACCGGACAAGTAACCGGCATACGCCCGGAAATACACCGCCAGCACACCCGCATCAAGCCGCGTAGCCGGCCCCGAAGGAGCCCCACGCAACCCCACACCAGCTCCACTGGCGCCACGAGCCCCCGCCACAGGCTCCAACTCCTCGCCGGTCGCGCCCCGCCCCGTACCTTCGACGAGGTCGGTGAAGGTACGGAAGGCTTCGTACCGGGCGTTGTCGGCGGCGGTCTCGTCGACCGGGTTCGCGTGCGCCTCGTGGACCGTCACCGGATCCGGTCCGAACAACCGCTCCAGCAGAGGCACCAACTCCGGCTCGTGGACACGGACCCAGTCCGCTCCGTTGTTGCGGGGCCGGCCGGTCGCGACGTCGACACCGTGATTCGTTCCCACATAGGCGTTGCTGGTCTGCGCGAAGAACTCGTACTCGTCGACGGACGAGTAGTTGTCCGTCTCCTCACCCTTCTGGTTCAACCGCGGCCCGTCCGGCCACTGCGCGGCCCCGCCCAGCCCCCTCTTGCGCGCGAAAGCCCGTGAGATCATCTCCCGATCCACAGAGTCCAACACCCCGTGAATCAGATGCGCGATCTCGTGCGTCGCCGTCGAATAACCGTCCGCGTAATGCGCGTTCGGGCCCACCGGAGTCTCCTCACCAAGGAGGTTCTCCTCCGATATCACCGCCGTCAGATCCGCATCCGCCCCGGCCCGCATGGCCTCCACCGGCCTGCCGAACTGATCCGAGCGACCGTGCAAATACGCGAACGAAGTGAGCCGGGTGATCGGCACGTCCTGGGGAACCACCACCACCGAGGCACCGGAGCTCAGCAACCGCGCGGCCACCTCCGCGTCCAGCAACATCCGCGACACCTGCGCATACGCCTCGCTCCGCGCGGACGCCGGCCGCAACGTCCGCCCGGGTACCACGACCACCAACCGAGCCGCCACCCGCGCGAACTCCCGCGCGGACAACATCCCGCGCAACCCCGCCACCAGCGGCCCGTGAGAAGCCAGCCACCGCCGGTGCTCCGGACTCACCACCTCCAGCGCTTCCGCCACGGCATCAGCCGGCAGCGCCAGCAACTCCGCCACCACAGCGGCCGACCGCGGCGGCTCCACCGCCGCAACCACCTCGACGGAGTCCGGGGACGCCCCCTCCCCCGCGACGAAGGGCGCGCCCTCGTCCGGTGTCGGAGCGTTCAGCGCCAGAAGGGCGTCAGCGCCGGAGAGTGGGGCTCCTTGGACCGCATGCTGCCGCAGCCGCTCCACGTCCCGTTCGACCTGCGCCGCGACGAACCCCTGCCGTATACCCGCACGCACCTGCTGCTCGTTGTACACCGCCGCGGTCACCTCATCAGGCATCACATAACGCGCACCCTCCAGCATCCGGGCAAACTCACGGCTGTTGCCGTGCCCGATACCGATGTTGTGATGCTCAGCGTTCTGCACGACATCCACAACCTGCTGCCCGTGCACGAAATTCGCCAGCGGACCCAACCGCAGCAACTCCTGATGAACCAACGCAGACGCCTGAATATTGTACGCACCCGCCAGCTGATTCGGCGTACCGTACTTACCCACAAACCCCCAGTAATCAGCCCACGACACCGTGAACGCCAACACCACATCAGAATTCGACGCATTCACATTACTGAACGCACTGGTATGAGAAAGAGACGTCGAGAAAAACTTCCGATACTGGTCACTGGCGTTGTAACGCATCGCCTGGAGGAGACCGGCCTGGGGACTCCGCGCGCCCATAATCTGATGAGCCTCCACCGACGACATCTTCCGGTACAACCGCACAGAACGACCCTGCGCAATCCGCACCGGCTGCATGTCCGCAGCATTCACAGCGTCCTTCAACCGCCTGTGAAAACCGGACATCGGCCCCTGCATCCGGGGATCCCAAGCCAGCTCCTGAGTCACAATCCGCTGTGCGACGGCAAACTCCGCATACGCCGTCACAAAATCAAGATGCTCAAGACCGGACAAGTAACCGGCATACGCCCGGAAATACACCGCCAGCACACCCGCATCAAGCCGCGTAGCCGGCCCCGAGGGAGCCCCACGCCACTCACCGCCAGGCTCTCGCGGGGACAGAGGCTCCGCGAGGGGTCGAGGGGTGGGGTCGAGCCGTGTTCGCAGCCGTACGGGCGCGGGTGCCCCGGGGGCGTCGAAGTTGGCCCGGAACGTGCCGCGGCCGTCGGCGGGCACCGCGGCGGTGGGCTCTTCGTCGTCGAGGACGGACCGCGTCGGCAGCCACCGCTCGTGCTCGCCCCCGGCGGCAGGCAACCGGACGAGCGCGGCCTTCGGGTCGGTTTCCGTGCCGGAGACCGTGTTCAGAGAGCCGTCGGGTTCCATGACGGCGACACCCCAGGCGCGTTGGGCCGTCACCAGCGCGAGGGCGGCGGCCAGGACAGCGTCGTCGCCGCCCGCCTCTCGTACGATCCGCGCGGCGCCGCCCCGCAGTGCGTCCGTCACGGTTACGCCCGGCTCAGCGAGCAGTTCGTCCAACCGCGGCCAGTACACGCGGCTGGACGGCGGACGGCCGAGGTCGGTCTCCAGCAGTTCCGCGAGAGCCGTACGTACGGACTGGGCCGTCGCGGTACCCGTCATCGCGTCGGCCGAGCTTCCTGGTGCTACGGCCGCGAGGGCATCGAACAGGCTGTCGCCGGCCGGCACTGTCTCGGCGTACCGCGCGTGCCGGGTCAGAGTGACCCGCTGTTGGACGGTGAGGCGGTCGGCGGTCACCGCGCCGGCCGGCTCCGGCCCCGCCTGGTCCGGTGCGGTGGGGGCGGGGTTCTGCGTGGGCATGCGGGCGGATGCCTCGTCGGCGGTGGCGGGCGAAGCCGCCGCTGCCGCCGAGTGGTTGAGCGCGTGCTGCGCGGCGGCGGTCAGGGCGTCCGCCGGCGTCCGGGCTGTGCGAGCCGCCTCGATGGCCTGAGGCGTCGCGTCGACCGTGGGCGGCCGGCTCACCACCGGCCCGGGGATCAGTTGCTGCGCACGTCCGATCGCCGGAAGGTGGTGGCCCCGTACGTACTCGGCCGCCACCATCGTCACGACCTCGTGGACACGTGGCACGACACCGTGCGGGTTCATCCCTGGGGCCACCTGCTCCAGGCGGTGCCGCACGTAGAAGTCCGCTGCGTCCAGTGCCTCCTTGCGCTGCTCGGCGGTCAGATCCGGCGCGCTGAGCCGTTGCTGGGCGGCAGTCAGGTCCATGCCGCGCGACCTCGCGTTGGGCGCCCGCGAGACCTGCCGGTTCCCTCCCGTGCCCGAAGCGTCGGTCCGGTGGATGGCCCCGGGTCGCCCCGCATCGGATGCGGCCGCGCTCCCGGGCTCCTGTCCGCTCGAACGCGCATATCGGGCAGGGGGATTGACGAGGCCGCTCTCCGACACCGCCTGACCACGGGGCCCCGTCGGCTGGAGGGTCTCGGCGCCGTGCCGCACCCCGGCGCCGGCGCCGGGGTGAGCGTCGGAAGCCGACGAACGCGCCGCGCCGTGGCCGGCCGGCTTCTGGTTCGGCACAGGTCCGTGTTCGGCGGTGCCCGTGGGTAGTTCAGCGCTCGGCGACGGAGCCGTGGACACCCGAGGGCCGTCGCCGGCGTGCGTGCCGTCGTGCGAAGCGGCAGCGTGTTCTCCGGATCGCGCGGCACCATTCGACGGGGTGACAGTGCCCTTCGGATCCTCGGCACCACTGTGCGTGCCCGAGCCGGGGCGAGGCCCGGCGGCGCCCGGTTTCGGCTGTTCCGATCGCGTCAGCGTCACAGAGCCGTTGGCATTGCGCACCTCCGTGAATCCGCCAGTGCCGGAGTCGCCCCGTGAGTCGGACGGGCCCGGTACGTGTTCATCGTGGGCGACGGTATGGATGTTGTTCCGGCCGCTCCCGAAGGAGCGCGGGAGTCCGGGCCCGGAACCACCGGACTCCCGTGGGGATCCCGCGGATGCGTCGAGTCGCTGGAACTTCTCCTCATGGAGAGCCTTGAGATGAGCGTTGGGGTGGCCGAAGGCCCCGCTGTCGCCGAGCCTGTTTCCCGACCCTGGAAAACGCTGCGCTTTCCCAGCCGGCCCACCCGACGGAACACCCCCACCAACATCCCCGAGCGTATGCACACCACCACGACCCAAACCCCCAGACCCCACACCACCCCCACCCGAATCCGAACCCGGCCTAAAAGCAGACACACCCCCAACCCGACCCAACCGCTCACCATGAACAACCCCCAACCCAGAATTCAACCCACCACTCCCCCCACCACCAAGCCGCTTCCCCAACCCAGGAAAACGCTCCGCCTCCCCACCCGAACCACCCGACGAAACACCCCCACCAACATCCCCGAACGTATGCACACCACCACGACCCAAACCCCCAGACCCCACACCACCCCCACCCGAATCCGAACCCGGCCTAAAAGCAGACACACCCCCAACCCGACCCAACCGCTCACCATGAACAACCCCCAACCCAGAATTCAACCCACCACTCCCCCCACCAGCACTGCCAAGGCGCTCACTCGACCCACGCAGCCCGGACGCACCGTCAGTACCCGGGCCCGTACGCGTACCGGCTCCGGCGCGGCCGGCCCCACCGGCCGCATGTCCCTCCGCCGGGGGTGCACCGGCCGCCCCGCGTCCGGGCCCGGGACCGCGCGGCGCCGCACCGGTCGGTGCGGCAGCCCCATCGGAGCGCCCCAGCGCCGGAGGCGCACTCGCCTTCGCCCCGCCTGACACGCCGCCGGGCGCGGCATCGCCGGGGCGGCCGGTCGCGGGGGGTGTGGAGACCCGGGCGCCTCCCCCGGGGGTACGGGGATTGACAGGGGCGCTGCTGCGCGGCGGGTCGGCGACGGCCTTGGACGCCGGCAGCGCTCCGGGGGTGCTCTCGGGGGCGATGCGGCCCCCCACGCCGGAGTCCGGGTGCAGATCGGCTGGAGTGACGGGCCTGCCGTCGACCTTGATGGTGCCCAGCCCGGAGGCGCCGTCGGCCCGGGGAGGCGCCGGGAGGTTCACGGAAGCGCCGCCCCCGCCCACGGTCCTGGGGTTGAACCCGGCCTCACCCCCGACGTCCGGGAGCCCTCCCAGCTTGCCGTTGCCTACCTTGTTGCCGGGGCCGGGGAACTTGCTGGAGCCCTTGTACGGGTTCCCGCCCAGGTGCCCGCCGAAGGCGCCCCCGAAGGCGCCCCCGGCCGCCCCGGCGAAGCCCATGCTGATGCCTTCGGCCTTCCAGTCCACGTTGAAGCCCGAATCGGTGATGGCGCCGGCGATCGCGTTGCCGAGCATGTCCTCCCCGAGCTGGACCGCGGCCGCCGCTGCGGCGGAAGCAGCGGCGAAGCTGATGGATCCCGCGATGCTGCCCATCTTGGACAGGACACTCGCGATCGAAGTCATCAGCCAGTCGACGAGTTCACCTACGAACTTGATCACGTTGGCCAGGAGCGCACCGATACCCGGCAGGACGAGCGAGAAGATCGAGCTGAAGATCTCAGCCAGGAACGCCGTCAGCATCTGCTTCTCGATCTGCTTCTCGGCGGACACCAACTGGTCGGCGTAATTGTTGATCGCCTCGCCGATCTTCCAGCAGGCATCGGCGTTGGGCGCCACCGCGTTGTAGACACTCGCGCTGGTCCGCACAGCGGCCACTGAGGCGTCACCCGTCCACGCGGTCGTCATGGCTGACCGCGTCACCGCCTGGTACTGCTCGTAGAGGGTGTCGCCGAGAGCGACCCACGCGTTGCCGAGGTCGTAGATGGGACCGACATCGACACCCAGGTTGGGCAGGTTCTGGCTCGACACGCGAAATCTCCCTCTCGGCCGCCGGTCCCGGCGGCCTCTCGAACACGACAACCCGCCCCGGACGCCCTTGGCGAGATGCGGACAGCCCTTAAGCCCCGTCCACCGGGTCTTCGACCAGCACCGACTGGAGAAGCACGGGCGGTCTGCGCCGCCGCACCAGCACGCCGCGACCGGGCGGCCGGGGCGCCGGCCTCTGGTCACCCAGCAGGACGCCCTCCTTCGGGTCGCCGGACAGCACCAGGCCGCCCGCGCCCAGTTCCCGCAGCCGGTTCAGCATCGGATCGGTCATGAGCGACCGGCCGGTGCCGCCCACCCGTCGAGCGAGCACGACGTGAAATCCCAGGTCGCGTGCCTGCGCGAGGAACTCGGCCAGCGGTGCGAGCGGTCCGCGCGACGACGGGTCGGCGACCAGGTCGTAGTCGTCGACGACGAGATACAGCTCGGGGCCGCTCCACCAGGAACGCTCGCGCAGCTTTCGCGCGCTGATGTCGGGCGGTGGCAGCCGTTCCTTGAGTTTGCCGGCCAGTTGGGCCGCGTAGGCGGCGGCAGAGTCCGCGTCGCCCGCCTGGGCTGCGAGGTACTCCTCCGCGACGGCGTCCATCAGGCTGCGCCGGTAGTCGACGACCAGGAAACGCACGTCGTTGGAGGACTGACGTGCGGTGAGACCTCTCATCCACATCCGCAGGAAGCTGGAGCGGCCGGACTCTCCCTCGCCCAGCACCATGAAGTGCGGGTCGCCGGCGCACAGGTCGAGACCCACCGGTGCGAGATCGGCCTCGCCGACACCGATGAGAACCTCGCTGTCCGGCACGGTGCGTTCCGGGTCGAGCAGTCCGCCGGCCGCGTCCAGGTCGGACGGCCGTACGAGCTCGGGCAGAACGCGCAAGGGAGGTGCGGGCTCCCCCTCCCAGTTCGCCGCCAGCCCCCCGATGATCGCTTCCTGGCTGCCGGTCGTGTCCCGGCTGTCCCGGAACGAGTCCATCCGGGGCAGCGCCGTGTGGAAGAGCAGCCCGGGCGCCACCACGCCGCGGCCGGGCACCGCGCCCAGCAGTGAGCGCGCGGCCTGGCGCTGGACCTCTGACTCCGCCGGGTCGTTCAGCCGCAACTCGATCCGGGACTGAATGGTGTCCCGCAGGTTCATCCGGATGTCGGCCCAGCGGTTCGCCGTCACCATGACGTGTATGCCGACGCCGAGGCCGCGGGACGCGATGTCGGTCAGTGCGGCGTCAGCGTCGTCGACCATGGTGCGGACCGAACCCCAGTTGTCGACGACGAGGACGATGTCAGCGCCGCGGGTACCTGCCGGCAGGTCGCCCTCGTCCCGCAGCCGGCGGAAGTCCCCGGCCGCTCCCACACCCCACTCGCGGAAGAGACGCTCACGGTCCTCGACCAGCCGGCGCACCTCGGCCAGAGCGCGCCGCGTACGTTCCTCGTCGTGGCGGCCGGCGACTCCGGCGACATGCGGGGAGTGCTCGAAGGCGTGCAGTGTGCCACCGCCGTGGTCGAGGCAGTAGAACTGCAGCTCGTCCGGGGTGTGCGTGAGCATGGCGCTGATCAGAGCGGTCCGCAGCAGGGTGCTCTTGCCGCTCTGCGGAGCTCCGACCAGGGCGAGGTGCCCTTGCTTCCCGCCGAGGTCGAGAACCAGGGGGCTCTGTTCCTGCTGCGAGGGCAGATCGATCACGCCGATCGGGAACTGGAGCTGCCCGCACTTGGGCCACAGGGCCGCCGCGAGCCCCCGGCTCTTCCCCGGGTGTACGGGACCGATCAGGTTGTCGAGGGGGAACCGGGCCGGCAACGGGGGAAGCCAGACCTGGTGGGTGGCTTCCCCGAACCGCTTCAACTGCCCGACCGCGACCTCCATCTCGGTCGGACCGTCCAGGGCCGCCACCACCGGCAGGGATGACTCCTGCCCGGCCTCGTCCGGGTCGGGTGCGGTCCGCAGACCGAAGGGCGTGGGGTCGGTGGGCAGTACCGCGAGGGCGGCAGCCACCTCGTCGGGATGCTGGTAGGGGCCGGAGACGTGGGCGGCGCGGAACCGCTCGTACAGTGTCTCGTCGACCTTGAGGTAGGCGGAACCCGGTATGGACGGCAGCCGGTACGCATCGTCCGTGCCGATCACCGTCCGGCTCTCCGACGCACTGAAGGTCCGTAGGCAGATCCGGTACGAGAGGTGGGACTCAAGGCCTCTCAGACGGCCCTCCTCAAGCCTCTGGGTGGCCAGCAGCAGATGCATTCCGAGGCTGCGGCCGACGCGGCCTATCTGCACGAACAGGTCGATGAAGTCGGAACGTTGGGAGAGGAGCTCGCCGAACTCGTCGACCACGACGAGCAGGTACGGGAGCGGCGCCAACGGCTTGCCGTACACATCCTTGCCGCCGGCCGCGTGGCGGAGCTGATAGGCCCGCACCGAATCCAGGTTCCCGGCGTCCCGCAGCATCTGCTGGCGTCGCTGCTGCTCTCCGTGCAGGGCGGCACGCATCCGGTCGACCATGGCGAGATCGTCGGCCAGGTTGGTGATCAGCCCCGCGACATGCGGGAGTTCGGTCACACCGGCGAACGTGGCTCCCCCCTTGAAGTCGACCAGCACGAAACCGAGGTGCTCGGGCGAGTGGCGCATCGTCAGGCCGGTGACCAGGGCGCGCAGCAGTTCGCTCTTCCCGGAGCCGGTCGCGCCGACCACGAGTCCGTGCGGCCCGTATCCGCCCTGGGCCGACTCCTTGAGGTCCAGAACGAGTTCCTCACCGTGGCCGTCCACACCGATCGGCAGCCGCAGCAACTGTTCGTCGTCCGGCGCCAGCCACCTCGTACGCGGGTCGAGTTCGGCGAGGTCCGGACAGTCGAGCATGGCCGGCAGTGACACGGTGCGGGACAGCACCTGCTCACGCTCGCCGGACAGGCGCAACGGCGCCAGCGCACGCGCCAGCTGTTCCGACAGGATCCGGTCGGCGGAGTCGAGCGTGGCATCCTCGACCGGGCTGTGCAGCGCCGGGTGGGGGCCTTCCAGCGACAGGGCGCCGGAGGCCGCCACGCGCGCCCGTACATCGACCCGGCTCGGCTCCTCGTTCTCCTTCTCCACCAGGCACACGACATGAATGCCCAGGGCGGCGCCGGCTCCCTGGAGCAGCGAGGTCGCCAGCGACGACGACGCCCAGGCGGACGAGGGGCGGTAGTCGTCGAGAAGCACCACGAGGCGGCGTTCCGGGCCGGGGCGGCGCCGGGCGCCGAGACGCCCGGCCCGCTCCTGCCGTTCCGACTGGGCCCGCTCCAGTTCCCGTTCCAGGAAATCGGCCACGTCCTCCAGGCGCTCCGCCACGAGTGGCACCACACCCGCTTCACCGCGAGCGTCCGGCTCGTGCGTGTGCGGCAGCCATTTGGTCCACTCCCAGTGCCGGGCCGGCCCGCACACGACCAGCCGCACCTCGTCCGGAGCGTGCAGGACACCGAGTTGGCCGAGCAGCGCACGGGCCGCCTGCCGTGTGCGGTCGGTGGGTCCCAGGAGGCTCAGCACACCGGCTTGCGACAGGTCGACCCAGGCGGTCTGGCGGTCCACCCGTGTGTGCCGGCGCACCAGTTCCTCCGCGGCCCGGCGGGCCTTCGGCTCGTACTCGACGGTGGGGTCAGTACGCCGGCCGAGCGACAACCGGACCGCGAGGGGACCCCAGCCGGTGCCCAGCCGGAGGCGGAGGAAGTCCTCGTCCGCCGGGCAGCGCTCCCACACCCGGCGGCGTCCCGTCGCCACTGCCCACAGCCGCTCCGGGCCGGGATGGAGCCATGCCGCCGCCACGCGCTGCCGGGCGGCGGCGGCGTAGGCCCTCTCACGGGTGTCGGCGAGGTACTCGAAGTAACGCTTGTTCTGACGCTCCTTGACCTTCCTGCTGTTCTTGCGTGTCTGCATGCGGACGGTGAAGGTGAGACCCACCGAGAGCACGACGAAGGCGACCCCGAGGACCACCATCCACGTCTTTCCGTAAGTGACCATGTACGCGGCCATGCTGACGCTGCTCAGCAGGGGCAGGAGCAGCATCAGCCAGCCGGAGGCGCCGCCCCCGTTGTCGGGCGTCTGCGGTGGCGGCGACAGCGATACGTCCGACTCGGGGACCGTCGGCGGAAGGATGCGGGCCGGGCGGTGGAATGCGATCCGGCTCATCAGGAACGGCCCGCCCGGGGCCGTCCGGCGTTGTCCGGAGGGAAGGTGGGGCTCACGCCGCACTGCCTTTCTGCTTCGTACGCGGGCGCTCCGGCCCGTCCTCGGCGTGTCACCAGGTTTCGGTGATGGCCGTCTTGGTGCCGTCCTGCCTGGATCCGGTCGCCCAGGAGACGATGCTGCCCGCCGCTGTCTCGCCCGCGGACGCTCCGCCGGAGACCGCCGAGGTCAACTGGTCGAACATCTTCACGAGCGCCTCCTCCGCTCCGTCGTAGGCGTAGCAGGCGGACTGCGCCCCGGCGGCCATCGCGTTGAGCGCGCCTGACATCTGGTCCTTCTCCGTACCGAACAGTTCGGCCATGACGTGGTTCCAGCGGCGAATGAAGTCCTGTACCTCGTCGGATGTCTTGCCCGCCCAGCCGAGCTTGAGGTGGAACATGGCGTCGACGATGCGCTGCACGCTCTGCGAGATCTCGTCGACGTGGTGGTGCAGGCTCCGCGCGTGGACGTTCAGCTCATGCGGATCCACGGCGATGAGGGCACTGTCGTAGTCGGTGCTGCGCTCTGCCATCGGTGTCGTCCTTGGTCAGGTGGCAGGTGTCAGGCGAGGTGCCACTTCTGGTTCGACGTGCCCTTGCAGGTCCACAGCTGGAGGGCGGAACCGTTCCCTGTGGCCTTGTCCTTGACGTCGGCACACTTGTCGGATCGCGAGTTGACCAGATCGTGTGCCGTGTTCAGGTAGAACTTCTGGTTCCGGTCACCACCGCACGCGGCGAGGTAGACGGCCGAGCCGCTGCCGGGCGAGGTGTCGGCGGTCAGACAGAGGCCGCCCGCGCGGAGCGTGCTGTCCTCACCGAACGACCAGCGCTGGCCGGCCACGTTGACGCAGTCCCAGATGTCGACGGGGTTACCGGAGCGCACCTGGTTCTCCTGGACGCTGATACAGCGGTTGGAGGCGTAACCGAGGATCGCGTACGTCTTGCTGGCGGGGACGTCCACGGCGGCCTTCTTGCTCAGGGCCGCTTTCTTCGTACGGGCGGATGGCGTTGCCGACGGCTTCGCGGTGACGGCCGGCGGCGAAGCCGCCGCGAACACGGTCCGGGCGGTCGCCACAGGGTCTTCCGCTCTCCGGCTGCTCTTCGCCCTCGGGGGCGCGCTCCTCGACGGCGAGTCGCTCGGGGAGAGGCTGTCCGCGGCCTCGACGGCCTTCGACCCGGTCTTCGGGGAGGGGCTGTCACCGGAGCTGACGAGGGCACCGACCGCCAGCGCGGCCCCGGCCAGCACCACTACGGACGCTCCCGCGGCGAGCGCGCGGCCGCCGGGGGACATGCGACCGCCTTCAGGTGTGCCGTCCCTGCGCAACTGACGGGACAGCACATCGGCAAGACGCCGGCGTTCGTCACGGTCCGGCTCGTTCGACGGTGATTCACGCAAAGCTGAAGACCTTCCTCTGGTCGGGCCGACGTCCCCGGAGGCGGGGAACCGTCCGCGAACCTCGGCGGGCGGACGCTCGGGGTGCGGCGTCCGGGACATCGTTTCCGCCTCCATGCAGAGGATACGAATGCCGGTCGCCCGGCCTGTGAGCCCACCGCGTGCCGCAGCCCGATCGGGCAGCACCGCCTCCCTTTGGTGCTGTTGCCGCGGCTGTGCTCCCTGCGCCGCTGTGCGGGCCTGGCACGCTGGCCGCCGGTTCGCGTGGCGATCGGTGTCGTGCGCCGACCCATGGCCCCGGGGGGCACGGGGCCGCATCCGACCGGACCTGGGTCTTCACCTCTTTGCGGAAGCAGGCAGTCAATGAGCGACAGCCCCACCGTCACCGCCGGCGGAGTGACCTACCACGTCACTCCCGAATACCTCGCGGGAGCGGCCTCGTCCTGCAACAGCACCGCGGCACAGATCGACGCCATCCTCGGCCAGATCAGGACGTACGTCGTGAATCTGGAGTCGGAATGGCGCGGAATCGCGCAGCAGCAGTTCCAGGCGCTGATGACCGACTACGACGTCTACTCCAAGATGCTGCACGACGCGCTGACCTCGATCGGCAGCGGGTTGCAGGGCAACTATGTGAACTACACCGAGTCCGAGCAGGCCAACATCAACAACCTGGTGGCCGTGAACGGTTCGATCCCGGGTCAGGGCAAGCTCGCGAACTTCTCCTGATCCGGGCACGAGAACGAGCACCGAACAACCAACCACTTTGAGATCGAACGCAGTTCGTGGAGGTACACACATGGCCGATGTCGACGGAACTCCCATCTGGGTGGGCTCGGGCCTTCAGGGCGCCGGGGCCTGGATGAACGGCATGGCGACACAGGCCGCGGACGACCTGGATCAGCTCAGGAAGCTGCTCAGCCCGCTTCAGGAAGCCTGGACCCGGAGCCAGGCCGCCGACTACTACCAGGGCCTCCAGACGGAGTGGAACGTCGCCGCTGAGGGCGTGTTCGGGCCGGACGGCGTGCTCGGCCGGATCGCTCAGGCGATGCACGTCAACTGGAACAACTACGAGGAAGCTGAGTGGTCGAACATCTCCACGTGGAAGCACTGATGGTGCTTCATTCGACGATGCGTCGGTACCGGTCGGAGAGGGACGAGCCAAGTGGCCGATGAACGCTGCCGGATCACGGTGGTGGGTGAACGCAAGCGGGTGGACCTCGCCCTCCCGGCGGGCTCCCCGATCGCCGAGTTCATCCCCGCGCTGACCCTCATGTGCGGCCAGACCGACCATCCGGAACTGCCCGCGGCCTGGTCGCTGGCGCGGGCCGGTTCCCTGCCCTTCCCCCCGAGCACCTCGCTCGACGAGGCGGGCGTCGTCGACGGCGCCGTCCTGTACCTGCGTGACGTCGTCGAAGGTGAGTCGGACAGCCCCGTCGTCACGGACGTGGAGGTGCTGGTGGTGCGGGCCGACCCATCGGGCCGTACGTGGAACTCCCGCAACCGTGCGGCGAGCCTCTTCGGCTGCGGGCTGCTCACCCTGCTGGCAGGGGTCTTCACACTGGCGGTACGGCTGCCCGGGGGCAGCGCGGTGGCCGGGATCGTCGCGATCGTCCTCGGGCTCACACTGCCGCTGGCGGCCTGGGCAGCGGGACGCGGCGAGCGGCCCGTGCCCGCCACGCTGCGGACGGCTCTCGCTCTTGCCGGGTGTCCGGCCCTGGCCCTGGCCGGCTACGTGCTGGACACGGCGGCCGGTGCGGGAGCCGGAGGTGCCTCGGTGGCCGTCGTGGCAGGCGCGAACATCGGCACCCTGCTGGCCCTGGCTTCGGCCCCGAGGGCCGTCACGGCCATGGCGGAGATGTTCGCGGCGCTCACCCTCCCCGTGTGCGTGTTGCTGGTCGCCCTGCACGCCGGCCTGGTGGAACAGGCCGCCGTCGTCTCCGTGGTGGCATTCGCCCTGCTGTCCGCGGCCCCGACCGTCGCGGGTCGGCTCGCGACACTGATCCCGGCGCCGCCGGGCGCCGCGGTCCCGGACGACACCGATCCCGACGTCACCGGTGTGGTCCGGCGCAGCCGGCGCGTACTGGTCGCACTCACCGTGCTGACGAGCGTGGTGCTCGCCGGCTGCCTTGTCGTGCTCGACGCCTCGGACGACCCGTACGCCCTCGGTCTGGCCGGGTGCCTGAGCCTGGCGCTGCTGCTCAGGGTCGGTGCGGTGCTGCTGGTTCCGGCCGTCCTGCCGGTGCTCCTGGCCGGTGTCTGCGGACTGGGAACCCTGGCCGTCAGGCTCTTCGACTACGCTCCCGTTCCCGCGTGGTCGGGAGCGACCATCACCCTGATCGCAGGTCTTGTGCTGCTCACGACGGGCACAGCGCTGCTGCGGCGTTCGCGCGGTGCGTCCGCACCGCGCCCGGCATGGCCCGACCAGCTGGCCGGAGTGCTCGGCGTCCTGAGCGTGCCCCTCGGCGTGGCGGTCTTCGGCATGGTCGACTACCTGATGGGCGCGGGCGGGAAGCTGTGACCATCCACCGCTCCCCCGGCGGAACGCGACAGGACCGGCCGGCATGAGGGTTCCCTGGCAGCGCGTCTCCCCGCACGCGTGGGGCGCCCATCGCACCATCGGCGCCGCGGTGCGCGCGGCGGCCAGGGGCAGCACCGTCTCGGTGCAACCCGGCGCATACCAGGAGACGTTGGTTCTCGACAAGGACGTCACCATCGTCGCCGAAAAGGGAGCGGACACCGTTCGGCTGGTCGCCGCGCGCGGTCCGGCCCTCACCGTGCACCAAGGCAGCGCCGTCGTACGGGACCTGACCATGGAGGCGACCGATGAGAACGAGCCCGCGGTCGTGGTACGCGGCGGGTCCCCTGTCATCGAGGGCTGCCGGATCGAGAAGGGGCGCCTGGAGATCGCGGGCGACAGCACTCCGGTGGTACGCGACTGCTCGGTGCGTGACGCGGCGGGCACCGGTATCCACCTCACCGGTACCACCCGGGCGGTCCTTGAGAACTGCTCGGTGACCGCGATCGACGGCGACGGCCTCACCGTTGACGCCGCCGCGCGCCCCGAGGTGGCCGGGCTGGTGGTCGACCGCGTCAGCGGGCGCGGCCTGCACATCACCGGCGCCGCGGGCGGAACGTTCGCGGGAGGCTCGATCTCTCGCACAACGGGAGCCGGGATCGAGGTGAGCGGAGCGGCCCTCCCCCTGCTGCGCGAGCTCCGTGTGCATGACACTCAGTCCGAGGGAATACGCGTCCACGCCGATGAGGCGGCGATCCCGGCGCTCCTCCCCGATGGGAGGACAGCCGCGATGAGCCCGGCGGCGGACGCCACGAGTTCCGAAGCCCACGGGGTACGCCTCGAGCGCTGTGACGTCCGGCGCACGGCCGACGGGGTCACCGTCTCCGGCGGGGCCGTCGCGATGCTCCTGGGCTGCCGGGTGGACGACACGCGAGGCGTCGGTGTCCTGGCGGACGGTACCTGCCGGCTCCGGCTGGAGGACATCCGGATCACGGACACCACTGCCAGCGCACTGGCGGCCTCCGGCCGGGCCCGGGTCACCGCCGAACGGACCACCGTGGCCCGCTCGGCGGCGAACGGTGTGTACGCCCTCGGCCAGGCCGAGGTGACACTGCGCGAAGGCGATCTCGAACACTGCGCGTTCACCGCCGTACACTGCGGTGACCACGCGAAGGTGGAGCTCCGGGAGTGCCGGATACACCACACCCCCGAGCACGGTGTCCGGGTGACCGAGGACGCCACCTTGCTGGCCGAGGACGTGCGGATCGACGAGGTCCGGTTGACCGGCATCCTGGTGGACCGCGGAGACGCCGTGCTGCGCCGGTGCCGTATCACCGGTGCCCTGACCGGTATCCACCTGGAGACAGCACGCCGCCCGTTGCTCGAGGACTGCTCGGTCACGGGCACCGGACGCACCGGAATACAGATTGGCCCGGACACCACCGCGCTGCTCCAGGGTTGCCGGGTGTCCCGCACCGGCTCGGCGGGTGTGTTCCTGGACGCACGCAGCGCCGCACACCTGCACCAGTGCGTTGCCGAAGACACCGAAGGCACCGCCGTCGTCATCTGGACCGACAGCCGCGCACAGCTGCGGGAGGTCACCGGCACGCGCAGTGGCAAGAACGGCTGCTATGTCGGCGAAGGCGCTCAACCCCTCCTGGAGGACTGCGACTTCTCGGCCACCGAGTTCCCGGCCGTCTACGTCGGCGCCAAGGCCGCTCCCATGCTGCGGCGCTGTCTCGTGCACGACACGGAGGAGGATCTGTTTCTGGCTGACGACGCGGACCCGCGGTTCGAGGACTGCCGGGTGAGCGATGTCGCCAGGAGCACCCTGCCGACGCGACGACCCGAGCCGGAGACACTGGCCCACGGGTACCGCTCCGGCCACCGGGCAACGACGTCGGGCGACGACACGGACCCGGCCGGAGTGGAGACCGTGGAGACTCTGGACGACCTGCTCGCCGAACTGTCCCTGCTGGTCGGCCTGGAACGGGTCAAGAGCGAGGTCGCCTCCATGGCCAAGCTGATGCGCATGGTCACCCGCCGTCAGGAGGCCGGTCTCGCACCACCTCCGCTCAGCCGCCACCTGGTGTTCGCGGGGAACCCCGGCACCGGCAAGACGACCGTGGCCCGGCTGTACGGGCGCATCCTGGCCGCGCTCGGTCTGCTGAGCCGGGGTCATCTGGTGGAGGCCGACCGCGGATCGCTGGTCGGCGAGTACGTCGGGCACACGGCTCCCAAGACCACGGCCGCCTTCCGCAAGGCTCTGGGCGGGGTGCTCTTCATCGACGAGGCGTATGCGCTGGTCCCGCAGGGGCAGAGTCAAGACTTCGGCCACGAGGCGGTCGCCACACTGGTGAAACTGATGGAGGACCACCGTGACGAGGTGGTGGTGATCGTGGCGGGGTACCCAGGAGACATGGACCGTTTCGTGGGGTCCAACCCGGGTCTTGCCTCCCGGTTCACCCGTACGCTCGCCTTCGACGACTACGCGTCCGAGGAACTGGTCCGGATCGTGCGCCACCAGGCGCGCCAGTACGAGTACCAACTGGCCGACGCGACCGCCGATGTCCTGCTGCGCTACTTCGAGGAGCTCGGACGGGGCGAGGGGTTCGGCAACGGCCGGGCCGCCCGGCAGGTCTTCCAGCGGATGACCGAACAGCACGCGGAGCGTGTATCCGACATGGCGGATGTGCACACCGACGACCTGACCCTGGTACTCCCTCAGGATGTGCCCCGGGTTCTGGACTGACGGGCCCCGCCAGAAATGAATCCGACGGAAGCCCGTACTCCAGGTCCTCTCCCTCTGTCAGTATCCCGCGGGAACAGGAAAAGCCGACTTGTAGTCGGCGGTCGCGTAGGCCTGAGCGGCCCCGTTGAATGCCGCGACCAACTGGCCGATGAGTTCGAGGGAGTCCGCCACCTGTTCGAGTACGTTCTCCTCGGCGGGAAAGATGTACGACGCGAACTGCTTCGCGGCATCCTGAACCGGACTCGGGTTGGTGTCCGACGTCGCCTGTGCGCCGGAGGCCGCTGCCTGGTTCCCCTGCCGGGTAGTCGTGACCGTCGCGTTCTGACCGAAGATCTCCTGGCTGGAGAGGACCATGTTCTTCAGGTTCTCGTACGCGTCCACCATGATGCTTCCGGCACTGAGCATGCCCTGCTCGGATTCCTTTATGGAGCCGATATCGACCTTGAAGGCATTGTGCTCGGGCGGAATGGAGTCGGACGAGTTCCCCTTGCTGGTGTCGGCGACAACCGGAGGTGGCGAACCCCAGGCGACATGCACATCGGGCACCGTGCCATTGAAAGTCGGCGGGGCGGAGTCGGAGCCCCCGCCACCAGCGTTCGGATCCAGCGGCGTCGCATCGTACTTGGAGCGATCGGCTCCCATTCTTCCTCCTGTTCAGCCCGGCGCGCGGGCGCGCCGAATGTCACGCCTCATTCTCCATGGGCGCTACTACTGCCACCAGACTCCCTTGGTCAATAAACCAGAAAATAGCGGGAGAGCCGGACGGAGGAAAACGAGATCCAACCCGGCGGGAAATAACAACTCCCGGCCACTTGCCACCGAAAAGGAATACCTCATGGAGATCCACTCTCTGGCCGAGTTCAAGGCGGACCTCAAGGAGATGAAAGTCGCCCTCGGCGTCGCACAGCACGAAAGCGCACAGATCGACCACCAGCTGACGACACTGGGAGCCGAGTTCGCAACCCTCAACACCACGTGGCAGAGCCCGTCATCGGCCACCTACGAGGAGGTACAACGCTGGTTCAATGCGGCCGCCGCCGATCTGCGCCGCGTACTGGAAGACGGTGTGCATCGCCTGGACAAAGCGATCGCGAATTACGAGAAGGCCGAGGAGGCGAACTTCCACAACGTGACCTGAGCGTCGCGGCACTGGTTCGCCCCGCTGTTTCCTGGCCGGGCGGGTACCGAGCGATGCCCGCCCGCGGCGCCCTGAGTCCCTGTGGCGAAAGCTCCGTGAGCCACCCGGATGTTTCCGTACGTGGCTGTCGCGACGATCGAAACCCCGCGACACATGAGGCGATGCACAGCATGAACTCTGCCCAACGGTCTGATGAGATCAGTGCTTCCCGGCGACGGCCGGCTCCACCGGGTCCGGGCGGTGCCGCAGAGCCGTTGCGGCTGGCGCTGGTCGCGGATGACGCGATCACCGGCGAGGGGGCGAGAGCCTATCTGAGCATGATCAACGGCCTGACCGTGCTGCCGCCCGAACTCCGCGGCGAAGCCGACGTGATCCTCGTCCTGGCCGGCCGCTTCACCACAGCGACCATGGCCGAACTGGAGGCGGCGGCACGCGCCGCGGCCCACGTGCCGGCGGTCCTGGTCGCGGACTCCATCAGCCAGAGCCACCTGCTGCGGGCCATCAGCCACGGTCTGGTCGGCTATCTGGTGCGTACGCGGACCACATGGGAAGAGGCGGTGCGGGTGGTGTTCGACAGCAGGGCGGGCGGCACGGTGTTCCCGGACCACATGATCCGCCTCCTGATCGACCAGACACGCGCGGGTCTCGCCCACCCCTCGATCGCCGAACGGGACAGGCTCCTCATGGCAGACCTGTCCGCGCGCGAGACCGAGGTACTGGAACTCTTCGCGGAGGGTCTGTCGACCGCTGAGGTGGCTCGCAGACTCAGCTACGCCGAGCGCACCATCAAGACCGTTCTCAGCGGTGTGCTTCTGCGGCTCAACCTGCGAAATCGCGCGCACGCCGTCGCCTACGCACTGCGCATCGGCGCCATCTGACCCGGCTTCGCTGTCAGTGCACGCGGCCTGCCGCCGGACGCTCACCCGCCGCCGGTGCCACGTCGGCGACCTCTCGTCGTGAGGGCACTTCCAGCTTGGCCAGGATGTGCGAGACATGGGTCTCCACCGTCCGTCGCGACAGAACGAGTTCGGCGGCGATATCAGGATTGGAACGGCCGAGTGCGACCAGCCGCGCGATGCGGGACTCGGTCTCCGTCAGCGCCTCCCAGCCCTTCCGCGGGCGCCCCCGCGCTCCGCGGACACCGAGCCGGACCCCGTGCTGACGCAGCCGGGCCGCCGCGCGCCGCGCATCCCACCTGGCCCCGAGACGGGTGTACGTCAGCATGGCCTCGTTCAACGCCTCCCGCGCGGAAAGGGGATCGCCCCCGGCGGCCAGCAGACATGCGGCGTCCTCGGCCGTGTGCGCCGCCTCCAGCCGCCGCCCGGACGTCCGGTAGTGCGCGGCGGCCGACAGCACCGGCTCAGGTTCGCCGGAAAGCAGCCCCCGGCACCAGTCGCGGGCCGCCGTGGCCCGGGGCAGCGGGCTGCCATCGGATTCGGCCTCCAGGATGGCCAGCGCTTCGCCGGCCAGCGCCCGGTCGCCGACGACGAGAGCGAGTCTGGCCACCAGCGGAAGCAGCGTCGTGCGGTCGTCCATCACCGCATAGGTGGGCTCGACGACTTCCTTGAGCAGCGTCACCACCTCCGCCACGTCACCGTCCCGTTCCGCGAATGCGGCGCGCGCCCTGAAGTAATAGGCGAGGTTGTTCGTGCGGTAGGGGACGTCCCCGATCTCCTCCACAGCGCGCAGATGGTGCCGCGCCAGGCTCCGGTCGTCGCGATGCGCGGCGATCACCGCGGCGATTCCGTGTGCGGCGACCGGCAGATAGGCGTAGGCGGGGTCGGGAGCGGCCACCGCCGCGAACTCGGTGAGGGCGTCGTCCCAGTCGCCCGTCTGACAGGCGAGTTCACCGGTCAGGAGGGTGAACGAGGTGAGCCGGGAGGTACCGGTCCGCTCAGCAAGCAGCCGTGTCTCACCGAGCACCTCGCGGGCCGGCCCGAAACGGTCCAGATTGCTCAGTGCGGCGACCTGGTTGGTCCGCAACAGCAGCAGCAGGTCGAGCAGTTCGGGATCCGTACCGATGGCATCGACGCCTCGGGAGATGTGCTCCACGCAGCCCTGCATGTCCTGGCGGGCGTAGCACGTCATGGCGAGTGTGTGGCGTGCGTACCCCACGGCCATCGGATCCGGCAGGCGTTCCCCGAGCGCGAGGGCCGCAGCAGCGGTCGACGCCCCCTCCTCGAACCGGCCCGACGCCTGGTCGACCATGGCCTCCATGGCCCGCAGCCTCGCGTACCAGGGAGTGCCGGATGCGAGACCTGCCGCCACTTCACGAACCGCCGTCAGGGCCTCCCCGGGCCGCGCCGTGCGCAGCAGAACGTATCCGAGGGTCCACACGGCCCGGCCGCGCCGCTCCGGGTCCGTGCTGCGTGCGAGGACTCCGCGGGCCACCTCGGCGGCCCTGTCGTACCGCGCCAGGAGGAAGTTGACCGAGGTGAGGTGATCTTCGAGCGACGGCCGTCGCGGGTCGTCCTCGCGGGTGTGCGACGAAGCGTGCTCCAACAGGGCCGCAGCCTCGACGGGAGCCCTGCGGGCGAGCACACCGGCCTTGTCGATGACCCAGTCGGTCTCCCAGCCGTCCGCGGCGTCGATCGCCGCGAGGAGCAACTGCGCGATCCGCTCAGCCGGCCCGTTCGCGGCGATCAGAGACCGTGCCGCGTCACGGTGCAGCGCGATCCGCAGCGCGGCGGGCAAGGACTCGTACAGCGCCTGGCGCAGCAGGCCGTGGCGGAACCGCAGCCGGGGGCCGGAGGACTCCACAACGCCTGCGGCAACCGCCTCCCGCACCGGCCCGGCCAGCGCCGCGGCCGGGCGGCCGAGCACGCCGGAGACATCGGTGACGGAGAAGTCGGAGCCGAAGAGGGCGGCGGTCCGCAGGACGTCGCGGGTGTCGGCGGACAGGAAGTCCAGACGGTCGGCGATCGCCTCGGCTGGTGACATCACGCCCGCCCCTGGGCCGGGGGCCGCGCCGCCGTCGGCGACTGCCCCTGCTCGCACTTCGATGGCGCCTTCCTGCACTTCCAGCGCGTTCGCACGGGTCAGGGCGTCCAGCATCTCCCTGACGTACAGGGGGTTGCCGGCCGCGAGGTCGAGCTGGGCCACCAGGCGGGGGCCCGGCGGGTACCCTCCGGTCAGGCCGCCGGCCAGCTCCGCCACTCCGGGCGCCCCCAGTCGATTCAGTACGACCGACATCCCGCCGTGGTCCCGCAGATCACGGCGCAGCCGGTCTGTCTCCGCTCGCTGCGGTACGGAGCGGCAGGTTCCCACGAGCAGCAACGGCTGCTGCCCGACAGCACGGATCAGCCGCCGCCACACCAGCAGGCTCGTCCCGTCGGCCCATTGCAGGTCGTCCACGGCGAGTACCAGCGGGCCCTGGGCGCACAGCCGGTCCACGAGAACGAGCAACCGCTCGACGGCGGCTGCCACCGGGTCCCCCGAGGCAGCCGCGATGGCTCCGCCCCGATCGACGGAGCCCGTCCCGTCGCCGCCCCGCACGGCGTGACCGGTGCGGGCCCGGGCCGGGACCGCTGATTCCGAGTTGACACCCAGAGCCTCGAACAGCACGGACAGGGGAAGTCGTTCCGACAGTTCGTCGCACGTACCGGTGCGCACGGTGTGACCCGCCTCTTCCGCCGCGGCCAGCCCGGCCGCCATGAGCGCGGTCTTGCCGATGCCCGGCTCACCCTCCACCAGCAGGGCGCGCCCCCGGCCTGCGGAGAGATCCTCAAGCGCCGACATGAAGACCGCGCACTCCTGGTCGCGTCCAACGAGAGGTGCCGAAGGGCCGTTGTGCATACCGAAAGGCTATCCAATGCTGCTCAGGGCTGGTGTGAGGATCTGGATGGGTCTGCGGAACGGCCCGCGGCGCCAGCTCCGGCTCCAGGAGGCGCCGCAGGCCGCCGATGTGCCGGTGCGCGCCATTGACGGCGCTGTCCGGGGGGCCGCCCTCCCCGATCACGTCGACCGCCTCGTGCACGCTGACCGGACCAGGCGCCCGTAGCGCCAGCAGGGCGAGCAGCGCCCGCTGCTCCGGCGGGCCAGGAGTCAGTTCCGTGTCACCGCGCCATACCCGCATCGGTCCGAGAACCGTGTAGCGCCCTGTCTTGACACTGCCCGTCGATCCCGCCACGTTCTTCCTGCCACCGTCGCCGGTCTCCTGCC
Organism: Streptomyces sp. NBC_01471; assembly: GCF_041438865.1. Classification (NCBI taxonomy): domain Bacteria; kingdom Bacillati; phylum Actinomycetota; class Actinomycetes; order Kitasatosporales; family Streptomycetaceae; genus Streptomyces; species Streptomyces sp. NBC_01471. Next base: position 213,494 of record NZ_CP109451.1, read on the forward strand.
CGGGGCGGGCCGGTTACATCGCCCGTCGAGCGACTGGCGATTCGAGGGCTCGGACGGTCCACGCACGCCCGTTGCGCCCCGGCGCGGGCGCGCGCCGCCCCTTCCGCTCAAGCGTATCCATCCGTCCCAAACCCGATATGTACTGGCCGGGGCGGGCCGGACCATCAGACTCCGACCAGTTCGATCAGTTCGATGAGGTTGCCCTCCGGGTCGGCGACGTAGGCGTACCGCATGCCCGGGGTCACCCCGGGTGCGGGCGGTGACACCGGGACCGCGCCGCATTCTTCGGTCAAGCGGGCGAACGCGGCGTCGAGGCCGGGGACTTGGACCGCGAGGTGGGTGAAGGTCTGCACGGCGGTGGCGGCGAAGGGATCGTCGTACGCGGCGGGGCTCGAACCGGGCCGCTGGACGAACTCCACCCGCAGGCCGGCCGCGCCGCTCAGGACGACGGTACGGACGTCCGCCTCGGGCATCTCCAGGCGTTCGTCCACGTGCGTGAGACCGAGAGCGTCGCCGTACCAGGCTTCCTGGGCCGCGAGGTCCGCGACCGACAGGCTGACATGGTGGAAACGGGCGGCGATCATGGTGGCTCCCATGGTTAGTACCTTTCACCTGGTAAGTGGTGTTAACCTTACTGCCATGAGTTCTCCCGTCAAGCGGCGACTTACCGGGCAGCACCACGGAGATCTGCGCAACGCCCTGCTGCGGGCAGCCCTGGACCTGGTCGCCGAGCACGGCCCGCACGGCTTCACCCTGGCCGGAGCGAGCCGCCGGGCGGGAGTGAGCGTCGCGGCGCCGTACAAGCACTTCGCCGACCGCGAGACCCTGCTGGCCGAACTCGCCACGACGGGATACCGCGAGCAACGGAAGCGCTTCGCAGCGGCTGTGGCCACCGGCGGGGAACCCGCGGAACAACTGGCGTCCTTCGCGTCCGCCTACGTCCGTTTCGCCGCCGAGGAACCGGCCCTGTTCGACATCACCTTCCACGCGGGCCTCGACAAATCCCGGTTCGCCGACCTGGCTGCGGCCGGCGACGAGGTGGCCGGCCTCCTGCTGCCCATCGCCCGAGAGTTGACCGCGGACGCGGACGACGCGTACGACCTGCTGCTCCGCATCGCCGGCGCCGCCCACGGCCTCGCCGAATTCTTCCGCCAGGGACTGTTCGGCGCGGGAAGCGAAACCCTCACGGAGACGGAGGAGAAGGCTGCCCGCACAGCCCGGGCGATCACCCGGCCGAAGTGACGGGGCACCACCGCCGGGGCCCCTGCCGCCGGTCTTCACCGGCGTTGTGCTAGTTGTTCGGCGAAGGTCAGGGACGGCCGCATCGCGTCGTCGCCACCCGCGACGAGCAACAGATCAGCCCGGGCCCTCTCAACAGGTATCTCCGCTGGGGGAACCAGCTGGCTGAAGCTTTTCTCGCTGAGTTCGTACCATCCGCGGACGGCCACCGGACCGCTTGCCGGTTGTCGATCATTTCTGGGCTGACCGCGTTGACGATGCCTCCGTGGGCCCGCCAGGTGACCACCTGCCGATCCTGTATCGCCTTTCGCGGCCTTCACCTCGCCCCGGCGCTCGACAGGCCCTTCCGGGAGCAGCGTGACTTCGCTGAGCAGGCAGTGAAGCTTCGATACGAGGCTTCCCCGGTGCGGTATTGATACTGCGCCCCCTATGCAGCACGTATCACGCCTGTATCACCGGGGCATTCGCGCCATGCCAGAACCGCGGAGCGGTCTTGTTCACACCCAGAGCGGCAGTAAGACTCACGAGGCAACCACAGGAACAAGCTGATGGGTAATTCGCATGCCGAATCACGCAGCGCACGAGTCACGGTCTGACCCCGCCTCAGAACAGCCGCAACTATCCGATGCCGCTCAGGATTTCACCCACGCTGCCGCGCTCGTCGGCGAAGAGTTCACGCTTCAGGAGGTGGCCCGGGTACAGTCCGTGACCGTGCTCTCCTTGTTGCCTGCGCTTGAAGAGGCGCTCGCCGCAGGAGTGATCGGGTCGACCAGCGACCGGTTCATGTTTCTCTCGCCCGGCCTGAGCCACAGACTCAGGACCGAGATCCCCGCGCCTGTGCGGCAGGCCCTGCTGCGCGGTGTGCCCGTCCCCCGGCCCCGCGAGCACGTCATGGGCACCGGAGGCGCAGGAGCCGACATCGAGGCTGAACCCGGCCGGGAGAGCGGACCGGTGGCGAGGGCGACGGAGCAGACCCCGGACTCCCTGGTGTCAGCCCTCCTGCTGTCACAGGACAACCCGGGCCGGCCTCTCGACCCGCGCAGCGAGGCCGCGATGCGGCGGACATTGGTCCGAACGCCCGGCTCACCCGGGGACACCGCGGACGGGGGCACCGATGGCGCGCTGATTCTTTCGCTGTTCGGCCACAAAGAGACGGAGCAGCGGGACCGGGCGCGGGCCATCGCCACGAAGCGGGGGCAGGGTGCCTCGTCCGTCGTAGCGGCATTGATCCTGTCGAACCTGGAGTGGGCGGCGGGCCACGTCGATCAGGCGCTTGAGTGGGGAGACCGGGCCCAGCGGATGGACCACACTGCCCTGCCGGTCTCCTGGCGCCCCTATCCCTCCCTCGCCCTGGCCGACAAGCTGGCCCATCTCGGCCGATTCGCGGAAGGCGAGACCGAGCTCACTCACACGCGGGAGCTGGCCGAGCGGCTCGACCATCCGTGGGCGAGGGCAGAGTCAGCGATCGTTCGCGGCCGGCTGCTTGCGGGCATGGGCCGTACCGAAGAGGCCGAGGCCGAAGTTCGCACGGGGGTGGCACTGGCACTGCGCGTGAGCGCCCACCTGCCCGCCTCGCAGGGGCTCTCCCTGCTGTCCCTGCTCTCTCTCGCCCGTGGCCGATGGTCCGAGGCCGCGGACCAGATCGGGCGAGCTCGCTCCCAACTCGACTTACAGCCCGGCACGTTGCCGCCGGTGCGACACAGCTGGGCGGATTTCCGCGTCACGACCACCGATATGGACGCGAGCGGGGCGCTCGGCCTGTTCGCCAAGCGGTTCCCCGACCTGCTGGCCAAGCCGTCCCTCTTCCTGCTCAACCCTGAAGTATCCGCGCGCCTGGTGCGTCTCGGCCTGGCCGCGGGCGAATACGGACTGGCCGCGGCGGTCACCCGGCAGGTCACCCGGCTCGCGGACCAGAACCCCGGACAGGCTGGACTCGCCGCCACTGCCAGGCACGCCTGGGCGCTGTTGCACCAAGACCCCGACGCTCTGGAACACGCGGCCCTCCAGCACGTTGCGCCCTGGGCCTCCGCGGCTGCCAGCGAGGATCTGGGTGGCATGCTTCTGAAACGGCGGGAGCACCGTCACACGGCGCGGCGGCACCTGAGGACTGCCCGGGAGCGCTACCACGCCATCGGCGCGCTCGTCTCGGCAGCTCGTGTCGAGTCGCTGCTTCAGGACGCCGGGGAGGACAGTCCGCGACACGTCGGCGTCTCCCAGCCGCCCGCCTCGGGCCGGGAACAGCGCCGGTCCCGGGCCCGCTCCGTGCTTACGGAGGCCGAGCACCGGATCGCCTGCCTGGTGGCTGAGGGTCTGACCAATCAACAAGTGGCGAAGAGGGTTTCGCGGTCGCCACACACCGTCAACTATCACCTGCGCCAGATCTTCCGGAAACTCGACGTGGACTCGCGCGTCAAATTGGCTCGCATACTGCATCCCTGAGACCGGCCGGCGCGGCAGGAGCGACATGGACGTCCTGAGTCCCGGTGCACCGGGACGACCCGTATCCGAGCGCTCCGCCGGAGGGCGGGCATCGGGAGCCGTTGCGCCCTCGCGCTCCCGCCTCCGGCTCCTTATCCGGGTGTCAGCCAGCCCTTCCTGACACCCAGCGCGAGCAGCTCCTCCGTGCAGCTCCACAGCGCGCGCGAACCGTCATCGATGGCGGAGGTGCGTTCACGCACCCGCGCGCCCGTGACGCCCGGGGAACGCCAGGTGCCTCCCTGGTTCCCGGCGTTCAACAGCAGGGGCTGCAAACGGTCCATCGCCTTGGCGAACCTCGCCTCGGGGGTCCGCCGCGCTTCGAACTCGTCCCACAACCCGTGGAACTCCGCCTCCTGGTCGGCGGGAAGTATGGCGAACAGCCGGCCCGCGGCGGCCGCTTCACGCTGTGCCTGGTCCTTCCGTGCCTCGTCGTCAAAGAGGCATGTGTCACCCGCGTAGATCTCCACGAGGTCGTGGACCAGAACAAGCTTCAGTGTGCGTTCGACGTTGATCGGCTCGTTCGCGTACTCCGCGAGGACGAGCACCATCAGAGCCAGGTGCCAGGAGTGCTCGGCGTCGTTCTCCCTGCGAGGTGCGGACAGCAGAGGGCTCAACCGGAGCACTGCTTTCAGCCGGTCGGTCTCGGCGATGAAGGCGATCTGCTCCGCGAGGCGTGGAGAGATGTCGAGCGACATCTCCGCGAGGTCCAGTAGTGGATCCTCGGCCTCGGACGCGGGCATCGGTGTGGTCATGGCCTTTCCTTTCCCGGGGGTGTGTGGCTCCGGCAACCGCGCGTCAGGGACCCGCGGGCCGTGCGGTGCACCGGCGGCGTGGTCTGCGCGGGGGAAGTGTCGCGGTCGTGGCGGGGGGGGGTTCGACTGAGCCTGTTGTCCGCGGTCAGATCCGCAGCAGTTCGAGCAGGCGGCCACGGTCGAGTTCCTGAACGATGGTGAGAGTGGGCCTGTCCTGCTGTGTGTCGCGCCAATCGACGGCGGTGGCACCGTGGCTGTGGCTTTCCGGCCGGTACTCCGCGTAGACGCGGTGCTGCACCGCTCGAGTCACGACCGTGGGATCGACCGCGACCGCCATGGCCAGGGGATCGGCACGCACATAGTCGACACGCTCGGCGTACGCCGGGTCGGTGACGAAGCGGTTCGCCACGATGTTCCGGAGAGTCGTGGCCGCCCTGCTCCCGCCCTCGAAGAAGGACGCGAACTCGTCGGGTGTGAAGGAGTGGGCCAGCGTCGTCTCCCAGGAGAGCAGGGTGAGACGGGGGAAGCCGGCGAAGACCAGATCTGCCGCGGCCGGGTCGGCACCGATGTTGAACTCGGCGCTGATCGTAAGGTTGCCGCGGCCGTGGATGGCGCCGCCCATCACCACCACCCTGTCGAGCAGTTGGGGAAGTCTCGGTTCGAGCCGCAGGGCGAGGGCAACGTTGGTGAGGGGGCCGAGCGCCACAAGGGTGGTCTCGCCCGGATGGCGGCGGGCCGTCTCGACCAGGGCGAGTGCCGCCGGTGCGGCATGCTCCTGGACGTGTTCGACGGGCCACCGGCTGAACTCGCCGAGTCCGTCCGCTCCATGGATGTCCGGAGCCTCGGAGCGCGGGCCTGCGAGAGGGCCTGCGGCACCTCGGTACAGGGGGGTACGGGTCGCGTCGCCACCGTAGGCACCGAGCAGCCATCTCGCGTTGGCCGTCACGGTCTCGATCCCGACGTTGCCTGCGACCGTGCACACGGCGGCCACCGGAATGTGCGGGCGCTTCCCCGAGCGAGTCAGGGCCATGGCCATGGCGTGGGCGTCATCGAGCCCAGGGTCAGTGTCTATTACCAGCACGCTCAAGGTGGGCTCCATGTCTGAGACGGAACAGCCGACGGCTCCGCGCTGCGGCCTGCGGCGGACATCCCCGTGGGGGCTTGCGCGCGCCCTGCGGCGCGGTTCGGTGGGTTCAGAAACGCTCCTCCGAACCTCCTGTCGGGGCGTAGGAGGGCGACGCGCAGGCAGGTAGCGCCGAGCGCAGTAACCGTCCCTGGAGTGTCCGGTACCGCAGCATGGGAAGTTCCGGTTCCCGCTCGATGTGCTCCGCGTGGAAATGCCCACCGAGCCTCTTGAGCGATTCGAGGAGGACATCGACCACCGCGCGGGCGAGCGGGGCACCGGGGCAGTAGTGTTCTCCCGCTCCGAAGCTGAAGGAGCGGGAGGCGCCCCGGTCCCGGATCTGCAGTGGGTCGGCGTAGTGCTTCGGATCCAGGTTCGCCGTGGCGAGGCACAGGTTGATCCTGTCGCCGCGGTCGAGGTGGTACGGGCCGACGTGGACCGGGACGCGCGCGTATCGGTTCGCGAACCGGAAGGGAGTGGCCAGCCGGAGCACCTCTTCTCTGAGCTGGGGTACCGGGGTACGCGTCAGCATGTCGCCGGTGACACGTTCCCCCACGACGCACAGGGCCGTGGCGGTCGGATCGTGAGCGCCGGTGACAACCTGTGTGAGCAGGGCGGTGGCAACCTCGGGTCCGAAGGCGGGGTCGTCCCACAGCTCCCCGACGCCCGCCACGAACGGTGTCCGCGGGGCCGTCCGCGCTGCGCGCAACCAGTCGCGCATCCCATCGACCGCCGTGATCGCGCGTTCGATCCGCGCCATGTCCAGGCGTGGCGTGGCCAGTTCGTCCATCACGGCGCGGCCCAGCCGAATGAGCACGTCCGCGTCGGAGTGTCCTGTCAGAGCGGCGACGACCTCCCGGGCCAGCGGATTCGCCAACTCGGTCAGCCAGTCGACGGACCCCTCGCCCATGGCGGCGAGCCGGTCGTCGGCCACCGTGGCGCACGCGGTCAGCAGCGCCGGCGTCACGGCGGCGCGCAACAACCGCAGGGCCACCCGGCGAACCTGTGTGTGGTAGTCGGAGTCGGAGAACACGGGCCAGTGGGCGAAGAACTCCTTGAGCCTTCTCCGCTGGCTCCTGTCCACCTCCGGCAGCGAGTCGATCCGCTGGTCGGAAGAGCTCTGGGACCAGAACTCCCGGCTCGTCAGCACGTGCCGGACGTCGTCGGCCCGGAGCGCGTAGATGCCACCGTTCTCGGCCGACTCCTGGAACGGGCAGGCGGCCACCGCTTCAGCCAGGGCCGTAGCGGGATCCTGCGTACTGAAATCCCCGAATACGTCAAGCATCGGTCGCACCAGCTCGGCAGGAGCAGGAGCAGGAGCAGGCACAGGCACAGGCACAGGCACAGGAGAGGCGGAAGGTGTTCCGCTCGCCCCGCCGGCACGGGACCTGGTTCGGTTCGAGACATGGAACATCATCGCCGTGCGGTCCCACGCGGGTTCTTCGTCGGCCATCTCGGTGATGCGACGCAGGACGTCTTCCTCGTCCAGGATCGCTCCGACCGCCTCCGCCACCGTCACGTGCTTGGCCGGCCGCCATACGACTTCTACGGGATCCCCTGCGGCGATCCGCCCCTCTTCGAGCACACGGAGGTAAACCCCGGGCCTGCGAGCACTGTTGAAGCGTTTGGCCCAGCCTTTCTCCTTCATCCAGCCTCCGAAAGTGCCGCAGGCCATACGCGGCGCCATGACCTGAAGGAGGACTTCGCCCACCCGCCACTTCTCGGCGAGTACAGAACCACTCGCGTCGAAGTGCGTGAGGTCGAGGTTTTCCCCGAATATCCCGTTCCGCAAAGGCCTCTGCAGGCGGCTCGACCACCAGTCGAGATCTTCCCGCGCATAGGCGTAAACAGCCTGGAGTGCCCCGCCGTGAAAGTCTGCGGCCTGTTCGTCCCGGTGGAAGCCGAGTTTACCGACTTGGACGCTTCCCTCGATGGGAACTTTCTTGATGGCCGACTTATGGCGCGAAGCGAACTCCGCAGGAACGATCGGACCCGTGTTAACCGAAATCACGTAACCCATAAGAAAAACGCTAGGCGCTGCTCGATGTCTCCGGCAATAGCTCCCCGAGCAATGTGTCAGGTGCCAGAGGAGTCGGATTCCGAAATGCGGTGCGCCCTACCGAGTTCCGTTCGGGACTATTCCCACCGACTTGCTGAAGGGGCCCCGGACGCTCGCCCACGGCGACGCCGCCGTCGACCCTCCCCCCTGCGCAGGGTTACGGCCGGGGATCGGCCCACCACCCTGCGGCTGCTGACCGAGCGGCACAACAACCTGGTCAACGAGCGGAGCCAACTCGCACCAGCGGCTTGAACAAAAGAGGCGCTGATTCGCCGGATTGATTGCAGGCCGATGTGACGACGAGTGGCGGGGCCCGACCGGGCCCCGCCTCCCCTGACGAACCACGGGCCATGCGTGGCCTGCGCCGACAGACCCCACTCCGCCCGCTCGATGGCGACCGCCCGATGCCTCCGGGGCTACTGCCTCGCCCCGGCTCGCGCCATCACGAAGAACGCGGGGACGTTCACATGCCGCCCCTCCGCCGTGACCGTGCCTTGGTAGTCGATGGGCGCTGTGGAGACGATGTCGAAGCCGGCCGCAGCGAGTTCGCTCTGCAGAGCGCCGTCCTCCCGGGCGACGGGCAGCGGCGCCCGGTCGAAGACGAATCCGAACCTCTCCGCGGGAGCGCCCTCCCCCTTGAGCTGTCCCAGGATGAAGTCCCTGCTGGCCGGGGCCAGTTCATACAGGAAGATCCCGCCTGTGGCGCCGGCCAGGTGTGCCAGAGACGTCACCGCGAGCTTCAGTTCGTCCGGGGTGAACGCGTGGAGAACCGTACGGACGTAGAGACCGGCGTCACCGATCCTGTCGTGCAGGGCGGCGGCCTGTTCGGGTACGAGCAGATCCAGCTGTTCGTACTCGACGCCGGGAGCGCCGTGGTGTTTGCGCGCGCGCTCGACGGCGCTCGGGGCCACGTCCACGCCCACCACCCGGCCGAAGTGTGTGGCGAGGGCTGCGGTCTGCGCGCCGTCTCCACAGCCGACATCTATGACGGGCTTGGACGGATCGAGCACGCTGCCGAACAAGTGCACATGAGCATGGGCGACATACGTGGGGTCCACGTCCCACGGAGATGCGCCGGAAGTGGTGGGAAGGTCGGTCCAAAAGCGATCCCACATAGCCTCGAAGCGGCTCATATGCCCTTCCTCTCACTGGATGATGCTGTTCCTGCCTTGATCCCTCGCGATTCAGGTGCACGCGGTGAGGAACGCGAATGCGTGGGTGGCCGGAATTACCTTGCAATCATTCACCCGAGCGGTCCGGGCGGTAAAGTGGAGGATAGGAAGTGTGTCAGGTCGTCCGGTCGAGTAAACAATTTAATTGAGATATCTCGCACGTTCCCGGGCCGGCCAGGTCGATTGTCGCTGCCTCAGGGCCGCGCCGGGCCGCCTGTCACCCCACCAGCTCTCGAATCACCGGTACCAGCTTCCGGAATGCGGCGGCCCGGTGGTTGAAAAGATGCTGGCGCTCCGGGGGCAGTTGCGCGTTGGTCAGAGTCTCGCCCTCGGGCTGGAAGGCCGGGTCGTAGCCGAATCCGCCCGTGCCTTCCGCGACCGTACGCAGCACACCGGGAAGCTCTCCGCGGGTCACGTGCTCCGTACCGTCGGGAAGCGCGAGCGCGGCGGCACAGATGTAGCGGGCGGCGCGGTGAGGATGGTCAATGTCACTCAACTGCGCAAGGAGCAGGCGCAGGTTGGCCTCGTCGTCGCCGTGCCGGCCGGCCCAGCGGGCGGAGAAGATACCGGGCGCACCGTTGAGGACATCGACACACAGACCCGAGTCGTCAGCGATGGCGGGGAGCCCGGTGGCCCGGGCGAGGGTGTGGGCCTTCAACAGTGCGTTCTCGGCGAACGTGACTCCGGTTTCCTTCACGTCCGGGATGTCGGGGTAGGCGTCGGCGCTGACCAGGTCGTAGGGGAGGGCCGCTTCGGCCAGGATCGTCTTGAGCTCTACGAGCTTTCCCGGGTTCCGGGTGGCCAGGATCAAAGTGGTCGTGTTCATATCTCACGTATCCAGTTCCGTAGGCAGAGTTGAGACATCGGTGGTGGCCGGGACGGCTCGGTTCGACCGTGATCCCTGCCAGGGCCGTACGCGGCCGGTCACAGCCGAAGGCAGGACCGGGCCGCACGGTGCGCCTTCCCGCCCCGCCGTGGAGCGGTGCCCGATCCCCGCACCAGCTCCGACGCGATGTACGCCGCGGACGCCAGAGTCACGTGGCGGTGCCACCCGGCGAGTGACCTCCCGCCGAAGTCGCGCAGTCCGACGGTCTCGGCGGCCCGCGAGGCATCCCGGTCGACCCGGTCGGCCAGACCCGCGTACTCCACGAGCCGCTGCAGCGGCGTCTCGGCCATGTCGGTCAGCCACAGCCGCTCGGGAGGCCGCTTCGGGTCGCACCATTCACCGATGAGGAGGTACCGCGCCCCTCCGCCCGGCTCGTTCGCCAGCCGGACAGGTACGGCGACCGCCAGGGAAAATGCCGTCGGCCGTGTGTCCCGGGGCGCGATTCGCCGCACAGGGCGACGGGCACTCCTCGCGGCTTCGAGGATGACGTGCGCGGGAAAGGAGCCATGCCCGTAGCCGGGCATGCCTCTGTCGGTCACGGCGAGGCGGGTGGAGAGTCCCGCCCGTACAAGAACGGGGGTGGCGTCTTCCCTGAACCGCGCCATGGTGGTGGGTGTCGCGGTTCCGGGCACGTTCAACACCACCGGCCGGCCTCTGGTCCAGGTGTCGCGGGGCGTGGTGAGGGCGGCGGTCACGGCACAGCTTTCCGGTGTGTCCCCGCCCTCGCTGCCGAGCTGGGCGGGCGGCTGCCCGTCGCGGTCCCCTGCCGCCCGCGACGGTGAACCGCTTTCGAGGAACCCCCTGCCCGACAGGAAGAGCAACCAGTCGACCGGTGCGCTCAGCGCTGGGGACGCCGACCACACACCGTATGCCAGCTGTCCGTGGAAGGTCCGCCGCAGGAACGGGTCGAACATCTCGTCCACGCCCACGAACTGTTCTCCGGCCCTGGGAATCGGCATCGGGTGCACGACGAGCGCATGGCCCGGTGCGACCCTCTCCGCATAGGCGGCCAGCGCCGCCCTGGTGGGGCGCCAGTCCCAGGTCGAGTTGACGATGAAGTGGTGAAGGCTCTGAGCCGCCGCCGGATCTCCTGTCGACGTGGCGACATTCCGGATCGACTTGCGGCCCTTCGTCGCCAGGAGACCGCGGAGGTACTGCCTGGCCTTGAGCTGTTGGTCCTTGCGCCGGAGGGACGAGAAGAGCTCGGCGCAGAAGTCTTCCAGGACGTCGGGAAGGCCGCCCCCGGAGCCGTGACCGGCGTCCGGGTGCACAGCGGTCCCCGCCGCCGCATGGCCGACCCTCCGCGTAGGGTTCGTCATGCCCCGACCATGTGAGTCCCGCCGTCCACGTGGACGATCTCGCCGGTCGTCTTGGGGAACCAGTCCGACAGCAGAGCCACCACGGCGCGGGCCGCGGGCTCGGGGTCCTCCAGATCCCAGCCGAGCGGGGCACGGACGGTACTGGCCTCGGCCAGTGCCTGGAATCCGGGGATGGACTTGGCGGCCGTGGATCTGATCGGCCCCGCGGCGACCAGATTGCAGCGGATGCCCCGGCCACCCAGTTCGCGGGCCAGGTAGCGGGACGTCGCCTCAAGGGCCGCCTTGCTGACACCCATCCAGTCGTAATAGGGCCAGGCCTGCTGAGCGTCGGAGTCCATGCCCACGACCGCCGCACCGCGCGGTTCGAGGAGCTTGATCACGGCGACGGTCAACGCCTTGAGTGAGTACGCCGATACCTCCATCGATGTGGCGACTGAACTCCAGTCCGTATGCAGGAAGTTCCCTCCCAGGGCGTCCTGCGGGGCGAACGCGATGGAGTGCACGACGCCGTCGAGCGCCGTGTCGGGTCCGAGATGCTCGGCGACCCGGTCGGCCAGAGAATCCAGGTGCTCCTGGTTCTGCACGTCCAGGTCCACGATGGGGGCGGGGCCGGGAAGCCGCTTGGCTATCAACTCCACGAGGCTGCGCCGGCCATAGGCGGTCAGCACGACGTTGGCGCCCTCGCGTTGGGCGAGCCGCGCCACGTGGAAGGCGATGGACTTCTCGGTGAGCACACCCGTGACCAGGATGTTCTTTCCGCTGAGTATTCCGCCCATGCCGTCACACGTCCCTTGCAGACGCACCATCGGCGGCCGAGGCGGCCAACGGTGCTGTGTTGTCGGTTGAGTTCGGTCCAGCGGTCGGCGCGAGACCTGCGAGCAGTTCCCCGACGATGCGCGGGCCGTTCCGGGTGAGGACGGACTCCGCGTGGAACTGCACCGAGGCGAAGCGCGGGGCCCGCAGGGCGTGCACCTCGCCCGTGTCCCTGTCCCTGCTGACCTCGACGCATGACGCGTGGGGCGCCTCGATGACGTCGCGCGTGCTGTGCGCGGCGAACGTGTTGTAGAAGCCGACGTGCTCCTTGCGGCCGAAGAGGTCGATCTCGCGCTGCAGTCCCTGGTGAGGTACGTCCTTGCGGACGAGGTCGAGGCCGAGCAGGCGGCTGAGCACCTGATGACTCAGGCACACGGCGAGGAACGGCCTTCCCGCGTGCAGGAGTTCACGCATCGTCGCCTCCAGGTGGGCGACCTTCGGATCCGCCGACGCACACGGGTCGCCGGGGCCGGGTCCCATCACGACGAGGTCGTGGCCGTCGACGGAGTACGGCTCGTCGAAGCGGCGGACCGTCACCTCAAGACCCAGGCTCCGGAGCTGCGCCCTGATCATGGATGTGAAGGTGTCCTCGGCATCGATCACGAGGACGCGCAACCCGGTGAGCCCGTGCTCGGGTACGCCGGACTCCCGTCTGTCGGCCAGCCAGAACTCCGCCAGTGGGTCGTTGCGCCTGCGCAACGCCGCACGTACTTCGGGGTGGTCCCCGAACGCGGTGGGCGAGCGTTCCCGCAGCGCGAGGATGAGACCGGCCGCCTTGGCCCGGGTCTCGGCCACTTCGGCGGCCGGCTGGGAATGGCGTACCAGCGTCGCTCCGACGCCGATGGCGAGCCGCCCCCTCCGGTCGATGTCGGCGGTACGGATCATGATGGCGGAGTCCATCGTCCGTCCGCCGTGCTCGTCCCGGCCGATGAGCGCGGCGACACCGCTGTAGTAGCCACGACCGCCCGGCTCGTACTTGGCGATGACGCGGCAGGCGCTCTCCAGCGGGCTGCCGGTGACGGTGGGCGCGAACAGGGTTTCGCGCAGGATCTCCTGCGGCTCGCGCGGCGTCCGGCCCTCGATGTAGTACTCGGTGTGGGCGAGCCGGGACATTTCCCGCAGGTACGGGCCGTCGACCGCGACACCGTGGGAGCAGACCCGGCTCATCATCTTGAGTTCCTCGTCGACCACCATGTACAGCTCGTCCGTCTCCTTGCGATCGGCAAGGAAGTCCAGGACGCCCGGCAGGGAGGGGCCGCTCTCCGGATAGCGGTAGGTGCCGCTGATCGGATTCATCACCGCGGTCCCGCCGCGCAGGCTCACGTGCCGCTCGGGCGAGGCGCCGACGAAGGTCCGCTCGCCCGTATGGATCAGGAAGGTCCAGTACGCGGCCGACTCACGCTCCAGCAGTCGCCTGAACAACGTCAGTGCGCTGTGGGCGCCGTAGTCCGTGATCTCGGCGACGAAGGACCGTTTGATGACGAAGTTCGCGCCGAGACCGGTACCGATCTCGTCCGCGACCACACGTGCCACGATGTCCTCGTAGGCGTCGTCGGGAACGTCGAAATGCCCCTCGGACAGTTGGATGCCACCGTCCGGCACCCGCCGCAGGACGTCGGCGAGCGGCACCCTGGATTGTTCACGCACCGTCAGCGCGAGAAGCGGCGCGCCGTCGTCGGCACAGTGGTAGCCACGCTCGGTGATCTGCCGGAAGGGCACGACGGCCAGCACCTCATGGTGCCGGCCGGGCCTGTGTGCGGCGCGCGAGAGGGGCAGCGCGTCGAGGGAGACGCACTCGGACACCTCGCCGAGGAGCACGTCGACCACGCCCGCTTCACTCGCCGCGGGGCGGTGCAGCAGGGCGTAGGCCGCGGGTTCTGACGACAGGACGCGGTGGAGGAGGTCGGCCTGCTGCTGCGCCCCGGTCATTCGAGCACCTCTTTCGTCGTCGTGACGACGGCACAGGTACGGGACGCGTATTCGAGGGTCCTTCGGTGATCGTCCTCGCTGAAGTCGGCGACGGCGTCGGCCACGAGGAACGCTTCGATGTCGTGGGTGTACGCCTCCATCGCGCTCATCAACACGCCGACATGGGCGTATACACCGCACACCACGAGCTGGTCGCGCCCGCTCCGGCGCATCTGCTGGAGGAGGTCGGTCTTGAAGAAGGCGCTGTACCGCCACTTGGTGAACACCCAGTCGTCCTCCGCGGGTGTCAGGGGGTCGGCTATCTCCCGGTCGGTGCGGCTGGCCCGCATACCGTGGCCCCAGAAGTCGGCCAGGAGCCCGCGTTGTTCTGGCGTCATGCTGCCGGGTTGCGCCGTGTACGCGACAGGCATGCCGACGCTTCGGCAGTGGTCGCGCAGGGCGTGTGTATTGCGGACGAGTTCGGTGCGCAGTCCGTCGGGCAGCGGCCGCAGAAAGAATCTCTGCATGTCGTGGATGAGCAGTACGGCCCGCGCGGGATCGACGGTCCAGCGGGGTGTGCGGGCCGGCAGTTCCCCGCTGGTCGGCATCGAGTAGGGCTCGATGGGCGGGATGCTGGGCATGGCCATCCTCTCGGGTGGGTGGGGGAAGCGACGCGGGCGCCGATCGAGGTCGTCGCCGGTCTCGGCGGGCCCTGGCATTCGGAAGGCAAGGGTCAGGACCTAAGCACCGAGGGTCGCTCCGCCGTCGACGGTCAGGTCGTGGAGCGTGATGTGCGAGGCCTCGTCGGACAGCAGGAAGAGCACGGCGTCGGAGATGTTCTCGGGTTGTGCGATGCGGCCCAGCGGGATCCCGAGCCGGTACGCCTCCGGGCGGCCGCGGACCGTGGCCTCCCGGCCGGATTCGTCGTGCCACATCGAGCTGAGCATCGGTGTCTCCGTCGACCCGGGGGCGACCACGTTGCAGCGGATGCCGTGCGGTGCGAGTTCGATGCCCAGGGACTTGGTGAGCTGGGAGGCGGCGGCCTTCGATGCGGCGTAGGCGGCCATCTCCGCGCGTGGGGTGCGCGCGGCGTTGGAGGCCACGGTCACGATCGCCCCCGAGCCCCGGGGGGCCATCCGCTCCGCCACCGCCCGGCACATGTGGAAGACGCCGGTGACGTTGACCTGCATGGTGCGGGCCCACTCGTCGTCGCCGAAGCCGACGACGGGCCCCAGGTGCAGCACCCCCGCCGCGTTGACCAGGAAGTCGACGGGGCCCAGGCGCCGTTCGACCTCACCGACGAGAGTGTGTACGGCCGCGCTGTCCGTGACATCGGCGGGGAAAGCCGTCACCGCAGGCGTGTCGGCGATGCTCTCGGCCGCGTACTGCTCCAGTCGGCCCGCGTCGAGGTCGACCGCCGCGACCTTGACACCGCGCTTGGCGAGGGCCGTGGCTACCACGCTGCCGATCCCGCCGGCCGCTCCCGTAACGATGGCTGTCTTGTTCTGCATGGCCTTCCCTTCCGAGTCCTGTCGTCTCACGTGTCCTGTACGCCGGCAGTCACCTCTCAGGGCCGCCAGGCCCCCACGACCGCCATCGCTTGGGCGGGGTTCAACCGCGGATCGCACAGGCTGGTGTACGCGCCGTCCGACTCGACGTGGTCCCCGGCCGACGCCTTCGGCAGGCACTCCAGGACATCGTCGGGGGTGGTCTCCAGGTGCAGTCCGCCGACGACACCGCCGGCCGCGCGCACGACGTCCTGGAACACTTCGATCTCCTGGATGATCGTTTCGATGTACCGCCTTTTGCGTCCGTCCTCAGCGGAGACGGTGTTGCCGTGCATCGGGTCGGTGAGCCAGATCACCGGATGTCCCGCTCCACGGACCGCGTCGACGAGCGCCGGGAGCACCTCGGCGGCCCGGGCCGCGCTGGTCCGGGCGATCAGGGTGAGCCTCCCCGCCTGCCGCAGCGGATCGAGCCGGGCGCATATCGCGAGCAGTTCGTCGGCGTTCGTTCCCGGGCCGACCTTGCACGCCACGGGGTTGATCACCTCGGCGAGCAACGCGACGTGGGCGCCGTCGATGTGCCGGGTGCGGTCCCCGATCCAGGGGAAATGGGTCGAGGAGAGCAGCAGCCGGCCGTCCTCCGTCCGGCGCAGCATGGGCAGTTCGTAGTCCAGGAGCAGGGCCTCGTGGCTGGTCCACACGGCGGGCTCGCCCATGGTCGCCCGCCCGGGCCCATCCCAGCCGAGGTGGCCCATGATGTCGGCAGCGGCCATGTATCCCGTGATCAGTCGCAGCGGGTCGGGGCGGCGGCTCTCCGGCTGGGGTTCCGGTCCGTTGACCATGTGCCCCCGGAACACCGGCAGTTCACGGCCGTCTACCGTCTCGTTGGGGTTCGAGCGCGGCTTCGCGAACTGGCCGGCGATTCGGCCCACCCGCACCACGGGTCTGCCCGTGATCAGCTTCAACGAGCCGGCCAGCAGGTCGAGTACGGCGCTCTTTCGGGCGACGAGGCCGGCCGTGCATTCCTCCGGGTTCTCCGCGCAGTCGCCCGCCTGGATCACCTGGGCCTCTCCTGCGGCCACCCGGGCGAGCAGGGAGCGCAGGGCCAGGACGTCCGTGGACCGTACGAGAGCGGGGCGCTCGGCGATCTCCCGGCGTACGCGCTCCACTTGGGCCGGATCCTCCCAGGGCGGTTGCTGCCCCGCCGCCTTGCAGCGGAGGTCTAGCAATGTGTTGTCCACTGATGTCTCTCCCATGCGGGCCTGATGAGTGCGGCGAACAGACGGGTTCTCACGGGACGAGTCCGCCGTCCACGCCGAAAACCTGGCCGGTGATGTAGGACGCGCGGTCGGAGACGAGGAAGCCGACGAGGTGGGCGACGTCGTCAGGAACGCCGAATCGTGCGAGCGGTATCCGCGTCTTCAGCCGGTCGCGGGCCTCGTCGTTCAGGGCAGCCGTCATGTCCGTGGTGATGAAGCCCGGGGCGACGACATTGGCGCGTACGCCATAGGGCCCGCATTCCTTCGCCAGGGCCCGGGTGAATCCGATGATTCCGGCCTTCGACGCGGAGTAGTTGGTCTGGGTGGCGTTGCCGTGCAGGCCGGCAATGGAGGAGAGCGTGACGATGGTGCCCTCCTTCCGGCGCATCATGCGGTAGATGACGGCACGACAGATGGCATAGGTGCCGTCCAGGTTGGTGGACAGGACGTCGTGCCACTCCTCGTCGTCCATGAGGGCGAGGGGACGGTCGCGTGTGATGCCCGCGGCGCTGACGACGGTGCGCACAGGGCCCAGCTCCTGTTCCGTCTCGGCCACGAACTCCCGCGCACGGGCCGGTTCGGAGAGGTCTGCGGCCCGGGCATGCACCCGGGCTCCCGCAGCGGTGGCGAGGTCCGTCACCTCCTTCGCTGCGGCTTCGTTGGAGCGATAGCAGAACGCCACGTCGTGGCCGTCGCGGGCGAGCCGTTCCACAACGGCCCGGCCGATGCCCCGGGAGCCGCCGGTGACCAGCGCCACCGGACGGCCGCCGGCCGACGGGCCGGCTTGCGCGCTCATGCCTCCGCGAGCTTCCGGCGGACCAGCTCTCGGACGCTCAGAAGGGTGCTGATGCTCTTGAACTCTTCGTCCGTGACATCGACGCCGTAACGGTCCTCCAGCCGCGTGGCGATCTCCAGGGTGGTCAGGGAGTCCACACCGAGATCCTGTGTGAAGCTGGCGTCGTCGGTGACGTCTTCGGGCGCCAGCTCGAAGGTTGCCGCCATGAGGCTGCGGAGTTCTTCCAGGTCGACGGAGTCCGCCGTGTTGTGGGACACGTTCTGTTCCTTTCGCTCGGATGAGGAGAGACGGGGCGCGCCCGGTGGCGGCAGGAGAGTCAGTGCGAGGGAGAGTTCCGCGGTGCGGGCGGTGGCGAGCACCGGACCGTCGCCGCCGGCGTCGAAATGGGCGACCGCGGCCGCGCACTGCAGGACGCCGAGCGCGCCGCCGCACTCCCCCAGCGTGTCCTGCAGAGCGACGTGCCGACCCAACGTGACGCGTTGCGCGGGATCGGTCTCGCGGTCCCCCGTCAGCCACAGGCCGATGTCCTCGGGCCGGGATCCGACGGCGACGCACAGCACCTCGTGATGGTCCCGGCCGCGGCCGTGGACGCCCAGAACGGCGCGGGCGCGATCTGCACGCTCCGCGTCGTGCGCCGCGGACTCCAGTAGGACGGTGGCCGCGCCGTCGACAGCTCGGGCGCCCAAGAGCTTCTGCACGACATCGTTGTGCGGCTCGACGCCCGTGACGACGACGGTGTCGGCGCGGTCCGCGGCGATCAGGTTACGGCCCCAGTAGACGGCGTCGAGGCCGCTCGTCGCCCCGTTGCACAGGGTTACGGCAGGGCCGCGCAGGCCGAAGTTGCTGGCGATCCAGCCCGCGATCGCGCTGGTGGAGGTATGCGGCAGACCCATCGCACTGATGGCACGCGAGGTCTGTCTCGCGGCGGTGTCCACGTATCCGCAGACACTGTCGTAGTTTCCGGTGTTGGAACTGACGACAACCGCGGTACGTGTGCCGTCGAGAGCGGGGCCGTCGGCGCCGTACAGTCCGGCGTCCCGCAGGGCCGACTCGACGGACCGCAGGGCGAGCCGGGTCGCGCGGTCCTTGTGCCTCAGGTCCCTGCCCCGCAGGCCGGTCTCCGGGTCGAATCCTCCGTCGCCGCCTGTCGCGTGCAGCAGGTCGCCGGGGCCCGCGAGTCCCGGCACCGCGAGGCCGGCTCCGGTCACCACCACGGTGGCCTGCGCCGTCTGTTCGCTGTTCACGCCTTCTCCACCACCGTAACGGCGTTGATCCCGCCGAATCCGAACGCGTTGACCTGGGCCAGATCGATCCGTGCGGGGGCGTACGCACCCCGCACCAGGCGGAGCCCCGCGGCCTCGTCGATCGGATCGGTCAGTCCGATCACCGGCGGCACCGCCCCGTGCCGCATGCTCAGTACGGCGACCAGCAGGCTGAGCAGCCCCGAGCCGCCGAGTGTGTGCCCCACTCCGGACTTGATCGCCGTCATGACGGGCCCGGGGGTGTCCGCGAAGACCTTGGACATCACGGACGCCTCGGTCTCGTCGTTGCGGGCGGTGCCCGTGCCGTGCAGCATGACCAGCCCGATGTCGGCGGGCGTCACGCCGGCCCGCCGGTGGGCCTCGCGCACTGTGGCCGTGATGCCGTCGGCGTCGGGGGCGGTCGGGTGGTTCGCGTCGCAGTTGAGCCCGACGGACCGCAGCCGCGCCAGCGCTCTGCCGGTGCCGGCGCGTCTGAGCACCACGGCCACGGCGCCCTCGCCCATGACCATGCCCCGGTGGCCCTGGTCGAAGGGCCGGGCCGCCTCGGGCACCAGGTTCTGGACGCGGTCCATGGCCGCGAAGGTGGACTCGGCGATGGAGTCCGTGCCCGCCACGACGACGGTGTCGGCCTGTGACAGCGCGATCATGTCGGCGGCCAGGCCCAGCGCGTACAGGGAAGCAGCACAGGCATTGGCGAAGGTATAGGTCGTCGTGGCGTCGAAGCGGTCGCGCAGGGCGGTCCCGAAGTGCAACCGGTCCGTGGACAGCGGGGGCCCGCCCCGCCACCACAGCTCCACGCTGCGCTGTTCGCGCAGCGTCGTCCCGACGAGTACGGGCACGTCGGCGAGGTTCTCACTGAGCCCGGCGTCTGCCAGTGCCTGTTCGACGGCGGTCAGGAGCCAGCCTGTGGCCCGTAGTGGCCGGTCCCCGTCCGGGCCCCTGTCGTCGATCTCGTAGGCGTGGCCCGCGCGGTAGTTCGCCTTGTCGAAGACGCGTACCGGGCCTCGGCCATCACGCCCCTCGCACAACGCGTCGTACGTCGTACGGGCGTCCACGCCGACGCTGCTTACCGTGCCGAGTCCGGCGATGTCCCAGGTCATGTCCGTGCCACCCGTCCGCGCAGGAGGTGCGCCGCCACTTTGCCGCTGCCGGTGGCGGGCAGTTCCGTGAACAGCTCCACCCTGGAGGGCCGCTTGTGGGCAGGCAGGTCGCGCCGTGCGGCGGAGATCACCTGGCGGCGCACACGTACGGGGTCGCTCCCCTCGGCCGGCTGCACGCAGGCCACCGCCTCCTCCAGCCCCTCGGGGTCACGGCCGGCGACGACCGCGCACGCCGCGACTCCGTGAACCGAGCGCACCACGACCTCGATCTCGGCCGGAATCACTTTGTAGCCACCGATGTTGAGGACGTCGTCGGCACGGCACAGGTAGTCGAAGGAGCCGTCTTTCTCCCGCCGCACCAGGTCGCCGCTGTAGGCGCCACCGTCGGCAAAGGCGATGCGGTCGGCGTCACCTCCGCCGACGTAGCCGAGAGCCACGGTCGGCCCGGCGATGTGGAGCCTGCCGTCCTGTCCGTCGGGCAGCGGGCGGCCGGCGTCGTCGCGCACCGTGACGCGGACCCCGGGGACCGGGAGGCCGAGGGACCCCGCAGTCGCCCGGTCCTGGGGCGTGACGATGGCCACGTGCATGAGCTCGGTGGCACCGAAGCAGTTCACCAACGCTGCTCCGAAGACCGATCTGATGCGGTCGGCCAGCGTCGGCGGGCAGTTCTCCCCCGCCGTCGTGCACAGGCGCACCGTGTCGGGCACGGCGTCGACGAGATCCGGGAGCCGCAGCAGAGCCGTGTACAGCCTGGGCACGGAGCAGAAGACGGTGGGACGGTGACTGTCCAGCGCGTCGGCCACTCCGTAGAGGTCCACGGCGCCGCGGATCAGGCCCGCGCTCGCGCCACTCGCCAGTACACACAGAACCGCGTTGCCGAAGCCGTAGCCGAACGACAGCCGAGCCGTGGTCAGCAGCATGTCGTCGGGGCGCAGGCCCAGTTCTCCGCCGAAACCCTCGACCATGGCCATGAGACCGGCGGCCGAGTGGCGCACCCCCTTGGGCGCCCCTGTGCTGCCCGAGGTGTACTGCACGAGTGCCTCGCTGGCCGCCGCCCAGCGGAAAGAGGCATCAGGGCCTTCGGACCGCGCGGTGCCCGCCGTAGGCGGTTCGGTCAGTTCGCGACGGACGTCCTCTCCGTCGAGGCGGGCGCGAGCGCTCAGCGCGCCATGGAGAGCCGCCCGCTTGGCGGCGTCGCCGTCCACGTGCACCATGCGCGCGCCACAGTCCTCCACGGCGAACTCGATGTCACGATCGTCGAGGAGCGGGCTCACCACGACGGGTACGGATCCGTTCCACCAGTGGCCGAGGACGGCGACCACAGAGGCGACGGAGTCCTCGGCGACCACCACGCCCCGCTCACCGGCCCGCACGCCGAGGCCACGCAGCGCGCCCGCGTAAGCGCGGGTGGCCTCGTACAGGCCGGCGTACGAGACCCGACCGACATCGGGATCGGCGTAGGCGGTCGATCCTCCGTCGCCCGTCGTGATGCGGTGCCGCACCAGCCGGTCGACCAGGTCGTGCGCACCCGGCGCGGGCCCGTCGCCCTGCTGGGAACCGAGCGCGGCGAGCACGTCCGTCACGGATCCGACAGCGGCCGCGGCCCGCGGCGTGAAAGCCGTGTCGAAGCCTTCCTGAATGCGCGTGATGACCTCCACCTTCTCCAGCGAGGTCATACCGAGTTGGTCCACCCATCGGTCGGTCTCACCGACCTCGTGCGGTTCCATTTCCATCACCGTTGCTACGATCTCGCGCAGCAAATCACTTGCGGTGGCTTTTTGCGCGGTCACTAGTGGATTCCCTTTCCGTCGGTGCAGCGACGCTATCCCGGCCCCCTGGAGCCCCGGTACCGCGCGAACGAGTAGGGGGCCTCGGCAAAACCCCTACTCGTTCGAGTAGTTCCGGCGGCAAGCGCTTCAGGTCTACCGTCGTCACAGACGTGACATGCCCGATCGGGGCTCCGTATCGCACCAGACCAAGGCCAGGTGGACATGCCGCTCACAACGGACACCATGCTCGATCAGGAAGCGCGCAGGCGCATTCATGAGGACGCATCCATAGGCGGTGGAAACGCGTGGCAGAAGGCCCTCGAATACAGCCCGCATCCCGACATCACATGCCTATTGGCAGACCGCCCCGTCAACAATTGTGACGGCGTCCCGCAATCGGAATTCAGTCTGCGCCAGCTGAGCGAACTATCGGATTCCTGGGCGTCTTTCTACTGGGACCGGGGAGTCCGCCGCAGGGACCGTGTCGTTGTCTACATCGACGACTCCTTCGACGACCAGCTCCAGCTGGCCGCGCTGGCGCGGCTCGGCGCCATCCCGCTGCTCATCAACGGCCGGATGGATCCCGAGGTCGCCCTGAGCCTCATGATCCGCACGGATCCGATCGGCCTGTACACGGACGCCGCCCATCTCGCCGTGCTCGCGGGCCGGCACGAGAAGCTGCCAGGGCTGCTGTGGACGATCACCGCGGACGACGCGCGGGGGCTGGGGCGCAGGGAGCTACCCGCGCAGGCTCAGCACCGGCATGGGGACGACGACCCCGTCTTCCTGTGCCACTCGTCCGGTACGACGGGCGTCCCGAAGGCGGTCATCTGGGCGCACAAACAGAGCCTGTTCGGGCCGGGCTGGCGGCTGTCCGTTCCCGAGGACCCTGCGATTTTCATGTCGGCGGCACCGCAGTCGCACTCGTCCGCGATCGCGTACACCTCCTACTCGCTGCTGTGCGGCCTGCCGCTGATCTCGTTCTCCGACCAGTCGGGCCAGGGCGTGGCACGGGGCGCCCGCGAGCACCGTCCGACGCGCATCCTGGCCTTCAACCAGACCTACTCGGAACTGGCCGCCATGGACATGGATCCCGATGACTTCGCGTCGGTGCGTGAGTGGCAGAACACCGGCGACTCGGCGCACGACGCCCACATCCGCAAGCTGATCCAGTACGGCCACCACGTCGCGGACGGCGAACGCCTGCCCGGTTCCGTCTTCAGTGACGGTCTCGGCTCCTCGGAGCTGGGCTGGGCGACCCTGCGCCGCTACGTGGACCAGGACACCCCGCCCCGGCCGCGCTTCATGGGCAATCCCGTGCCGGCCGGCGAGGTGGCCGTACTCCGGCACGACGGCACCCCGGCCGCCGACGGTGAGGTCGGTCTGTTCGGCCTGCGCAGCCGCTCCGTCGTGCCCGGCTACTGGAACGACGCCGACACCTACTACCGCAGCAGGCTCGCCGGCTACTGGCTCTCGGGCGACCTCGCCTACCGTGAGGGAGAGGACTTCTTCCACGTGGACCGCGCGTCGGACGCGATCCACACCTCCGAGGGCCCCGGCTACTCGGTTCTGATGGAGGAACTCATTCTGCTGCACCTGCCGCAGGTCACAGACTGCGCGGTCGTCGCGGGACGCCGGGACGACCTCGTCCTCCCGGTCGCCGTGGTCAAGGCGGCGCAGGACGCCGAACCCGCGGAGCTGCTCGCGCGCGCCAACACCGCGCTGCGTGAAGCGGGCCAGCCGCCTCTGGTCCTGCTCGAAGTGGCCGACGCAGAGGCGGACTTCCCCACCGGTCCCACCGGAAAGGTGTTGAAGCGCACGCTGCGTGAGAAGTACGCGGACCTCCAGGCCTACGCGGAGTTCACCACCGGGCACTTCGCCACCAGTGGGAAGGGCGGCACGGTCCGATGACGCAGTCCTCCGGGGCCGAAGCCGATGCCACCGACCTGTCGGCGTGGATCACCAGGCCCGGCGCGCCCGAGACGCTCGCCGCGCGTATGGGCATCACACTCGTCGAGGCGTCCCCGCAGCGCCTCGTCGGCACCATGCCGGTGATCGGCAACAAGCAGCTCTACGGCATGTTGCACGGCGGCGCGTCCGTCGTGCTGGCCGAGACGCTCGGGTCGATCGGTGCGGCGATGCACGCGGGCGGCGGGCACATAGCACTTGGTGTCGACATCAACGCCACCCACCACAGGCCGGTGCGCAGCGGCATCGTGACCGGTGTGGCCCAGGCCCTGAGCCTGGGCCGCACCACCGCCTCGTACAACGTGGTGATCACCGATGACGCCGGACGGCTCCTGTGCACCTCGCGGATCACCGTCGCCCCGAACACGGCGGAGGTGATACGGCGAGCGAGAGGCTGACTGTGTTCGCGGTGGGCCTGGCCGCCCGGCTGCGGTACCACGGCTGCCGCGGAACAGGGTCGCTGTCCGGTCGCCGTGTCCTGCCGGACCGACGGCCGACGGATCTTCGCGATCGGTGACCGCGCGGCGGTGAGCGGCCGTTGCTACGGTCTCGTCACCCCCGGGTACCGCATGGCGGCCGCTGTGGCCAAGCGACTACTCGGCCAATCAGCCAGGTTCGATTACAGCGGGCCGGTGACGCGATTGAATTGCCGGGCGCCGACGTGACTACCTTGGGTGATGCCAAGGCCACAGCTCCAGGAACGCTGCACATCGGCTGCACGAAACGACTGGTGTGCCGCTGCATTTACGCCAAGATTGTTCTTGACAAGGCGGCACCGAGACTCCTCGGCGGTACCCTGACCGGAGAAGCGGCTGTCGGTTCACTGTTGCCGGCATTGCTCGGACAGCAGTTGCCCGCACCTCCGGAGGAACTCCTCGTGTGATGTAACTCCAGTGCCGTACCGACCGCCCGGTCTCCGTGATCGTGACTGTCTGGCATCGGAATGGTCCGGGTCGCCCGGACTTCTTCCCTGCCGCACCATGAACGCCAGCAAGACCGTACCGCTCTGTAACGCAGAACAAGGGGGAGCAGCATGCGAGTGGATCGGCCCGACGGAGGGATTCATTACAGACTCCTTGGCCCCTTGGAAATCAGCACGGCAGGACAACGGATAGGAGTCGCAGGGATACGCCAGCAAACCCTGCTGGCCATACTCCTGTTGGATGTCGGCAAGACCATCGGCGTCGCTCGGCTGATCGACGGTATCTGGGGCGAGCGAGCTCCCGCGACAGCCCACGCCCAGCTGCGCATCTGCGTCTCCCGGCTGCGGCGCCGGATGAACGAGACCGGGCTGCCCGCCCTGATCAGCACCGAGAACCAGGGTTACCGCCTGACGGTCGCGAATGAACGCATCGATGTATACCATTTCGCCCGTTTACTGGAAGTCGCGCACGAGGTCGAAACCCACGGGAAGCTCTCCGAATCCGTACAGTTGCTGCGTGTCGCTCTCGGCCTGTGGCGAGGCCCCGCGTTGGAAGGTCTATCGAGCCCGCTCGTACGAACCGCGGCAGCGCGTCTCGACGAGGAGCGCCGGGGAGCACTCGAACACTGCTTCAGCCTGGAACTCCGGCTTGGTCAGCACCACCGCATCGTCCCTGAACTGATGGCCAACGCAGCGGAGTTCCCCTTTCGGGAAAATCTGCAGTTCCAGCTCATCACCGCTCTCTACCGCTCCGGTCGCCAGGTGGACGCACTCAACGTCTACCGGAAACTCAAACGGCGATTCAGGGAGGAGCTCGGAGTCGATCCCTCACATTTCCTGCGCAGTCTGGAGAGGAAGATCCTGGCGCAGAGCCCGGATCTCAATGGCGGCACTCCCGCGCAGGAGACCAGGGTTCCGGCGTGTTCGGCGGTATCTGGAATGTGACTCTCCGTCCGGCCAGGCCGAAGGGTGACTGCGGACACGCACGGAGATTCCCCACGCGGGCCCGCCCCCCCGGCGAGTCATTCCGCGGCTGCGGCAGGCCGGCGCGACAGGCGTGACAGCTGCTGGACCGTGGCGGCGGTCGCGATCGTCAGCCCGATCGCGACCAGCGCTGTCGCCACCATCGCGCCGGCGTAGCCATCGGCTCCGTGACGGGATCCCAGCACGGTGTAGAAGAACGTGCCGATCACGGCGACACCCATCGCCGACGCGAACTGTTGCGTGGTCGCCAGCACACCCGACGCGGAACCGGCCTGATGCGGGCGTACCAGGGCGAGAGTCGCACCGTTGAGAGCGGGCAGCACAATGCCGTTGCCGGTGCCGACGATCGAGAGGGCCACCACGACAACGGGCAGCGCGACATGCCCCGATGACACAACGAGCGCCGCGGCGAGCAGTGCGAGACCGGCACCGATCAGCACCGTGCCGAGCAGGACCACTTTCAGTCCATGGCGGGCGATGAGCTGTTTACCCACCATGGACGACACACCGAACAGCACACCCATCGGCGCGAAGATCAGTCCGGCCTCCACCGGGCTGTGGCCCAGGCCCGTCTGGAGCAGCAGCGTGAGAGTGAACATGAAGCTGCCGAAGTAGAGGTAGAACGCCGCACCGGCGAGCAGGCCGGTCCGGAACGGCGGGCTGCTGAAGAGCGAGAGTTGCAGGGTCGGCGTACCGCCTCGGCCCGACAGCCGTTGCTGCCAGAGCACGGTCGCGAAGCCGACCGGAACCGCGGCGATCATGCAGATCCAGGTCCAGAGCGGCCAGTGCTGGTCGCGCCCGAGCGTCAACGGGATCACGAGCAATGCCAGCGAGCCTGCCACGCCGAGCGCGCCAAGAGGATCGGTCGCACTCCTGCGGGCAGACGTCGGGGCGTCGGCAGCGCGCCCCGGCAGTACACGCAGCGCGACAAGTGCGGCGACCACTCCAATGGGGCCGTTGACGAGGAAGATGGCACGCCATCCGAGCCCGAACACGTCCGCCTGGAGCAGCATCCCGCCGAGCACCTGTCCGGCGATGGATCCGATGCCCGCCGCCGCGCTGTACCAGGCGATGGCGGCCGGTCGCGAGGCGGCGGGGAACACGGCGGTGACCGTGGCCAGCACCTGGGGCACCATCGCGGCGCCCGCCAACCCCTGGAGCAGCCGGAACACGACGAGTTGGGTCGGATCGGCGGCCGCACCGCACAACACCGAGGCGACGGCGAAACCGAGCATGCCCGCGACGAACATCCGGCGATGGCCGAACAGATCGCCGAGCCGACCGCCTGTGATCATGCCGCTCGCGTACGCGAAGGCGTACCCACCGACGATCAGTTCCAGAGCGGCCCGCCCCGCGTGCAGGCTCACCGACAACGACGGCGCCGCAACATTGGCGACAAAGAAGTCGAACTGGGCCATGAAGACCGCGACGAGCAACACGGCAAGCATGCGCCCGGTCCTCAGGGGCGGAGTGGACGCGCCATCTAACGATCCGCTGGTCGACGGCGCGCCGGGCGACGACGCGTCAGCAGTCGAACTCGCACCACTGGGCGCGGCAGCACTGTCGGCGGGCATGAGATCCCATCTCATCGACTATGTAACGGACTTGACCGCATCGCACCGGTCGAGCCCAATCGAGGATTGACCCTATCATGAGCAAACTATGTCCACTATCTCTTATGTCTAGGATAGAGATATGAAGCTGTCGCAGGGAGTCGAATGGGGCGTGCACTGTGCGGTCGCGCTGGCGCAGACGGCACCAGGGGTGTCGGTGTCGCGCCGGACGCTGGCCGAGCGCTACGCCCTCTCCGAGGCGTATCTCGCCAAGCATCTCAAAGCGATGGTCAGCGCCGGCCTGCTGTACGCCATGACGGGACCCAACGGCGGGTTTCGACTGACGCGCCCGCCCGAGCAGATCACCGTGCTGGACGTCGTGGAGGCCGTCGAGGGGGGCGGTCCACAGTTCGTCTGCCAGGAGATCCGGCAGCGCGGTACCGCCGCACTCCCGCCGGAGCACTGCCTCGAACGCTGCGGCGTCGCCATCGCCATGGACGAGGCGAAGGAGGCATGGCGCTCTTCACTCAGCGCGACCACGATCGCCGACCTCGTCGCCCGACTCCCCGCCGCGGCGCGAGGCCGGCTCGGCACCTGAGGCTTGTCCCGTCAATACGTCGGGTCTGCAATCACCATTGAGGACATGCCCTGGGGCTCCGACCGGAAACGATCACCGGATTGGTGTCGCCCGGCCCCGCCCGGGCGCCCGACGACCCGAACGCGCCCGCGTCCACGGCGAGAAGGGCATCCGCCGGGGCGGACGCCCCTCAGGGCTCGGTCTCCTCGACTGCCACGGGGCAGTGTTCGACCCCGCGGGGAACCACGAACAGCTCGCCGGGTTCCAACACCACATCGCCATCCCTGAGCTGGAGGGTGGGCCGCCCGCTGATGACCATGATCAATTCAGCGGTATCCTCGTGGGTGTGCCGGACGAACTCCCCCTTCAGTTTGGCGAGCTTGACCTCGTAGGCGTTGAGCACCGCCACGTTCTTCTGCGACCACAACTCGCTGAACTGCGAGAGTTTGTCGGGCTGGGCGGACAGCGGCGTCCTGGAGACGTTCGCCCAGCAGGCGCACGATCGGCAACGTCCCTCCCCCCGTGAGCGCGAGACCAATCACAACGCTCAACACAAGCCCGGACAGGCGGTTGTCTCGGAGGCGGGTGCAGCCGACAGCAGCCGGAGTCCGGAGGCGTCCAGAGGTGGAGGCCGCAGGGAGAGGCGCAGGAGGTCCGCAGGAAGGCGTATGAGCGCATTGAGGGCCACAATGTCCCGCCATTTCACCCGTGTGAGCGGGGTCTTAATTACCGGGAATTTTTGTCCCGTTGAATAGCTGGATCCGCTCAGCCATCATCATCAGCATCGGATGCCGGCCATCCGGATGTGCTGGTCACAACCGGGAGCCGGAGCCGATCACGTGAGTGTGCGTGGCTGCGCCGGGGGATGTGGCGGCCGCGCACACCACGTGCTTCATCCGTACACGCCGTACACGCTCTCGGGTTTGTACGGCGGCCGAATCGGCCCGCGGAGCAGTGGGATCACCGCGCGGTCGAGTGCGGGATCATCCGCCTCAAGAGGCACCGCGCGGTCGCCGTGCGCTACGACAAGCTGGCGGCCCGGTACGAAGCGACCGTCCCGTCGCTCTTCCTGTCAAGTCTGTCGCGCCTCGGCGAGCCGGTTACTGCGCTCGATCTCCGGCATGTGTGTCTCGGCCCAGACCCGCAGGGCGGAGAGCGGCCTTTCGAGAGACAGACCGAGCTCGGTGAGTCGATAGTGGACGGCGGGCGGCACTGTGGCTTCCACACGTCGCCCGACCAGGCCGTCACGGACCAGACTCTGCAGCGTGACAGACAGCATCTTCTGCGAGATGCCCGGAACGCGACGTCGAAGCTCCGCGAACCGGAGTTCTCCGGGATCCGCCTCGGCCAACACCTTGACCACCATTGACGTCCACTTGGTGCCGATACGGTCGAGCAACTGGCGGGTCGGGCAACCCGGGTCCAGCAGATCACCGCACTCACCGGACCGCCGACCGGGTCCGGCGGGCATGGACGTGGTCACCCCGGGCTCACCACCTGTCGGGAAAGTGCGGTCTTGGAAGGACCAGGCTAGTTCCCTAGCGTGACCCTGTCACCATTCCTCACCACCCCTGGAGTCCCCCATGCCCGAACTGCGACGAGTCGCTGTCAACGGTGTCGAACTCAACGTCGCCCTCGCCGGATCCGGCCCGGCCGTCCTGCTGCTGCACGGCTTTCCGCACACGTGGGAGCTATGGAAGGACATCATGGCCGACCTGTCCGACCGCTACCGCGTCATCGCGCCGGACCTGCGCGGATTCGGCGCGAGCAGCCCGGCCGCCTCCGGATATGACGCCGCCACCCTGGCCGAGGACGCCACGACGCTTCTCACCGAGCTCGGCGTGTCTTCCGCCGCCGTGGTGGGTATCGACGCCGGTACCCCGGCAGCCTTCCTCCTCGCCCTGCGCCACCCCGGTCTCGTCCGACGCCTGGCTGTCATGGAGTCCGTGCTGGGCGGGCTGCCCGGCGCCGAGGACTTCCTCGCCGGCGGGCAGCCGTGGTGGTTCGGCTTCCATACCGCCGCACCCGGCCTCGCCGAGACCGTGCTGGAAGGCAACGAGGCCGCCTACATCGACTGGTTCCTCCACAACGGCACACTCGGCGACGGAGTATCCCCCGCCATCCGGGACGCCTTCGTCCACGCATACACGGGCAGCCACGCGTTGAGCCGCGCGTTCTCCTACTACCGGGCTCTGCCCGAAAGCGCGCTGCAGATCTCGCAGGCCGTCACCACCGCCCGCCTGACCGTGCCAACCATGGCGGTGGGCGCCCACCCTGTCGGCACCGCACTGGAACGCCAACTCCGCCCCGTCACCGATGACCTCACCGCACACGTCATCGAGGACTGTGGCCACATCATTCCACTGCACCGACCGCACGCCCTGCTCACGCTGCTGAAACCGTTCCTGGCCGGTGAGGACGCGATCGCAGCATAACCGGGGCAGCCCCTGCTCAGTCCTCGACGCCGCCCATGTCCGCGCTAAAGAGAGGAGGGCGACCTTGCAGGTCCGAGCCTCGTGGACCGAGGTAGGCCCGGCTCCAAGACGCACGTCTTGTCCCATGCGAACGGCCTCTGCCTCTCCGTGTCGGAATCTCGGCCGGGAACGTCCACGACAGTCGCGGGCTGAAGCCAGTCCAAGCCCGAACTCCCCCACCGCGGACGCGCCAACCCTCCCACTATGATGCGCTCTCCGGCGTTGCCGGATCCCACGGCAGAATGATCAGCCGGGATCCCCGTGAACCCAGAGGTTCCGCGCCAGCAATCGTTGTCATTCCAGGGCCGAACAGCGCGTGATTCAAGGGCCGTCGGTCACCGTCCGGCTGGATGTAGGGCTCAGTTTTCTGCCGGTAAATGGGACCGGTCGCGTCGTCCGCGAGGACGTCTTCGTGCAGCTGCCTGATGACCGCGTTGTCCGGGTAGGCAATGTATGCCGCCCTGAGCTGGGGCAGCACGAATGGGGCCCAGCGAGTGGCCCAATCAGTCAAGTTGACCCTCCGGGCTTCCTCGGAGAGCATCATCCACCGCATGGTGTTCTCCGGCGGCTCGCCTCGTGCGAAGAGGGCCCGAAATGCATCGTTACAGTAGAGCAAATCCCACTGCACGTTGGTGACGTACGCCATATCGCGCTGACCATCGACGACCCGCCGCCAGACGTCGGGCACTGTCATGCCGGCCTGCGGATTCAACGGCCGTGCGGGCGCGTGCCGAAAGGTGAGCAAATACAGCTGCGTGTACTCACCCTCACTGAGCTTGAGAATCTGACCGATACGCCGGAGGTAGTCGGCGTCCCTTGTACGCGACTTGCCGTTCTCGAATTTCCGGTACGTCCCGTCTGCCCGGGTCGTCAGCAGATCCATATCCGTCTGAGTGAGCCCCGGTGTTCTCGGCCCCTGACGTCCCGGCACCCGCGGAGGGAGCCCGACATCCTCCCTCGTGACGTGGCGCCGCCGCTCGCTCAACAAACTTTTCAAATCCATGGATTTCTCCCGACACTCAGCAGTCACACCGCACCGCATCGCATCGCACCGTCCAGCCATACGCCGTTTTCGATCGAGCGATGCCGAATTTCTTCGGGTCCAGTTTTCGTACATCCAGTCGCCTGAACAATCGAGCTATGGATCGAGCTACGGGAGGAAGTCGGTCCGAAACTCATCATGCTCGCCATACCGACTGTGGGCCAGTAACCGAAGGGATCGGCCAAGCGCATCCTTGTAGCGCTCCAAGCCAGTACCTGTCACGTTGGCGGCGCCCACCATCGTCTCGAACTCCTCCAGTATCGAATTGACGCCGACGAGAAGGCGATATTCGCCTTCTTCAACGGGCAGGGTCTCGGCAAGTCGGGCCCTGATGAAAGAGATCAGCGAGCGGTCGCGTTCGGGTGTCTGCGCGTAGACAATTTCGCGGAATCTCTCACTCATCTCGTCCATTGACGTGCGACTCCCCTGCTGAATCGACGGCCGAGTATTCGTCCTTTTGAAGGTATCTGACACGGCCAGCCGAGATGAAGACGCCGACGACAATCGGCCACCTGTCGCACGCCTTTGGCTCTTGAGTGACCTACGCAGCCGCCTCCACTCAGAGATAGTTGACTCCTGAAATTTGTCAGATTTCCCGGCAGGTGCCACGCAGCGCGGTGACGGACCAATAAGGTCCGCAGAAGTTAAACGTAGAATCAATTGGTCGTCATACGCTGCGCCGCTGCGGATCCTCCGCTCATCCTTGAGTGGAATGAGACCGCCTTGTCCATGATTTCGTCCATATACCTTTCGCACCAAAAATCTTTTTCCGGCGATGCCATGTCACCCCCCCTCTCGGGCAAGGCCTTCGGATTGACGACCTGGTGCTCGGCCTTGGGCGGTATCGGCGGGGTGCGGGGCGCAAGAAGCCATGCCGCATCCAACATCCCCGCCACCCGCAGCACTTGGACCTGCTCCGGGTAACACCGGGCAAGCTCTTCTCCTGCCAGGTCAGGCGCGTTGTCGCCGAAATCGAGCCGGGTGTGGAGTGAGGTAATTTGATCCAACGCCGCCTGTTGAGTAGTCATTTACCCTCCGCCTGCGCCGAGTTGGCGGTCCATCCCTCTCTGGAACCCACTGAGGTTACGCCATGGCGATCTCGAATGAGCGACCGGGACGCCCGTCGAGGGCTCCAAGGATGAGAACTGATCCCGGGTATCCGCGACGTTGGTCCATTCGTCGCGCCTCGTGCAGGCCAGGCGCCACCGCCCGGGGCTGAAGGTGAGAGGGACCATGACGATGAGCGTGGTCGTCCCGGAACCCGAGGTGAAAGGGCGGTCTGTCGAAGGACTTGGCGGCGCGCTGCACCAGGCTAAAAGGTCATTGAGGTGGGCGCGAGCACCTCTGCCCTGCCGCGGCCGTCCGGCTGCTGGGGCCGGTCCTCCCGAGCCGTGAGTGGTCCGAGGGTCCTGCCCAGCGGCCACGCAAAGGTTCTCAGCGCTCGGACGCGGCCTGTTTCAGTGCCGTGTGGGTGAGGGCGCCTTCGTCGGCGGTCAGGACCACGAGTTCGAGCATATGAACGCCGGGGATGACGTGGGCGGTGTAGTCCAGGTCGATCCGGCCCGCCTGAGGATGGAGGAAGCCATGGCTTCCGGCGGCTGGCCCCCGTACGTCGTGCTCCTCCCAGATCGTTGCGAACCGGCTGCTCTGCGCGGTGAGTTCGGCCACGAGCCGGCGGCCTCGTGCGTTGAGCGGATCGGCCGCCACTGCATGCCGGAGCCGGTGCACGTTGCTGCGTGCCACCTTCTCCCAGTCCGTGAGGAGCAGGGGTGCGCGGGGATCGCAGAAGACGAACCAGGCGAAGTTCCTGTGCTCGGCCGGAAGGTCGGAGAAGTCGAAGAGGAGCCAGGTCTCTGCGTCGTTCCAGGCCAGGATGTCGCGCATCGGGCTGACCACGTGTGCGGGCCGGACGGTCAGTGACTTGAGCAGTTGCAAGGTTGTTTCCGGCACGACCGGGGCCGTGACCACAACCGGATCGGTCTGGTGCACGGGGTTGCCGACACCGAGGTGGTGCAGGTGCCGGCGGGCGTCATCGTCAAGCTGGAGCGCGCTGGCGAGCGCGTCCAGGACCCTCGGACGAGGGGTGGTGCTGGCGGCCCTGTTCGAGGCGGGTGTAGTACTCGGGGCTGATGCCGGCCAGCGCGGCGACCTCGGCCCTGCGCAGTCCGCTGAGCCGGCGGGTACTCGTCCGGGGCAGGCCGACGGCTTCCAGGGTCAGCCGGGCCCGTCGGGAGCGCAGGAAGTGGGCCAGCTGAGGCAGAGCTGCGGACGGTGCCATGAACCAAGTATCAGCCCGCCCTGACCAGGTATCGGCCCGCCCGAGGCGAAGGGGGCCCCGGCAGGGCCACCCCCGGCGGGACCTGCCCTCAGCGGTGTCTCGTGCTTGTTCGCGGCCGAGACCAGAATGGCCGCAGATGGCGCCCACGACACGGGCGGCCCGGTGACTGACGGGCCGGATTCCTTCCGTTTCGGCACGTCCGCGCCGCTTTCCCTTGGAGCCCGCACATGCCTGCGCACCCTGGTGAAACGCTCTCGACCCCCTCGTCCCCACCGGCGTCCGCCGCCACCGAAACACGTACCTGTCCCGAAGCCCCGGCACCCGCTGGACCAGCACTTGGCCGCTACCTGCCCCTGACGGTGCAGAGCGCGGCGGCGAGCCTGGACGCGGGCGGGGTCGCCGTACTCAACAGCGCCCTGCCCTCGGTGGGCGCGCAGTTCGGCACGTCGGCGCAGAACCTGTCCTGGGCGGTGACCGGGTACGCGCTCGCGTTCGCGGGTCTGCTGCTGTGCGGTGGAGCGATGGCGGACCGGCTGCGGCGCCGGCCTGGTCCTCGGCGGCGTGGTCACCAATGCCTTCGGCTGGCGCTGGGTGTTCGCCCTGCAAGCCCTGGCAGCCGTGATCATCGCCCTTGCGGCGGTTCGGTGCCTGCCCCTGGGGACACAACGCCACAGTCGCCGTCTGGACTTGACCGGGGCCGGAGCACTGGTCACAGCCATCATTTTGATCGTTCTGAGCGCGGACATGGCATCCCGCCGTGGAGGGGGCCTGACCGCGAGTGTTCTCATCGCGGCCGCCGTGGCCAGCGGATACCTGTGGTGGCGCCGTGGCCGTCGCCACAGCGGGGACGCCGTTCTGCTGGACCGGAGCCTGCTGAAGGTGCGCGGCCTGCGGACCGCAGCGGTGGTGGCGAGCGCGTTCTACTTCTGCGTCACGGGCTCACTGTTCCTGCTGCCGCTCTACCTCCAGCAGGTACGCGGCATGTCCCCGGCCTCATCGGGCCTCGCGATCCTTCCCGTCAGCCTGGCCGTCGCCGCCGCGGCCCTCCTCTCCGGGCGCCTGATGAAAACCCGGGGACCCCGCCCGCTCCTGGCATCGGGCCTCCTGCTCACCGCCGGCGGCGTGCTGCTGTGGTGCACAGCCGGGGCACACAGCCCCTACCTGGGCGTCGTCCTGGTCGGCCTGATCGTCACCGGCATCGGGCAGGGCCTGGCTTTCTTCCCCGCCATCACCGCCACGGGCCTGCGCGACGTGCCCGACCAGACTCACGGGACCGCCTCGGCCCTCACGACCACCGCCTTGCAGATCGGCAGCGGCATCGGCCCCACTGTCCTCGCCGGCATCGCTCAGCCCCTGGGCTCAGCGGGCCACGCCACGCTGTCGCTGCCCGGTCACCACCTCGCCTACGCCGCGGCGGCCGGACTCCTGCTCCTCATCGGCCTCCCGGTCACCGCTCGCCGCAACAAGATCGTTCACTGACGGTGGAGCCCGGCCGACGCCGACTCCTCGGGAGTGCCGGTCAGCAATCAGCAACGGCGAAGCCCTGCGCAACCGATCCGCGGGCCCACGGATGGGCCGTCCGGATTGGCGGCCGGTGATGCAGTCCCGCTCAACAACTCCCGGGCAGCCGCCACCCGGGTCAACGATGATGCGGCGAGGTCCTGGGCCGGACCGGTCTTTGCCGACCAGGACGTTGACTACGGCCGGTTCGGTGCGGCCGACGAGGGCCACGGCGGTTGGCCCTGCCCGTAACCTTCACCTCGATGTCAGCCGCGGTCAGCGGCCGGCGGTCTCGCTGCCCCGGCACTGCACTACCGGGGCGGACGCTTGTTATTCTCTCCGGTCATGCGAGCCCTCTTCCCAGGATCCTTCGACCCGGTCACTCAAGGGCACCAGGACGTTCTCCGCCGCGCCGCCCTCCTGTTCGACGAGGTCGTCGTCTGCGTGATGTTCAATGCGCACAAGACCGGCCGCTTCCCCATCACCGAACGGCTGGACCGGCTCCGCACGGCAGCAACTGACCTGAGCAACGTCACGGTCGACTCCCACACCGGCGGCCTGCTGGTCGACTACTGCGGCCGAGTCGGAATCGACGTCGTCATCCGCGGAGTTCGCGACGTTCACGACCTGGACTACGAAATGCCGATGGCCCGCATGAACCACGAACTGGCCGGAGTCGAAACGTTCTTCATCGCTGCAGACCCCGCCCTGGCCCACATCTCCTCCAGCCTCGTCACCGCGATGAGCCAACAGGACCGCAGCTGAGGACGGCAGCGAAGGCGCGGCAATCGTCCCGGTCAGCCAGCATCCGGTGAACCTTCGCCGGAAGAGCGGCCCCGGAAGGGACACGGAGCGAGCGGCGGAGCGGGCGGAGCATCTGGCGCCGATCGACCCGGATGGGAACTGCCCCTGACCGCTGGACCGGCAGCGCCACTACCGCGTCGTCGCGAGCCTGGCCGACACCGACGGCAGCCTGTCCGACATCCCACCCGGCGTGCTGATGGACGGCGATGACATCGGGCGGTGGCTGGAGAGGCAGAAGCGACCGGGGCGCCTGGGCGCAACTCCCCGCCGAACGAGAGGACACGGCTGGCGACACTGGGCGTGCAGTCAGCCCGGGCGCCGTCTCCCGCCCCGGGGACCACGAACACGGCGAAGAACCGGGCAAGGTGGAGAACGGGGCAAGGTGGAGCAGGCGTTCCCGCCTGCTCCACCTCTAGTTGGTCGTGTGCGTGGGGTAGACCTCGACCTCGGTGTAGCCGCCCTTGATCTCCCCCGCGCCCGCAGGCCACGGCAGGTTCACGGTGTGGGTCTCGTTCGGGGGCGTCACCTGGATGTTGGTCGGGTGCGCGACGCTGTTGCCGCTGGTGTCGATGGTGTAGGAGAGGTTGAAGACAGCGGCATCGCCGGGCTTCAGGGTGGTGATACGCGGCTGGGCGTGGCCGCGCGAGATGGGTTCCGAGGTGTGGTCGGTGTCCTTGATGTCGACGCCGGCGAAGCCCGTCGCCGAGCAGGTGGTCGAACCCCGGTTGATCATGGTGATGTCTATCGTGCCGGTCTTCTCGTCGGGCGAGGCGTCCCTGGCGTCGATGGCCAGATCCTCCGTCTTGCAGAACGTGACCTTGCCGCCGGTCGTCGTCGCGCCGTTCGCAGCGCCGGCGCGGGCCTCGGTGTCCTCACCGGAACCCGAGCCACCCTCCGACTTCGAGCTGCCGTCCGAGGACGAAGAGGATGAGGAGGACGAGCCCGAGCCGCTCTCCGACTTCGCGCTGCCGTCCGAGGACGAGGAAGTCGAGGACGAGGAGCCCTGGGAGGACGAGTCCTTCCCGGAGCCGTCGTTGCCGTTGCCGCAGGCGGTGAGCGAGAGGGTGGCGGCGAGGCTGATGGCGGCGAGAGCAGTGATGCGGGTGTACTTCACGGGATTCCCCCAAGAACGAGCGCGGTGCATGTGGACTGACGTATTTCTATCTCGCGCCGGGTTACAGGCCGTCCTCCGCGACGTCCTCGTTCTGTCACAGGCGTATTGACCTCAGGGATGACGGCGGGCGGCCTCGGCGTCGGTCTTCGCCTCGCCCGGGAAGAGGATTGAGGATTCCGTCAGATTCGTGATCTTGAACCCCATCGTCCCCGCGGCTACGGAGACAACCGTTGCCCACCTGCCGAATCAGAGCGAGCCGGATGAGGGCCGCTTCGTCTTCGCGTACTCGTCCACCATCAACAGCCTTGGCCCGACTGCCTCCTGCGTATCTCCTGCTCCTGCGTGTCTCCGGCTGCCACGTGCTCCTCACCGGCGCGAAGGGCACGCAAAGGGCAAGCGGGAAGACAGGCGGGAAGAGCTGCAAACGGCTGGGATCGACGGTACGTACCAGTCCGTACGGGACCTCGCCGCCGCACGCGAGGCAGGCGCCCCGCCTCTCGGCCCGGCCCAACCGCAAGGGCTACTCCCGTGCGGCGCAGCCCAGTCCGGCGAGCAGCGCCGTGGCCTCGGCCTCGGCGAGGGGCCGTCACCGCGCCGGGGACGTCGTCAGCCGCCCGGACCCGGGCGTGGAGGAGCGTCGACCGGGCGTGGCCGATCCGCAGGCCGGCGGCCTCGGCGAGAAGCTCGACAACCTCCGGCGGACGACACTCCGACGATCAGGTGAATTGATCCAGATCTGCCTGATCGCTGCGTCTACTGGTGCGCGTTCCTGTTCCATCACCATTTCACTGGAGTGACATGCGCGCCCGTACCGCCCTTACCGCCGCAGCCCTTGCCGCCGCGGCCATCGCCGGCGCCGCCGGTAACGCAGCCGCCATCGGCAACGACGGTGGCACCACATCCCTGAGCGGCAACGGCTCCGAGCAGGCCTTCGGTAACTCGGCCACCAACGGTGCCCAGAGCCCGCAGCTGACCCTCGTCCAGGGCTCCCTGAACAAGCTGTGCGCCGGCGTGCCCGTCAAGGCCAACGTGGGCTCCCTCGTCGGTCTCGTACCGGTCGCGATCCAGGACGTCCCCGTCCTGTCGTCCCCGCAGAACCAGCAGTGCACCGAGAACTCCACCCAGGCCAAGGGCGACGAGCCTCTGTCCCACATCCTCGACCAGATCCCGGTGCTCTCCGGCAACGGCGTCGGCAACGGCTGACCGTTCGTACCGAGCTTGTCAGCGGCCCGCCCACCACGAATCACCCTTCGCCCGGAAAGCATCCTGAAGGAGATCACGTCGACGGGCGGGCCGCAGTCATGGCCTGAGAGCCCCACGCTGGCGCAGCGTGTGCTGTCGCCCCGGCCCGTTGGGGTGAAGTTGAGAACGGCTCCCGGTCCGCACCTCGCGGAAGACCGTCATCCACGAGCCCGGAAGCCCGGACCCGCATCCGCTGTTCGCTCAGGACACCGGCCCGGACCTGCCGAAGAACGGACCTGCCGAAGAACGGACCTGCCGAAGAACGGATCAGCCGGGTCCCTGTCGACCGTGAGGCACCCCCGCACACCCCGTAGTTGAGAATCCAGGACGGCGAGACACCCTCGCCGTCGTACCGCCCTGCGGGAGCGGACGCGATCAGCGCTGTTCGGGCGAACCGGACGACGGCAGGGATTCGTCGAGCGGTACGACGTTGAAGTATTCCTCGATGCGGTCGATGAGGCCACCGTCGAACCGGAAGTACATCGCCGCATGTACGTCACTGCGGGACCCGTCGGTCATGGTCAGGTGGAGTACTTGCTGCTGGAGCACTTCGTCGCCGTCCTGGAACTGCCGCACGGTCTCGTACCGAAGTGTCTCGACGTCGGCGGCCAACTGCTTCAGCAGTTCCATGTTCTCGTCGATCGGCTGGTCGCCGCTTCCGTCGTTGTGCCACACGCTGGCGGCCTCGGTGCACAGGGATCGCATCGTGGCGTAGTCCCGTACCTCCCACTGCCGGAGGTAGTGCACCGCTGCTGCGCGAAGGTCCTGGTCGGTTGTCATCGTCTTTTTCCTTTCGGGGTGCGCCGGTTGCGGCGGATGTCAGACGGCGGGGCCGGTCACGGTGCCGGCGGCCGCGTTCTCTTCGAAGACGGGGGCGCGTTCCCCCGCTTCGATGCGTAGGAGGAGGTGGTTCTCCCGGGGCGGCAGGGGGCAGGGGAAGGCCGGGGAGAACATGTGGTGGGGGACAACGGCCCGGTTGAAGTCGATACGGGCCGTGCCCGTGGCGTCCTTCGGCCGGGGCAGGATCAGCCAACGGCCCATGCCGGGCGTGTCCTTGTCGCTGGTGCCGTCGGTGAACGTGATCAACAAGGTGTCGCCACCCACACCGAACGCCTGGAGCGTGTGCCGCTCGCCTCGCAGCTCGAAGACGAAGTCACCCGGGGCCGGGAAGGAGTCCCGCATACTCGGGCTGGTCAGCCGGGTCACTTCCAGGAGGCGTCCGGCATCCGCCGGACGGTACTCCGCCTCGACAGTCCAGGCCGGGTCCCACGGCCACGCGTCGATCCCGCGCAGGCCGACGAGGGTGGGCGCGGCCGGATCCCACACGACCAGGACATGGGCTCCACCCAGCTCCTCGATGGTGCCGCGCCGCCCGTCGGGGAAGGACAGGCGGCCGGCGCTGGTCAGTTCCACCGCGCCGTCGACGGCCTGGTCATCGACGAACACGCCCTCCGCACGGGTTGCGGTCAGCGTCAGGCTCCCCGAGAAGCCGGTGGACGTCCACCGCCCCGGAACCTCGGGGAATTCCTGACCCGGTTCCGTGATCAGGCGATAGGCGATGCGGCCCGCCTTCCCCTCCGGGCCCGCCATCTCCTCCCACCGGCTCCGACGCCACCTGTCGTACCCGGTCAACGCGTCGTCGCCATCGAAGCAACCGCTGGACACAGTGTTCTCCTCTGTATGGGGCCGGCCACCCGCGACCGCCGTCAGGACTTACCGCCGGCCGGGAACCCCGGCCGGTTCGACGGCCGACCGGTCGTGCCGATGGTTTGGATGGTGCGCTCGCCCTGAGGACACAGCAAAGCTTCTTGCTCTTAAGGCAAACAACTGGCCCGGGAACTTGCGGAGAACGGGAGTGCCACGGCTACTTCGTCCCCATTGAGTACGAAGAGAAGTACTACGTCGTCGACCAGGCAGCCACCGAACCAGTGAGGCTGAAACCACGTGGAACCCCTGCCGCGCGGGGACGGGGTCCCGGACGCGCTGCGGGCGAGTCTGCTGCTCGCCGCCGTTCCGCTGGGGCGGATATGCCGATTCGGCAAGTTCCTTTGCCTCATCGGCCAGGGCGAGTGAACATGCCTGATATGAATACAAACCAGTCCGTGGAAGTGATCGTCATCGGCGGTGGTGCCGCCGGTCTGTCCGGGGCACTGACCCTGGCCCGGGCACGCCGCTCCGTGATGGTGATCGACTCGGGGGAGCCGCGCAACGCGCCTGCCTCCGGCGTGCATGGGTTCCTCTCGCGCGACGGCATGCCGCCTCGCGATCTCGTCGCTCGTGGCCAGGAGGAGGTGACGCGCTACGGCGGCAGCGTGATGCCCGGTCGTGTGGTCTCGGCCGAGCGCGTCG
Organism: Streptomyces sp. NBC_01471; assembly: GCF_041438865.1. NCBI lineage: Bacteria > Bacillati > Actinomycetota > Actinomycetes > Kitasatosporales > Streptomycetaceae > Streptomyces > Streptomyces sp. NBC_01471. The sequence continues at coordinate 253,741 of NZ_CP109451.1, forward strand.
ACGGCCTGTTCGAGGTCACGACGGAGGCAGGCAACCGCTACCGTGCCCGGCGGCTGCTGGTGGCCACGGGGCTGGCCGACGAGCTGCCTGAGGTGCCCGGTCTCGCCGAGAGGTGGGGACGCGATGTTCTGCACTGCCCCTACTGCCACGGGTGGGAGATCCGCGACCAGCCTCTGGGGGTGCTGGGGACGGGGCCGTTGTCGGTGCACCAAGCACTGCTCTTCCGGCAGTGGACCACACGCATCACCCTGTTCCCCGCCGACCGCGTCGAGGTGACCGGTGATCAGCGCGAACAACTCACTGCGCGCGGCATCGACGTCGTGGAGGGCGCGGTGGCCGCTGTCGAGGTGGACAAGGACCGGCTGACCGGGATTCGGCTGGCTTCCGGCCGGGTGGTCGAGGTCATGGCGGTGGCGTTGAGTCCACGGATGCGTGCCGGGAAGGTGCTGTTGAGCCTCGGCCTCGACCCGGTCGAGCACCCGATGGGAGCCGGCGAGCACATCGAGGCCGATGCGACCGGCCGCACTGCGGTGCCGGGCGTGTGGGTGGCCGGCAATGTCACCGACCTGACCGCTCAGGTCGTCGGTGCGGCGGCGGCCGGCAACGTGAGTGCAGCCGCGATCAACGCTGATCTGGTGGCGGAGGACACAGGCATCGCCGTTGCCGCGCTGCGGCGCGCGCAAGAAGGCCGGGGGCGGGTGGAGAGCCAGGGGCTGTGAACCCCGCCCCCTGGCGGAAGGTGCTTCAACCGTTCATAGACCGGTGACTTCCCTGGCCCGCTTCACTACGGAGTCGAGGCTGTCCACCATGGCGTTGTGCCGTCTCGCGCGCGCCGCCCGGTCCGCCGGCACCAGCCGCTCGCCCGCCTGCACGGCGTAGGCGTCCGCTTCGCCGAAGGCGGTCTGCGGGTGTTCTCCCGTATCGGCGCAGTGCGTCGTGACCTCCTTGACCGCCTGGAGCACGACCGCACGGTCCACCCCCGGCTGCATGGCCAGCCGCACCTGGAAACGCGCCATCCACTTTTCGCGGCTCTTCTCCTCCGCGTCCGTCTTCCGGTCCTTCTTCGCCACGTGCTCTCCTGGATGATCGGTAGCCGTCCGTCACAGAGTTGGACGCCGCAGCGTCGACGTTGGTTGCGTAAGCGGGAGTGTGACAAGTTCGGGCGACTCCCGGGGCGTGGCGCTGACAGGTCCCTTGCTACAGAACGACGTCCCAGATACCACCTGGGTCCCACCACTCCTGATCACACAGTGCCATCCGGAAGGGGGCCGACCGGATCCGCTCCGGCCGGCCCCCTTCTTCGCGTACGGAGGCGGCTCCGCGTACGGCTGCCCGCTCCGTACGCCGGGTCTCCCGCCCCGGCTCCTCAGCCCTGCGCCAGCTCCGCCACGGGCTGCCACTTCTCCCACCCCGCGAGACGCTGCTCGTAGTCGGCCTTGGCCAAGCCCAGCGGCGCCGAACCGAAGAAGCAGCGCAGCGGCGGCTCGTCGGCGTCGACGATCTCCAGCACGGCCGCGGCGGACGCGGTCGGATCGCCCGGCGTGCCGACGCGCTTGCGGCGCTGCTCCTGCACCTCCTTGTGGAAGTCGGCGTACGCGGGCAACGGCTCGGACGTGCTCGACGAGGAACCCGCCCAGTCGGTGGCGAACCCACCGGGCTCGATCAGCGTGACCTTGACGCCGAACGGCGCCACTTCCTGGGCCAGCGCCTGGCTCATGCCTTCGAGGGCCCACTTCGACGCGTGGTAGATCCCGACCAGCGGGAAGGCGCTGATGCCTCCGATGGAGGAGACCTGGAGAATGTGGCCGCTGCCCTGCTCACGCAGGAACGGCAGCGCCGCCTGCGTGATCCACAGGGCGCCGAACAGGTTGGTCTCCAGTTGCGCGCGCGCCTCGGCCTCGGTGAGTTCCTCGACCATGCCGAAGTGGCCGTAACCGGCGTTGTTGACCACCACGTCGAGGCGCCCGAACCGCTCGTGCGCCTGCTGCACGGCGGCGAAGTCGGCGTCACGGTCCGTCACGTCGAGGCGCAGGGGCAGCAGCCGTTCTCCGTACTTCTCGCGAAGGTCACCCAGCGTGGAGAGATCGCGCGCGGTCGCGGCCACCGAATCGCCACGTTCGAGGGCGGCGATGGCCCACTCCCTGCCGAAGCCGCGTGAGGCACCGGTGATGAACCAGATCTTCTGCGTCATGGTGTGCTCCTCAAGGAAACTCGTCATACGTACGGTCAGCACGTTGCGGTGTTTCTCCCACCAGCCAACACCTTCGAGTGGACTCGATGTCAATTTCAGTACTCCCGGAGGCGGCTTTCACTGTCACGAGGAGCGACTGCCCAGCGGGGCCGTTACGCGGCGCTGCCGAGGGATCGGCGTCCAAGGGGACGCAGGTCGGCGGAGCGGCTGCCCGCGGGTTCGGATGGTGTGTCAGACCCCGGTGAGCCGGTCCACCAGCAGCTCCACCCTCGGCTCGACGTACTCCGGCGGCAGCCGTCCCGCCCGGGTCAGGGTCGCCAGCCCGTGCAGGGCCGCCCAGAACACCTCGGTGAACAGCCCGGGGTCGACTCCGCCCCCGGCGACCTCACCCAGGCTCTCCAGCAGCGCGGCGAAGGCGTCCTTGAGAGGTTCGGGGGTGCCCTCGTCCGCGAAGGCCAGGCCGCCGTCGAGCTGGAACAAGGCGTCGTAGACCGCCGGGTTGCGTGCGGCGAAGCCGAGGTAGGCACGGGCGAGGGCCGCGACCCGCTCGCGCGGGCTGTTCGCGCCGGCGGTCGCGGCCCGCACCGCCACGGCCATCTCGGTGGCCCCTTCCAGGGCGACGGCGCCGATGATCTCCCGCTTGCCGCGGAAGTGGCTGTAGAGGACGGGCTGGCTGTACTCGATGCGCTCGGCGAGCCGGCGGGTGGTGACCGCGTCCCAGCCCTGCTGCTCAGCGAGTTCGCGGGCTGTCGCCACGATGAGGCGCTCGCGCTCCGCCCGCTCGCGCTGCTTGCGTTCCTGTACCGACATGATTCGACCCTAGCACCGCTAGACAATCGAGCGGGAGCAGTACTAGCGTTGCCTCATCACCTAGCGTTGCTAGATACCAGGAGGGGCATCATGCTCAACGCACTTGAGGTCATCACCACCGTGGTCGTCGGCGTGATGGTCGGGGTGGAGTTCTCCGTCGCCTTCGTCATGAACCCGATCTTCAACGCGCTCCCCGAGGACAGCGGCCAACTCGGCCGCGCCCACGGGGGCCGGATGCTCGGCGCCGTGATGCCGGTCTGGTACATCACCTCGCTCATCCTCGTCGCGGTCTGGGCCGTCGCCGGATGGCACCACCACGGCACCGGCCCCGTCGTCACGGCCGGCGCGCTGCTGATCCTCACCGTGATCATGTCGATCCTGCTCCTCGTCCCGATCAACAACCGGGGCAAGACATGGACCCCCGACAACCGGCCCGCCGACTGGAAGCAGCAGATGAACCGCTGGGACCGCCTCCACTACGTCCGCGTCGCCATCCTCATCGCCGCCTTCGCCCTGCTCGTCGCCGCCCTCGCCTGACACCGAAGCCGCCCCGACATGCGCTGGTCCGCCCTGTTGTCTCGACGGCTTTCGCCCCGCCCGCCTCGATGGCTTTCGACCGCTGTCCGCATCCCGGGGTCGGGGTCGTCGTCGGTCGCCTCCACGAGAGGCCCTTCGGGCTCCGCCCCGAGGAACATCACTTGCACCCAGTCATGCTCGACCCACCGCAGGTGGCTGATCAGCAAGCACGCGACCACTGCCGCCTTGTGCGAGCACGTCCTGCACGATCCGCCGGACAGGCCCTGAGCTTGTCGTTAACCTCATCTCCCTGAAGGGATTGAGATGGAGCAGACGGTCGTTGAGTCCATCAGGTACTCGGCTGGGTGCCAGGACTGTGGTGCGGAGACGGAGTGCTGGGGTGTCCAAGCTCTTGTAGCCGGCTCCTTGCGCTGGGACACGGAGTCCAGGTGCCCAGCCTGCGGGTTCGCGATGGCTTCGTGCGGTGATGACCTGCCAGCCGCACTGCGGAGCCGGCTGCTCACCGAGTGTGGGCCGGCGCACCTGCAGGTAGATCCCTCGGCAAGGAACGCTGCGATCATGCGCGTTCTGCGGGCAGAACTCGGGATTGGTCTGGCCGACGTCAGGTCCGTGCTGAGCGAGGTCGTGGCAGGAAGGCACTCAGGCACGATGCCTGAGATGGAGTTCCTGGCTCGCAAGCTGCGCGCCTCTGGGATCGATGCCGTTGCCGCTCGGCCGGAGAGGCTTTGACCTGGGCGTGTGCCGCGATGACCAGCCAGGTCCATCGGCCGGCGGCCTCCGGTTCGCGGACCTTCGGCTTCGTCCAGCCCATGGTCCGTTGATCAGCCGGCACACTCCACCCCACCGTCATCCCAGGTCTCCAACAGCTTCCGAACGCCGCGTGGGTCCGACCACGACACCCCCGTGCCCGTGGTCGGACCCACGCGGCGACCAACGGTCTGATCTCCGGGGCCAGGGATCGGGCCGTGCCGAAACACGTCCGGCCACATTGGCTGACGGAGGACCAGTTTCCGTTTTTTTCCGCTGACGCCATGAGACCCTAGATAGGCCTCAATTCGCTGTCAACTAAGATGAACAGCCACGCGACGCCCGGCACCGACCGGCACCGATGAGGGAGACGCGGATGCCGACATTGTCCGAAAGACTCGACACACTCTTCACGACGGTACGCAAGAAGGGTCGGGAGTACACGTACGAAGAAGTGGCGCGCGGCTGCAGCGAGTTGACGGGCGGCACCTTCTCCAAGACGTACGCCTGGCAGCTGCGCACCGGACAGCGGGACAACCCGACGAAGCGTCACTTGGAGGCTCTTGCCGCCTTCTTCCGGGTCCCGGTCGCCTACTTCTTCGACGACGACACCACCGAACGCGTCGACTCCCAGCTGGCGGTGGCCACCGCCATGCGTAACGCGGACGTTCGCGACATCGCCCTGCGCGCGATGAGTCTGGATGACGCAGGCCGCAAATCCCTGGCCCGCATCATCCACGAGGTCAGCATCCTGCACGCCTCACGGCCCGCCGACGATCCCCGGCACCACGAGCCGCCCGACGACGAGGAGTAGGGGACCCGGTGTTCCACCCTTGGCGAAGCCGCGACGGGGACGGCGGCATACCGAACCAGCGACGCACCATCGGAGCCCTGCGCCGCGGCTGCCGGCGGCGCCTGGAGAGCCTGGCGCTGCCGGGCTCGTACGACCTGCGACTGCTCTGCGAGCACCTGGGCAGGGCACGCGGCAGGACCATCCACCTCGTGCCGATGCACATGGACGCGACGGGCCCGTGCGGCATCGTGCTTTCCCTGCCGGGCGCGGACTACGTCGTGTACGAAGTGCAGACGAGTCGCCACCACCAAGAGCACATCATCGCCCACGAACTGGCCCACCTGATCTGCGGACACCGCACCGCGGACCCGGCACACGCCACCGCGTCCGGCGATGCCGCGACCCTGCTCTTCCCCGATCTCGACCCCGGTCTCGTACGGGACCTGCTGTACCGGGAGCACTACTCGGACGTGCAGGAGCAAGAGGCCGAGGTCATGGCCTTCCTGATCGGCACTCGGCTGCGGGCCACAGACGCCTCCGCAGGGCGGGCCCCCGCCCCTGACAGCACCCTGGGCCGCATACAGAATTCGCTCGACTGGCGACGACGGGACGAGACATGACCAACCCCTGGTACCTCGTCGGCTCGTTGGCCTGCTGGGTCGCCTTCGCGTGCACGCTGATGCCGCTGCTGCGCGGCTACCGCCGCGACCCGGCGGTCATCGCCCTGTGCGCCGCCTTCGGGAGCCAGGCGATGTATCTGCTGCTCTCGGTGCCCAAGCGCTGGACGGGCACCCTCTTCGGCACGGTCACCTGGTACAACGTCTCGGTCCAGATGTGGATGATTGCCACACTGGCCTGTCAGCAGGTGCTGCTCGTCCATTGGACGCACCCGGTCGCCCGGGCCCGGGCGGTGGCCCTGCGCCGCATGCTCGTCCTGGCCGGTGTGCCGACGGTGATGGCCGTTCTGTTTCTCTGCGCCACCCTCCAGGGCTCCCCGCACAACTCGTTCATCGACCTGCCCGGGTACCGCCCGGCCGACCAGCCGTTCTTCGTCGCGTACCAGGTCGTCTATCTCGCCACGCTGGCCACCGGGAAAGCTCTGGTGGGACGCGCCTGCTGGGCCTTCGCCCGGCAGAGCGAGCTGTACGTACGCCAGAACGGGCTGTACGGACAGCAGCACGAGGGCATCTGGTTGCGGCGCGGCCTGCGGACCGCGGCCGCCGGCGCCGCCGTCGAGCTCCTCTATCCGCTGGGCCGTTTCGCGGATGTCTTCCTTGCCTCGTACGGCTGGGACTCCGCGCAGTGGGCGGTGGTCTCCCGGAGCGCCCTGACGGTGGGCATGGTCCTCAACATCCTCGGCTGGACGGCCCCCTTGTGGGGCGCGCGCGTCTCGGCCGCCCTCGCCTGGTGTCGCGCTTATCGCGACTACCGCAGACTGCGGCCCCTGTGGTGCGCGCTGCACCGCGCTTACCCGCGCATCCTGCTTCAGCCTCCTTTCGCCCACGACATCGCCGCCGTGCGCGATCTGCGCTTCTACCTGCACCGCAGGGTGATCGAGATCAGGGACGGCTATCTGGCGCTGGAGGGCACCGCCAAAACGGCAGAAGGTCTCCGCGACGGGCGGCACGTGGAACGGGAGGCCGCCTGGATCGCGACGGCCCTGGCGGCCGGTCGCGCCGGGAAGACCGCTTCCTCCGAGGAAGCAGAGACCCGGTCCTCGCGGACCGACACGCGGCCCGCCGGCGTACCCGATGGAACGAACCCGACACCGGACGCGGGCTTCCAGGACTTCTCCGCTGACGTGGCATGGCTGGCGGAGGTCTCGCGCGCGTACGCCCGAGCCCACGGCTGACCGGAGCCCGCGGGAAGGTCCGCTCAGGCCAGGGACCGGCCGCCCAGCCGGAGGGAAGGTCCGACTGCCCACACCCGGCCGCTCAGCCGACGGGAAGGTGCGCCCAAACCCGGGTTCGGCCGCTCAGCCGGCGAAGGGCACGGACGGCACGCCCTGGCCCGCGCCGGGGACCACGAACAGATTTCCGGCGAGGGGCTCGACGTCGCCCAGGTCGCGCCGCGCAGAGGTGACGTACAGATCGGTCAGGCCGGGCCCGCCGAACGCGCAGGACGAGGTGAGCGACACCGGGAAGGAGATCTCCTGGTCGAGGTGTCCGCCGGGGGTGTACCGACGGACCGCGCCGCCCCGGAACAGGGCCACCCACACCGCGCCTTCGGCGTCCACGCACAGGCCGTCCGGCGCCCCCGCCGTATCAGTGACCTCGACGAACACGCGCCGCCCCGTGGCCCGCCCGGACCCGGTGTCGTAGTCGAAGACATCGATGCGACGGGTGAGCGTGTCCACGAAGTACATCCGGGTGCCGTCCGGGCTCCAACCAATGCCGTTGCTCAGCCGTACGCCGTCGGCCGCCACGTCCAGCGTCCCGTCCGGGGAGACCCGGGACAGCCACCCCGGGGCGGACTCGCCGGCGATGGTGCCGGCCCACAGCCGTCCCGCCGCGTCGATCCCGGTGTCGTTCCCTCGTATGCCGCGGTCCGACCAGTCCACCAGCCACCGCAGGGAGGTGTCGTCCGCCTCGGTGACGGCGATCCCGTCGCGCAGGCTGAGTACGAGGCCGCCCCCCGCGCGGGGCCGCGCAGCGGCCACAGGCTGGTCGAACGTCCACGTCGCGACGGGGCCCCGGGCGGGATCGAAGCGGTGGACCGCACAGGCGTTCATGTCGACCCAGAGCAGAGTGCCGTCCACGGCGTCCCACGCGGGACACTCGGCGAACGACGCCCGCGCGGCCAGCGCGACCTGAGGGGTGGGCATGGGGGCTCCTTACGTGACGCAATGGTGGAAGTACACAGAGGGGGATCGCCCCCAGGCCCGGGTCGGTCAGAGGCGCGGACCGGAGTGCGGCGGCGCTGTCCGGTCCGCCGGCCGCGTGAACCCGGACCGCCCGGCCAGCGCGGCATCGACAGCATCGATCACGATGTCGGCACCGCCGTCCAGGACGTCGACGACCGGGAGGCCGAGGCCGCCCAGAGCTCGTACGTTCTCCCGGCCCCGCGTTACGACGGCTATCACGGGGGCCCCGCCAAGCTCCTCCACCAGCGGGATCTCTCGCTCCGGGGCCGCCACCGGGAGGTGTTCCCAGTGATAGCGCGTGCGGCGGGACGGGTCGTGTACGAAGACGACGGCGTCGGGCCGGGAGCCCTGGAGTATCGACGTGGCCAGGCCTCCGAAGGCGGGATGGAGGACGGACGCCTGCCCCTTGGTGATGAGCAGGTCGTGGCGCGGGTCGGCGGCCTGAACCAGGTGCTCGACCAGACCGGCCGCCTGGAACACCGGGGCGCGATCGATGATCGCACCCGTCGTGCAGCCGACGAGCTGGCAGGTCTGGCCGGTGCCCACATAACCGGTGTTCACACCACGGGCCTGTGCCGCGCGTTGGAGTTCGAGGGCGGCCGTGCGCTTGCCCACGACGCAGTCGCTGCCCGCGACGTGCACCACGGACGCCCGGGTCCTGTCAGACCGGCCGGAGTATTTGGGCAGATGAGGGTAGGGGCGCCGGATGTCGACGATCCGACGGCCGTCCGCCATCAGCTCCCGCAGACCTGTGCCGGAGAGCTGGAGATGCAGGCAGGACACGATGTGCAGACCGGCCCCGGCCGCCGCGCGCAGCTGGTCCCACCAGAAGGCGGGCAGATCACCGGGTGGCAGCGGTACGTGTCGGAAAGCACCGCCCGCCGTGTCTCCGTGGTCGGACTCGGTCATCGCGACAACGAACACGTCCGGGGCGTAGGCCAGCGCCCGGTCGATGCTCGACACGACCGGAACGTCCGTTCCGGGCACGGCACTTGCCGTGGTCCGCGCCCCGTGGAAGCGGTCGACCACGGCGACGGTTTCCAGCACCGTGCTGTGCCGCAGCACCCCTTGCGCGGTCTTGCCCTCGGGGTGGGCGAGGACGCCATCCGCGAACAGCACGGCCCGCAGGGGCAATCGTGAGAATTCTTCCGACAGCATGGGCATGGGACCCGAGGCTACCGGCCGGACATGCAGAAGCCGGAGGAGGGTCTCAAGTGCACATACGGGGCGGCCCTCGTGCGGATTGACGGGATGTCACCTCCGCCCGCGCCGGCCGCGAGCCCGCGCCCCGCAGGGTCCGGTGTCATCCACGGGTCTGACACAGCTTCGCGTGGTTTGACCGAAGTACCCCATCGGAACGGGAACTGCGGCTGACTCCACGGCCCGCTCATGCCGGGACGATGGAACGGTCCCCGGAAAGCAGTATCCGTCGGGACAGACGAGCGTCGTGAGCGTCGCCGGATCCAGTACGCCGGGGGCGGGCCTCGGTACCGTGGGACAACCGATGGCGAGAGGACGTACCGAAGATGACCACGTCGCGGAGCCTGGACCCGATGACGCCGATGGTCGCGCAGTTCAAGGAGAGGACCGGACCCATCGTCCTGGCCAACACCTTCTTCGTTCCGAAGGAGAGGACCGAAGCGTTCCTGCCCTCCTCCGGAGGCAGGCGGAGTTCATCAGGGCCCAGCCGGGATTCGTCTCCCCGCAGATGCACAAGGGAACGGCGGACAGCCAGCTTCTGATGAACGTCGCGGTCTGGGAGTCGACCGAGGCGTTCACCACGGCGTTCGGCAGCCCGGAATTCCAGCGCATGGTTGCCGAGATCGCCGACGACATCGTGTCGTACCCGCACATCTTCGAGCAGGTCGACGTATGACACAGCGACTGTAGAGGCGTGACCGTGCCTGGCGACGACTCCGCCCTGCACGGCACCGTCATCACCTCTGGTCGACGGGCTCGTCGTCCCCGTTCTCGTCCACCGCGGCAGTTCACGTCCGCCGAGTTCGAAGTGGAGGCCAAGACCCTCGTCAGTCCAGCAGGGTGGTCATGAACACCTCGCGGTGGGCCACGAGCCACTCCTGAACGCGGTCCCACCGTCGCCAACCATCGCGCTGGGACAGCACCTGTGTGTAGACAGGGTCACCGCCGGCCACGCGGTCGGCGACGAAGGCCCGGCAGGACGCGGTGGCCTGTTCAATGACTCCGGGCAGTTCAGCGCGCTGCTGCCGGGACAGGCCGTAGCTGTCGGCGAGGAGTCGCAGTCGCTTCGGGACGTCCAGCCCGGCCGGGTGGAGGGCTGCCGCAGACTCGGGATCGAGCATGGGGACCCAGTAGCGGGCGGCCATGGCGACATCCCACAGTGGTCGTCCTGGTGCCGCCAGGTCGAAATCGATCAGGGCCGTGGCCCGACCGTCGCGGAAGACGACATTTTCCGGGCACACGTCGTTGTGGCACAGCATCGTTCCTCCCTCCGGGTCGGCCAGAGCCTGGGGCCACGCGGCGCGGGTGTCCACGGTGATGGCCGCGCCGGCGTCGTGCAGGCGTCGCAGCAGGCTCCCCACCGAACGCAGAGCGGTCTCCGTCATCGCCCAGCGGGGAAGCGGCGGCAGGGCAACATCGCCGGGGACGTAGGTCAGCTGCTCGCGGCCTTCCGTGGTGAGCCGGACCGGGGTCGGAGCCGCGTCGAAGCCGTGCTCCTTGAGCGCGCGGAGGTGGGCGTGAAGGGCGCGCGCAGTGGGCGGCGCCGGGCGTTCCACCAGGGAACCGCGGCGGAAGACCGCGCCCGCGTTCGCCAGGCCGCCGTGCAGTGCTTCGCCCTGTGCCGCCCCGTCCTCCTCCGACGTCATGCCGATCACGCTACGGGCCCGCCGGGGGACAGCGCGGCCCCCAACTCGTGCCGGCGCCGGGCGGCGGAACCCGGGCGGGTGCGGCGAGGGCGAGCCGCACGGGGAGCTCCGCCCGCCAAGAGTGACCCGGCACTGCGAAGAGGGGGAGGCGCAGTGCTCAAGCGCGCACGCTGCGAACCGTCGAGGAAACATTGAAAAGCGGGGACGGCCACGCTGCGGCTTATCGTCTTCATGGGAGCGGCCACCTGCGCCGCAGTCACCCTCGATGCCGGCGCCCGGCTCGCGGGACTGCTGTAGCGGTGCTGAGGCTCGATCCAGATTTTTCGGAGTCCGGCGGTCTGCGGATGCCGAGAACGTGCCACCGGCTCCGTCCCAGGGACACCAGCGGCCACCACCGGCCGCACGAGAAAGAAGGAGAGACCTGCATGGCGATTCAGCGGATGGACAACGTCGGCATCGTCGTCGAGGACATGGAGGCCGCCATCGCGTTCTTCGTGGAACTCGGCATGGAGCTGGAAGGCAGGGCGGAGATCGAGGGCCCCTTCGCCGACCAGTGCACCGGACTCGACGGCGTCCGCTGTGACATCGCGATGGTCCGGGCCCCGGACGGCCACGGCCGGCTCGAACTGGCGAAGTACCGCAGCCCCGCGGTGATCAGCACCGGGCCGCGCAACCGGCCGCACAACGTTCTGGGCACGCACCGCGTCATGTTCGCCGTCGACGACGTCGAGGACACCGTTGCCCGCCTGCGCCCTCACGGCGCCGAACTCGTCGGCGAGATCGCCCGGTTCGAGGACAGTTACCTGCTCTGCTACGTCCGCGGCCCGGAGGGCATCATCGTCGGTCTGGCCGAGCAACTGCGTTGATCTTGATCCTTGACGCCCGCAACGATCATCGCGACGTCAAGGACCAAGGCTTGCCGCTCCGCCGCAGGAGCACGCACCAGACCCCGGTCACATCGACGGAACCCGCTGAGAGAACCACAGGACGTGGTGGCTCCTGGGCTTGGCCCAGCTCAGCGCGCCGATCCCCACGGGCTCCGTGTCGAGGGTGTTTCACCCATCAGGTGACACGTGCTCGATGATCTCCAGGACCTCAACACGATCGGCCGGGACCATGTGTGCCCCGTCAATGTCCCGGGAGGTCCACCACCAGGCGTCGTCGACGGGCCGGCCAGCACGGCCCCCCAGAATGAGAGTGAGCTCCTCACCCGCGGTGAAGAGCCGCCGGACAGGTGGATCCACAGCACCCGCGTCGTAGTCGCTGACGATCCTGACGCGGGCTCGCATGTGCCAATGACGCTGAGAGATCTTGATTTCTTGCCGCATACCGGATCCAGAGGTCGCTGGTACGTGTCGCGGGAGCGACTCCGGCAGGAAACGGCTGTCCCCGGGCGCTCGCCGCAGCCCCGGCCGACGCCGGGGAGGCGAAGGGGTTGGTCTGCGGGGCCGCCGGAACCGGGTAACGTCTTTGTCATGTTCTTCCAGACGCCGATTTACGAGTGAGAGCGTGATGGGCCCCCGCTGACGTCCTTCGACGTCGCCGCCCGTCCCCCACCGATGAATCCGTAGATCACTTCACATCATTACCGGGAGAACCCGTGACCGTGAGCAAGAACATCAACAACCCCGTGGGCATGGGCGGCGGCCAGCGAAAGAAGCTGTCCCGCACCGAACGGCAGAACAACGGTCCGCACCGCAACCTCGACCGCCAGAGTGCAGCCGACCAGAAGGCGGAGCTGGTGCGCAAGATGCGCGAGAAGGCAGGCGCAGCTGAAGGCGCCGGGCAGGCGGACGACGACACCGCACAGAGCTGACGCGGTGCCGCCACAGGGCGGCACCGCACGGGGCAGAGCCCGGACCGCAACGCGCGGTCCGGGCTCTGCTGCTGTACCGGACGTGGCCGGACCCGCTCCGTTCCCGGCCGGCCACCCGCGTCTCAGCCGGCCATCCAAAACAGCCGCGGATTCAGCAGCCCCGTCACTGCCACCACCCCGAGCTGACCAGCGGCGTCACCACCATGATCGGCCGAATAAATCCCAGGGCCTGTGCGGGTCCCGATTTGCGATGCTGAGCGCCGGGTCCCGTTCTGGACACCGGATGGTGTTCACGAAGACATCGGGGGCGACCTGGCCGCCCCAGGCGTGTCTGTGTACGCAACAACGAGGGAGAACGGCGTGGAGCCATCAGAACTCCACCGCGCAGTTGAAGCAGGACGGGCGACCGCCGCAAAGCTGGGCCTTCAGGCCGACGATGCGATCGTCGTCCACAACTCGGACCGCGTCGCGCTGCGCCTGATCCCTTGCGATGTCCTGGCTCGGGTCGCTCCTTCGGGACACCTGGCCGATTCCGAGTTCGAGGTGGAGGTCGCCCGCCGCCTCGCCGATGTCGACGCTCCGGTGGCTGAGCTGGACCCTCGGGCCGAGCCCCGCGCCTATGTACGTGGTGCCTTCGCCGTCTCGCTCTGGACCTACTACGAACCGATGGGCTCAGAGATCGCGCCGGCCGACTACGCGGATGTGTTCCTGCGACACCACTCCGCCCTGCGCCGGATCGATCTGGAAGCACCGCATGTCACCGATCGCATCGCCGTAGCGTTGAGAGAGGTGACCGACCGGGAGCGGTCCCCCGAGCTGCCCGATTCTGACCGGGAACTCCTCAGCGGCACACTCAGTGGACTGAGCGCCACGATCAGCACCGGGGAAGCCCGCGACCAGTTGTTGCACGGTGAGCCGCATCCGGGCAACCTCCTGAACACGCGGAGAGGGCCGCTTTTCGTAGACCTTGCCACGTGCTGCCGCGGGCCGGTCGAGTTCGATCTCGCCCATGCGCCCGAAGAGGTGGGGAAGCACTACGCGGGGGCTGACCACGGTCTGATTCACCGGTGCCGCGCCCTGAACTGGGCGATGTTCTCGGCCTGGCGCTGGCGCCGGGACGACCACATGCCCGACCGGGACCACTGGAGAGTGGAGGGGCTCAATCGGGTTCGTGCCGCACTCGATCGCTGCGGACTGAGCTGAACTCAGGACGTGGCGGCCGCCGGCCCGGCCCGCTGCGCCGTGTGCGGCATCCCGACACGGTGCAGCGGCGAACTCGGCAGACTTGAGAGGACATCTCATCCCCTCGGCCCGTGCCCACGTCAAAGGCCCGGAAACGGACCAGGACCCGTCCGGCCGAGTGACTGCTCCGTGCCTGGGTCGTTCCTGTGGGATCTGGTGTCCTACCGAGGTGCTCAGCTGGTGAAGTACGCGGGTCGGTCGAGGTCCTCCAGTAGCCCCGGTCCCTCGGGTACCCAGCCGAGCAGTTCTCGGGTAGCGGTGCTCGACGCCGGCCCGTCTCCTTCCGCGTAGGCCGTGTACAGGCCGAAATGGCGACGGGCCTTGAGCGGCGACATGCTGACCGCCGGTACCCCGAGACGGCGGCCGATGACTTCGGCGATCGACCGGTAGGGCACTCCTTCTTCCGCAACGGCGTGGTAGCGGCCGGCCCGGGCACCGCGCTCGACGGCGAGCCGGAACACACGAGCCGCATCCGTGTGGTGAACGGCCGGCAACCGGTTCTCACCCTGGCCGACGTAGCCCGATGTGCCCTTTTTGCGGGCGAGTTCGATGAAGCGAGGGAGCGTGAATCGGTCACCATCGCCGTGTACGCACGGCATCCGCACGATCGATGCGTTCACGCCCGACTCCGCCAAGCCCATGATCGTGCGCTCGACATTGCGTCCGACGGGGCCCACGTTGGGGGAAGCCGGGTCGTCTTCGGTGCAGACCGGTCCGGACGTGATGACGGGTGCGAATCCGCCGGCCGCGACCAGCGGCCGGTCCGTGCCGGCAAACACCTCTGCGACGGCCTGCAGAGCGGCGCGCTCGATGCGGCTGTTTCGGGGGAACCTGGCGATGCTCCTGTTGTCGAACGCGGTGTGAATCGCCGCGTCGCTGCCGGCGGCTCCGTCGCGCACGCGCTCGGTCTCTTCCAGGCTGCCTGGGTGTGCCGTGGCACCTGCCGCCTGAAGTGACGCAGCGGAAGCCTCCGAGCGGGCCAGGGCCAGGACTTCGTGCCCCGACTCGATCAAATCGCGCACGACCGCGGAGCCGATGAAGCCGGTGCCACCTGTGACGAAGACACGCATCAGACTGCCCCTCCAGCGGGACGCCGCGGCCCCATGTAGTCCTTCAGCCGGGTCACGAGGCCGTCGCGCCGCGCGATGATCCACAGGTAGCGGATGTCGAAGGGATCACCAGTGGCCGCATCGAAATGGTGCCCCTCGGCCTCGATCATCACCTCCTCGCCCAGCTCACGCACCGTGATGTCGTCCAGGGTGCCGAACTGCACGCTGCCGCCCATCGCGGACATGTGGGCGCGAATCCGGGACTTGCCTTCGAGCCGGCGGACGTCACCGGCTGCGGCAAACGGGAACTCATGCACAGCGTCATCGGCGTACATCTGCAGCCAGGTGTCGACATCGCCTTCAGCGAGGCCGATCGCGGCCTCCGCCAGCCAGACGGGGAATTCCGCTTCGTCGTCCATGACGGGCTCCTCTAGAATTACGGACCATGAGTCCCAAAAAGCCTATCAGCATTACGGACCCAAAGTCCGAAAAGGTTCGGCGGGGGCGTCCCGCGGTCCCCCGCGACCGCATCCTGGGCGCCGCCGACGAGCTCCTGGCCGCCTCCACGGCCCCCAACACGGTCACGATGGACGACATCGCGGCAGCCGCCGGGGTCGGCAAGGGCACGCTCTTCCGGGCCTTCGGAAGCCGAGACGGCTTGCTGGACGCACTGTTCGCGGCACGCCTGGAACCCTGGCGCGAGGATCTCCACCGCGCCGGGTCCCCGATCGGCCCCGATGTGCCGGCAGCCGACCGGGTCGTGTCGATCCTGGAGCAGCTGCTGAACTTCAAGCTGGAGAACCCGGGCCTGCTCGCGGCGCGCGAGATGAGCGGTACGAGCCTGCTGGCAGCCCCGCACTACGTATGGGTGCACACGGTGTTGCGCGACCTGCTGGAGCAGGCGGGCTTCCGAGCGCAGTCGGCGGAATACACGGCTCACCTGCTCCTCGGGGGGCTCCAGGTCGAACTCATCGCCACGCTCAAGGCCTCCGGATGCTCCGAGGCCGACATCAGGCACGCGCTCGTGAGCACTGCACGCCGCATTCTCACCATGCCCACGGACACCTGAGCAGGCACAGCGTGGCCCTCGGCCGATAGCGACGCGTCATCTGCCTTGTAAGGCAAGCCCCTTCGGCAGGGCCGGGCCAGGTCCGAGCGCTGCCCCCGGACCAGGGCGGCGCCGAGAGCGGGCGGGCCGACGGAACCGGGAGGGGCCGGTGCCCCCGCTGATAAACTGGGGGACACGCTTCGAAACCGTTGGGGCCCGTACCGAGGGGTACGGGCCCCGGCGCGTTCCGGGCGCCAGACCGAGGAAGGTTCCCCCATGAACGCGAAGCCGCCGGACCCGAAGGGCGACGTCACTACGCCGCAGAGTGCTGCCCGTGACCTGCCGCCGGTCGAGTCCTTCGACGCACTCGGGCTGCCGCCGGAGCTGACGGCGACGATGACCGGCCTCGGCGTGACAGAGCCCTTCCCGATCCAGGCCGCGACCCTGCCCCACGCGCTGGCCGGCCGTGATGTCCTCGGCCGCGCCCGGACCGGTTCCGGCAAGACGCTTGCCTTCGGGCTTGCGCTGCTGGCACGGACGGCAGGTATGCGAGCGGAGTCGAAGCGGCCGCTCGCACTGGTCCTGGTGCCGACCCGGGAGCTCGCGCAGCAGGTGAGCGATGCGCTGGCGCCGTACGCGCAGGCGCTGAACGTGCGGCTGGCGACGGTGGTGGGCGGGCTGGCGATCAACCGGCAGGCAGCGCTGCTGCGGGCCGGCGCCGAAGTGGTCGTCGCGACACCGGGGCGGCTCGCCGACCTCGTATCGCGTCGGTCCTGTGATCTGGAGCAGGTGCGGATCACGGTGCTGGACGAGGCGGACCAGATGTGCGACCTGGGGTTCCTGCCGCAGGTCTCGGACATCCTGGACCAGGTCCGCCCCGACGGACAGCGGCTGCTGTTCTCGGCGACGCTCGACCACAAGGTCGACCAGTTGGTGCAGAGCTATCTGCACGAGCCGGCGGTAACCTCGCTCGACCGTGTGGCGGGCGCGGTCACCACGATGGAACACCACGTGCTGAACGTCCATCCCGCCGACAAGTACGCGACCGCGACCGAAATCGCGGCGCGGGACGGCCGGGTCCTGATGTTCCTGGACACCAAGGCCGGCGTGGACCAGTTCACCCGGCACCTGCGGGCCAGCGGGGTACGGGCCGGCGCCCTGCACAGCGGGAAGTCGCAGCCCCAGCGCACACACACGCTCGCGCAGTTCAAGGACGGCGAGATCACCGTGCTGGTGGCCACCAACGTCGCGGCGCGAGGCATTCACATCGAGGCGCTCGACCTCGTCGTCAACGTCGACCCGCCTGCCGACGCGAAGGACTACCTGCACCGCGGCGGGCGTACGGCTCGTGCCGGGGAATCCGGGAACGTGGTCACGCTGGTCACCCCGAACCAGCGGCGGGACGTGAACCAGATCATGACCGATGCCCGGATCCGGCCGACTGTCACCCAGGTGCGCTCCGGCGAGGAGAAGCTGACCGCCATCACCGGGGCGAAGCGCCCGCCGATCGAAGGGAAGGGCAGCGGCAATGCCCCCTTCCGTGGCATGGGCGCTCGTCCGGGCCGCCCCAAGGAGTCCCGGAGAACGGCCGACGCCCGCAAGACGGCGGAGGCACGCGCGGCGGCCCGGGTACGCAGGGGCCGCTGACCCGCACGGGGTTGCCGGAAGGGGACCGGGCGCCTCCGAGGCCTCCATCCGTCCGAGCACCGGTCAGTGGTCACTGCCGAACATGGGCGCCTGTACGTCCTCATCACCCGTCACCACCCCGCGCACCGGATGCGGACCGGCTCGCCGGTGGGCCGGCTCCCCGGTGGGCCGTGGCGATGGCTCCAGCGGCAGACCCTCGACTGGGCGCAGCTGTCGACCGGGCAGCAGGAGCGGCTGTCCAGGCTCGGCGTACAGCCGCTTGAGACCCCCTCCTCCCCCGCCGGCCGCCGCACGCGGGGCGAAGTCCGACACCAGGTCGAGGCGCGACAGGTTCTCGGCGGAGCAGCTGGACGCACTCGCCGAACTGGACATGGAATGGGCAGCATGAACCCCGAGGACGAAGCAAACGAGGCGCGGCTCGCAGCGCCTGAGGTCAGCGTCGAGGGGGATGGGCGGCTGACCGTACCCGCCGACCAGGTCACCGCGCTTCTGCGTTCCATCGCCCACACCTGGAAGACCGGCACGCGCGACGGTGTCCCCGTGCTCGTTGTGGAAGAAGGCGCCGACGTCAGCCTTGAGCCCGTGACCGTCCGCGCCCTCGCCGACACCCTCACCAACATCGCCGATCAACTCGACGTCCAGTACATCCACATCACCACCCACACCCACAAGAACAGCGACTGAGGGGGCGGGACAGGAACCCGCCGCGGCACTGGGACGCGCAGCAGTCCAGCCCGGGGCCGGTCGATCGCCGCCCCTACCGGCCCCGGGCGTTCGGCCGTGTCGCCGTCGACTTGCGCCGGTCGGGCCGACCGGCGGGAAGACCTCCCGGCCAAGAAGCGGACTTCAGTGGCTAAACTCCCCTTTTGTTCGCATTTCCTCCTGTGTGTACCGCCACGTGCCCCCTGTACCCGGAAAGGCCGTGCCGCCATGTCACGGATGTTCTCCCTCGGTAGACGCCATGCCCGGCGGGAGCGCCAGGAACGCCGCCAGAAGGACGAGTCCACGGCGCTCGACCGGCTCTACGGCACCGAGTTCGAAAGCTTTCCCTTCCCCGTCCCGGAGCAGGTGGACGAACAGACCGCCACCGACTTCCTGCGCTTCGTCCTCCGCCACGCCCGGGAGCTCTTCCTTGCCGGCGCGGAGACGCAGGCCATCGACGCGGCCGCCATCGCGATCACGGCACGCTGGCGGATGGACCATGTCAGCATCGACATCACCTCCCGGACGGTCCAGGCCCAGTACGCCCCGGAGGGCATCCTGCCGCTGATGATGATGACGGTGACGGGCTCGGAGGACAGCCGGGATCTCGACCAGCTCGACCAGCTGCACAGCCTCACCCGGCACATCCTGCGCGAGGACATGCCTCCATCGGCCGCCGAGCGCGCCCTGAACCAGATCATCTCCCGCAAGGGCATCTGGCCCTGGTGGACGTCGGTGCTGGGCGGCGCCCTGCTCGCCGCGATGCTCTGCGTCCTCGCCTCCGGCACCCTCAAGGCCGCGCTCTTCTCGCCGCTGGTCTTCGTGATCAGCAACCGCGTCAGCTGGGCCCTCGGCAAGAGCGGCCTCCAGTCCTTCTACGTCACGGCGCTCCAGACCGCCTGCTCGATCGGCTCCGCCCTGCTGCTCGCCGACGCCAGGGTGCTGACCGGCGGCGAGGCGGCGAGCGTCGCCGCCGCCAACGTGGTGATCCTGCTGCCCATCCTGTCCCTGGTCAGCATGGTGGAGGACGCGATCTCCGGGTTCCGCTCCATGGCGAGCGGCCGGATCATCAGTGTGGGGCTCTTCTTCGCGGCCATGGTCGCCGGCGTCTTCCTCGTCGGCTTCCTGTTGCGGCACAGTGATCTGCAGGCCCGGGACACCGCCTTCCGCGCCCTTCCGCTCGCGGCCACCCTGCTGACGTCGGCCATCGGCTCCCTCGGCAACGCCGTCTTCATGGGCGGGCCGCCCCGCCTGCTGCCCTGGGCGGTCGCTGGTGGGGTGCTCGCCGGTTTCGTCAACAACGGCACCCAGCAGTACCTGGACCAGCCGACCCCGGTCGCCACTCTCACCGGGGCGGTGTTCCTCGGTGCGGCGGCCGGTGCGGTCGCTCCCAGCCTGCGCCTTCCGGCCCGCTCCCTCGTGGTACCCGGTGTCGCAGGGGCCCTGCTGCCGGGCCCGGACGTCTACCGCAGCCTGCTCCAGGCCGCGTTGCACGTCTCGGGGGCGGGTTCGTACGCCCTGATCGCCTTCGTCGCCACCGCCGCCATCGGGGTCGGCAGCGTCCTCGGCAGCTCCCTCGGCAACGCCGCCCAGCGCGAATGGAGCCCCCGTGCCCGCAGCCCCCGAAGCGGCTCCACCTCGTCCGCATAAACGACCGGCCGTGCCTGTGCGCCACCACTGCCGCAAGGGACTTGATCCACTGGGCTCGATTTGCCGGGTGGGCGGTGACTTGTCCGTGATGGCAGTTACTTGTCCGTGATGGCGGTGACTTGTCGGCGGACCTCAGCCTGTTCCCGTCCGACGGGGTGTGGTGCCTTGTTCATGGTGAGCGGGACGGGAGCACGGTTCGCCGGTTCTGAGCACTCGGCCGGCGTCCTGAACGGCGGCTCGTCCGGCGGTTTGTGGAGCCGGGCGGGCGCCCGTCGGCGGCGAGCCATACATGGGCAGACGGCAGCAGCATGCTGCTGAGCGCGCGAGGCGACAAGTGCCGGGTCCCCGGGGAGCGTTACCGCGCGTCGGCGCAGGTACTCCGGATGCTCTACCGGCGGACCGCCGAGATCAGCCCGCCGGGCCGCTCCTCACGCTGCGGCGGGGTGCTGATCGGGCGGCCGTAGGCGGCAGCGCGCTCGCGCAGGGTGTGGCTGTCGGCCTCCCAGTCGTGCCCGGCCAGCCAGCCCACCGGGTCGTCGGGCATCTCCGAGATCCACATGGACGCCGCCGATCCCGGCGTGGCTTCCGCGCCGAAGCGCTCGATCACGCCGCGCGAGCCCAAGGTCAGCCCCATCCGACTGCCTGCTGCCGACTGCCTGCTGATCCGGGCCAGCAGCAGCTCCACCGCGTCCTCGGGCAGATAGATCAGCAGCCCTTCGGCGATCCACGCGGTCGGCACGGCCGGGTCGTGCCCTGCGGCGGCCAGCGCGGCCGGCCAGTCCTCACGCAGATCCACCGCGACGGTGATCCGCTCGCAGCGCGCGACGGCCCGCTCCTGGCGCAGCACCGAAGCCTTGAAGTCCAGTGGCGCGGCAGTGTCGACCTCGAACAGCCGGGTGCCCTCGGGCCAGTCCATCCGGAAGGCCCGGCTGTCCATGCCGGCGCCGAGCAGCACGACCTGCCTGACCCCGGACGCGGAGGCCTCCTGCAACAGGTCGTCGAGGAACTTCGTCCTGATGACGATGGAGAACGACACGGCCCGCCGACGGCGTCGCGCGGCCTCGTCATCGGACAGCCGCGGCGAGGAGGGCCACAGGCCGCCGGCGGTGGCGAAGGCCTGTGCCAGTGGGTCGCGGAAGAGCGCGTTCTCCCGCTCGGTCTCCAGCGCCCGCACCCTGGCCACCCCCACCGCCGTGGCCCACACACCCGACGGCTGCACCCGCTCCTGCTCATCAGCCACCGCGCCAGCCTAGATGATCGATTCCGAGGGGCCTGAAAGGGGCCTGAAAGGGGCCTGCTGAGGGGAGCTGGCTTCATGCGCGGCCGGCCAGTCATGCGCGCGCCGACCGCCTGCGACCACTGAAACCACCCTGAGGCGAAGATCAACAGTCACGCTGTGTAGGCGACGTGTAGGCGACCACGCGAAGTGGGAGGTATACCTGACCGAGGATCTGAGACTCCGGGTCCGGGCCATGCCGCCCTTCCAACGCGTCCGCTACGACATCCAGTGCGATCGATGCGCACCGGCCACGTCTACGGCATCTCCCTCGACCGCTGCGCCCCCCTGGCGGCCCCCGAAGCGGTGCTCTCCCCGTGCGAGCCGGAGTACCTCCGTTCGCGCAGCATCCTCGACGACGACCAGGACGCGGTCCTCATCGAGATGGAGCGGATCGACGGCTTGCTCCGCGGCTACCTCTCCGCCCGCGGCTGGGCGACCGAGCACACCTTCTGTTCGAAGCGCAGCTGCCTGCGCGAACTCGTCGCCGTCCGACCGGAACTGGCTCCGTCATGACCGACCACGCGGCACTCGGCAATCCCCCGGAGGAAGTACCGGAACCCACACGAGTGATCGAACGCAGCATCACAGCACAGCATTCCCGGCCACACCAAGGGCCACTCGCCTATTCGAAATCAGGTTCTAGATTTCGCCCCCGTGCACCCGTGACGGCGAAGGGAAAGGCCCAGTTACCCGATCACCTGTCCGCATCACGTCCCGAGGAGCACCCATGCATCGCTTGCACCGCCCTGCGCTCGTTCATCCTGCGTTCGAACATGCCGCCTGCCCCCCGGATACCTCCGCTCGCCCCGCTGACGGCCGCACCGGCTTCTTCACGGACGGTTCACGACCGGATACGAGGTACCTGACATGACCGAACCCGCCAGCATCCCCGCGTCACTGGCCAGGTGGGTGGAATCCGTTCTGGGGCCGATCCAGGTCGTACGCGACGCCTCCCACGCGCGGACGGACTCTCAGGTGTGGGAGGTGACCAGCAGGGCGGGCCGTCACTTCGTGAAGGTGGCGCCCAGGCCGATCCTCTACACCCGCGAGACACGGGCCTACCGTGAGTCCGTTCCCCGCCTCGGCCACGCCAACGCGCCGGTAATGAAGGACAGTTCGGCTGAACTGCTCGCCCTCGTCCTCACCGCCGTGGACGGCAACACCCTGGGGGGTGATACGGCACCCGCAGGACGCCGCGTCGCACACCAGCAGGCCGGCCGACTCCTGCGCCTCTTCCACGATGCGCTGCCGAACCACCAAGCCCAGGCCGAGACCGCGAACACCATCGAGGACACGGTCACCGGGCTGGAGAAGCACATCGCCGCCGCAGGCAGCCATCTGTCCACCGCCGAAGCCGACATGCTCCGCAGCATCGTCAGCACCCTCCCCACTCTCGGACCGCTGCCCACCGGACTTCTCCACGGGGACTTCTGGGAACGCAACCTGCTCTGGAACGGCCGGCGCTGCGCGCTGATCGACTACGAACGCAGCACGCCAGGCCCCCTCGTCGCCGACTTCGTCAAACTCGCCACGGCCGCATGGCCGGGCCACCCCCACCTGAACACAGCGCTGTTCACCGGCTACGGGCGTCAGCTCTCCCCCGTCGAACAGCAGGCGCTGACGGCCTTCGCCGCGGCGGACGCGGCCGGCGCCCTGGCCTACGGCCCCCGCCACGGCGACACCCATGTGACCGCGCGCGGCCGGCGCACGGTCGAGCGTCTGGCACGGGAGGGGTGGCGATGAGCGAGCACCCCCAGCTGCTGACTGCCTGCGTGGCCCAGGTCCTGCTGCATGCGAACGGATCCGCCCTGTGCGTTCGCGGAAAACCCGGCGCGGCACTCGCCCAGGGAAGGCTGACCGTCCTGGGAGGCCGCCTCCAGGACGGCGAACCACTGGACCGTGCGGCACGGCGGGAAACGGAGAAGGCAACCGGAGTCCGCGTCAGCCCCACCCACCAGGAGTTCTGTGGACTCCTCCACCATCACGCCCCCGGAAGAACCGACCAGATCACCGCCGTGTTCGTGGCGCAGTCCTGGACCGGTGAGCCGAACAACGCCGAGCCACACAAGCACCAAGGACTCTTCTGGGTGTCGATGGAGAATCCCCCGCCGGACTGTCACCCCGACACCACCGCCATCTTCCAGACGCTCACCGAGGGCCCCTCGTACAGGGCACTGAACTGGATCAGCCCGGGAGGCTCCCTGTGAAACGCTTCTTCGGGCCCGTACGGATGGCTGAACCCCAGGTCTCCGACGCCGAACAAGAACTCTTCGGCGGACCGCTGCGCTACGACATGGGCTGGGCCGAACACGAGCACGCACGACTCGACTTGACGATGCTCTCGGCCATCCGCGCCATGCCCCGGTTGGTCGGCGGCACCCTGCGCCGCGCCTGGTCCGTGGACCGGCCGGCCCTGCTCGCTGTCGGGTTCAGTGAGATCGGGCAGGGCATCGCGGCGGCCGTCAGCCTGCTGGCAGTCAATGCCGTGATGCACGCCCTCCTCGGTGGCGGCACACCGGACCACCGCTTGCACAAGGCGCTGCCCGCGCTGATCGCCGCAGCCATCGTCGCGGTCGCCAACGCCGCCCTCGCCGGCTGGTCCACCTCCCGGGCCGGACGTCTGGAGCCGCTGGTCGAGCGGGTCGCGACGACCGAGTACCTGGCCGCTGCCACGGCGGTGGAGCTGGAGGCCATCGAAGACCCCGAGTTCCGCCGGCTGATCGACGTCGCGCAGTACGGCGCCGCGTCCGCCCGCCGCATGATCAGTGCCTGCGTCGCCGCCCTGAACGGCACGATCTCCCTGATCGCCACCGCCAGCATCCTCACCGTGCTGCACCCCGCTCTGCTGCCCATGCTGGTCCTGATCGCGGCTCCCCGCGGCTGGGGGGCCATGCGGGTGGCCCAGGAACGCTACGTCTCGGCGATGAACTGGATCGAGCACCTGCGCGCGAGCCGCCTCATCGGCAACCTGCTCACCGAGCGCACTGCGGCCCAGGAGGTGCGGATCCACGCCGTCGGTCCGTTCCTCCTGGACAAGTACCGGGACATGGCCGAGAGCGCCGAGGCCGAGCAGAAGCGCCTCGCCAACGGCAAGGCGCTCACGGAACTGGTGGCCGCAGCCCTGTCCGGGGTGGCGATGGCCTGCACGTACGCGGTGATGTTCTGGCTGGTCATGACCGGGCGCATGAGCCTGGCCGTGGCCGGGACCGCCGTGATCGCGGTCCGTTCCGGCTCGGCGAGCCTGGGCGCGCTGGTCATGAACGTCAACCAGCTTCACGAGGAGTCCCTCTACGTCCAGGACCACGACCGGTTCCTGAGCGTCGCGGCGGGCCGCGCCATCCCGGCCGGCGGCGGCCCGGTGCCCCGCAAGGCCGGCCAGGTCGACCTCGACAAGGTCACCTACCGCTATCCGGACCGCGACGAACTGGCACTGGACGGGGTCTCGCTCACCCTCCCCATGGGCTCGGTAACGGCGGTGGTGGGTGAGAACGGCTCGGGTAAGAGCACCCTCATGAAGGTCCTGGCGGGCCTGCTGCTCCCGCAGAGCGGCACGGTCCACTGGGGCGAGGCCGAGCTGTCGAGCCTGGACCGGGCCGAGGTGTTCGACCGCGTCTCGCTGCTGACGCAGGATTTCCAGCGCTGGCCGGTGACGGCCGCCCTGAACATCCGCATCGGCCGCCCCGAACACCCGGCGACCGACGACGAGCTGCGCTCCTCGGTCGACTACGCCGGGGCCTCCCCCGTCATCGCGAAACTGCCCGAAGGACTGCGGAGCCTGCTGGCCCGGATGTTCCGCGGTGCCACGGAACTCTCCGGAGGTGAGTGGCAGAAGATCGGCCTGGCTCGCACCCACTGGCGCAGCTCCACATCGGACGCGGACAGTGTCCTCATCGTCGATGAACCCACCTCTGCCCTCGACCCCGAGGCGGAAATCGCCGCCTTCGACCGCATCCGCCGGCTTGCCGGGCCCCATCGGGCGGTCGTCCTCGTCACGCACCGCATGTCCGGCGTCCGGCACGCCGACCAGATCTACGTCCTCGACCGGGGCCGTCTCGCGGAACAGGGACACCACGACGAACTGATCGCAGCCCAGGGCCGCTACGCGTCCATGTTCGACGCCCAGGCCGCTCAGTACGCACCCGGTCCAAGCATCCCGAGTCCCGCCTCTCCGACCGTCACAGATCCCGTGTGACCCCTCACGATGAAAGGAGCACCGTGACGACTCCTCCCACCACCGAACTGCACGAAGCCAGCGGCCTGCGCCAGCAGCTCGCCGACCGGCTCCTGGCCGCCGGGCACATACACCGCGATGGGCTGGACCTGACCACACCGCTCCGCACGGGGCGGCCGGGCGCAAGGTCACACGGCGGACGAGGGGGTGGTGCGGCCGGACGGTGGCTGAGCGCGGCCCGGGGTACGGGGCGCCGGCCCACCGCTCAGATGGCGCTCTGCGGGTGGGGGGCCGTGGCGGAGCGCGGAGGCCAGGCCTGCGGGGCGAGGATGCCCAGGACGTACGCGCGGGCCACGAGGGCGGGTCGGGTGGCGGCGCCCAGGATGTCCCGCAGCCTGCTGAGGTGGTAGTCGACGGTCTGCCGGGACAGCCGCAGCGAGGCGGCGATCTCCCCGTTGCTGCGGCCTCCCGCGAGCAGGGACAGGATGCGGACCTGGCTGGCGGTCAGTGGCGGATACGCCTCGTGCGCGAGCGCCTGCTGCGTGACGACCGCCCAGACACTGGCGGCACGGGCCGAACCCCGGCCCACCGTCGTCAGTTGCAGCCGGGCCCGCCGTTGCCGGCCGAGACCGTCCACCAGCACGGCGGAGGTCTCTGCCCGCCTGCTGCGCCGGGCTATGAGGTCCTGCCATCTGCTGTGCAGTACCGCGAGTTCGGGGGCGGGCGCCAGCACGGTGTGGGCGGGCCGGCCGATGAGGTCCGACAGCCTGGTCTGGAGTAATTCGGCGGCGGCGACGCTCGCCTGCCGGATCCGGCCGCCTGCGGAGATCAGTGCGCAGGGCAGCCCGCTGTGGTCGCGCAGCGCGTGCAGATGGTCCTCGGCCTCCCGGCGCTGCTGCAGCGCGTGGGTGTAGTCGGTGATGTCCACGTAGATGCCCGCGACGCAGACCTGACCCTGCTCGCGGACGGGAAAGCGGTGACCGGCCGCGTGGCCGGCGCTGCCGTCGGAGCGGTGGTAGCCGATGGTGTGCCGGACCGGTTTGCCACGGGACAGGATGTCCCGGTCGAGGGCGAGGAACTGCGCCGTGTCGGCCGCGGTGTTGAAGTCCCGCACATTGCGTCCGACGATCCCCTCGGGCGTGGTCCCGTACAGATGCGCGTAGGCGTGATTGGTCCAGAGGTAGTGGCCTTCCCCGTCCCGGATGAAGGCGGCGGCGGGGGCGAAGTCCGCGAACGCATCGAACCGGCGCGCTGCGACGGCGTCCGGCGCGCCGATCTCCACGGCCAGTCCGCGGGCCCCGCCGTGGTCGTGGACGTCATCGAGGGACTGGCTGACGTCGAAGACCCGGCCGTCGAACCGCGCCTGCCAGTGGCGGACTTCGGGCGGATGCCGCGGCGCGGCGCAGTCCTGCCGCACGGTGTCGAGGAACCGCTGCGCCGTCCGCGGGTCACCGAAGGCGCCGCCGCCGCTCTCCACGACCCGCATCTCCGCGTCGGCCTCCCACCAGGACACCGGGAGGTGTTCCAGCAGCGCTTTGAGTCCGGTCTCGTCCACGACGGCCTTTCTGTCACGAAGGGTTTCCATGAGGTTGCTCAGCGTGTCATGGCCATGGGTTTCCCGTGCAGCTCCCGCGTATGCCCGATTATCGGCCACTCTGCGAGGCGCCCAGGGGGCCTGTACCGCACGGCACCCGCCCTACGTGAGCCCGAAACCTTCACACCACCCGTACGAGTCCGACAACTCTGGCGTTTGCCTGATCATGCACCCCTCTCCGTGGCACATCGGGACCCCGCCCTGCTGGTTCGCTTGAGGGGAGGGCCAGAGGCGGAAATGTCCGCCTGTTCCCGCCCGTTCCGCTGCCCCGTTCCCGTATCAGAAGGAGTCGGATTTCCGTGAGCAAGGTGCTGTTTGTGCATGCCAAGGGCGGACCGCCGCTGGGGTACGCCCTGTCACGGGTAGCCGCCAGGTCGACAGTGCACCTGCTGGCACTCAGCGCGCTTCCGCCCACCGCCGCCGAGGCGGCCGAGCGCTTGTGCGCCTCGGTCCTGGTCCCCTTCGGTCCTGACCGGAACGACCTGGTGTCCCTGATAGCGGCCCACGCCCGGGCGGTGGGCGCGGACGCGGTGGTGACGTTCTCCGAGTACGCGGTCGTGGCGGTCGCCGAAGCCTGTGAGGAGCTCGGCCTGGCGGGCGCCGGCCGCTCCTGTGTGCTGGCCCGCGACAAGCGGCTGATGCGTCGCGCCTGGGACGAGCACGGCATATCCCAGCCGCGGTGCCGGCCGGTCGCATCGGCGGAGGATCTGACCGACGCGACCGGGACCCTCACCTTTCCGCTGCTGCTGAAGGCTGCCTGGAGCGCCGGTTCCACCGCGCACCAGATCATCCGCTCCGCACCGCAGGCGCGGGCGGCCTGGGAGCGGGCGCGCCAGGTCATGGCCGAATCCGCCCTGCTGGGGTACGCGGAACTCCATGTGGCGGACGCCGGAGCCGACTTCCTGGTCGAGGAGATCGTGCAGGGCTCCCCCGGGGAGTGGTTCGGGCAGCCCGGGTGGGGTGACTATGTCAGCGTCGAAGGCGTCGTCGTGGACGGCGACTTCCGCCCTGTCTGCCTCAGCGGCCGTATGCCGACGGTCGATCCGTTCACCGAGCGCGCCGGAATCGTGCCGGCCTCGCTGCCGCACGACGCCCAGGAGCGCGTCGTCGCCCTCGCCCGTGCCGCCGTCGACGCGCTCGGCCTGGAGAACTGCGGGACCCACACCGAGATCAAACTGGGCTCGGACGGCCGGATGTGGGTGATCGAGACAGCCGCACGGTTCGGCGGTGCGATGACCGTCCCGCAGATCGAGGAGGTCTTCGGCCTGGACATCATCGGGATGCTCGTCGATCACCTCCTCGGGCGCCCCGTCTCCTGGCCTGCGCGGGCCCGCACTCCCGACGAGGCGCGCGGCGCGTCCGGTTCGCTCGTCGTGCTGGCCGTGGACGGCGCGGGCGACGCCTGGCAGGACCGGCGGCTCTGGGACTTCCCGACGGTGGACAAGGCCGTTCCGGTGAGTCCGGGCAGCCGGCTGTCAGTGGTGGCGGAGAGCTCGCTCCCCGACGGCACCCCGGTGCCCGTGTACGACCCGGCCGCGGGCGCCAACACCATGGCGGCGCTCTGCCTGCTCTCCGCAGCCGACCCCGAGACCGTGCTCCGGGACCTCCGGACCCTGGTGGACGCCCTGCCGCAGATCCTGCCCCCCGCCGGGAGCCCGGCATGACCACCACCACGCTGCCCGCAGACACCCCGGCCCCCGGCACGGACCGCACCGTCGTCGGCGAGAACCTGTCACTGCCGCTGTTCCGCACGCTCTCCGGTGTACTGGCCGGCCACCCCTACCTGAAGGTGGTCGTCGACCGCGCCGAGGACACCTGGCATCTCCTCGACACCGCCGCCCACCCGTTCCACGTCAACTACATCGCCACCCGGATCCTGGGGATCGGGCTGGACACGCTGGACGCCCGCCTCGACGCGTTCAACACCTCGGTCTACATGGACCCGGACCGCCGGTTCCTGCTGGGCGTGCTCTCCCTGCACAGCGACGAGGACACCGACGGGCGGGAACGGCCCTTTCTCGTCCTGGAGACGACCGAAGCAGACACCATGCACGGCGCCCTGCTCGAAGAGTTCTACACCTTCGCCCGCCACCGGGTGGACGGCCGGCTGCCGCTCCTGGTGAAACCGGCCAACCACGGCCAGGAACACGAACTGAGCACGGTCAGCGACATCCGGGTACCGCGGATCCTCAGCCACGAACTCTTCGGCAACCGCACCCGCACGCCCCTGAACCCAGGCGAGGCCACCGGCCGCCTCCGCTACTTCCGCACCAACGAGGAGTACGCGGCTCACGCCGGAAAGCTCGGCTGGTCGGACATCGTCGCGATGCCGTGTCTCCCCGACGACGTGCCGCGCGTCGCCGGCTTCCTCAACACCGCGCCCATCACACCGCTCTCGCACACCAATGTCCTCGCCGCAGGCTGGGGCATCCCCAACGCGATCGTCCGGGACCTTGAGCGGATCGTCGAAGCAGGTGGGCTGGACGGCTCCTGGATCCGCTACCGGGTCCAGGACGACGAGATCACCCTGGTCCCGCTGGCCGAGGCCCCCGCCCTCGACGTTCCGACGTGGCACCAGCAGCGGATCCGGCTGGAGACCCCGCTGCTGGAGGACGTACCGGCACTGTTCCTGCACCGGCTGCGCCGGGCCGACCGGGACCGTTACGGCACCAAGGCCGCCAACCTCGGGGAACTCCACCACGTCCTCGACAGCCGCACCGCCGACCTCACCGCCTTCCACGGGCAGCCCCGGCCTCCCCGCCAGGACCTCTACGGCCATCTCGCGGCCCGTCTGGGTGTACCCGAAGGGGACACCGGCGCCCTGCGCCGGGCAGCGGCCGCCTTCGCCGCCGACCATCTCGCCGCACCCGACGGAGTCGCCCTGCCCTTCGCACTCCAGCACCGCTTCCTCACCTCATCGCCCGCGCTGCAACAGGTCATCGGGAAACTCAAGCTGGCTCTGGAGCTCGACGCGCTGGACGTACTGGACTCCCTCTGCCTGCACCTTCAGCACCTCATCCGGCACGCCCCCATGCCCGAGGAGGTGACCCGGCAGATCACCCAGGCCCTGCCGGACGACCTGTCCGGTGGCAACCGTCTGGTGGTGCGCTCCTCCTCCAACGCCGAGGACCTGCCCGGGTTCTCCGCGGCCGGGATCTACGACTCGCTCACCACCGTCCGCGGCGCCGGAGAGCTCCTCGACGCAGTACGCCAGGTGTGGGCCTCCCTGCTGTCGCCGCGCGGTGTACGGCTGCGCCACCAGGCCGGCATCTCCCTCGACGACACCTACATGGGGGTGATCATCCAGCGGTACGTACCGGCCGACCTCGGCGGCGTCCTGGTGACCTGCGACCCGACCAGGCGGGCGGACTTCCGTAATGTCTACGTCAACTGCTCACCCGGCTCCCCCGAGGCAGTCGTGGACGGTACGACGCTGCCCCTCCAGTACCTCTACAACACCGTCGAGGGCGGCGGCCGTACGGTCGCACTCGGTTCGTCCGGCGAAGACCTCCCTGCGACGACCCGTAAGCGACTGGCGGACCTCGCCCTCGCCGGGCGGTTGCTGCAGTCCCACTTCAGTGACACCGATGTGGACCAGCCGCTCGACATCGAATGGCTGATGACCGATCAGGGAGACTTCCGCCTGGTCCAGATCCGTCCGTACGCGCTGTGATCCGCCGGCCGACGACCGCACCGGGCGGGGCAGGCGGGGCGGGTCCGTCCCTCAGCCCGGTGGCACGCCGGATCCTCCGGCTGAACAACGGCTTCCAGTTGCTGTTCAACCTGCTGTGGTGGATGCCGGTGTTCTACGCCTACCAACGTGAGGCGGGACTCTCCGACGGGCAGATCTTCGGCATCCAGAGCATCTACTACCTGGCGTTCTGCCTGTTCGAGATCCCCACCGGGATGGTCGCCGACCGTATCGGCGCGCGCAACTGCCTGCGGGCGGGCGCCGTCGTGATGGTCGCGGCGAACCTGGCCCCGGTGTGTGCCCCTTCCTACACCGGCTTCCTCGTCCACTTCCTGGCCATCGCCGCAGGCCGTTCCCTGACGTCCGGCGCCGCCAGCGCCTACCTCTACGACGGTCTGCGTGCCGAGGGCGCCGACGGGCACTACCTGAAGGCCGAGGGCCAGGCACGAGCCCTCGGCCTGGCCGCGAAGGTGCTGTGCTGGCCCCTGGTCGGCCCGGTGATGGCAGTCGCCCACGCGGCGCCGTACGTGCTCAGCGCGGCCGGAGCGGCAGGCTCCCTCGTCTGCGCCGCCGCCCTGCCGCGGCTCGCCTCGCCCCCGGCCGGCACTCGCATTCCCCCTGCGCCGAAACGCGGTTACAGCGCCTTCCTGCACGACGCGGCCACGGCCCTGCGCTGTGTGCGCGCCAGCCCCTGGCTCGCGCTGGTGATGGTGCAGGGGGTGGCCGTGTTCACGCTGTCCCGTATCTGCCAGGTGAACCTGTTCCAGCCCATGCTGCTCGCCCACGGCGTCGGCGAGAACGCACACGGAGGGGTGCTCGCGGCCATGACCGTGGCGGAGGCCGTCGGCTCGGCGCGCCCCCAGTGGCTGGGGCGGCGCCTGCCACCGGTGGCGTGGGTCTCCCTGCTGAGCATCGCGCTGGCGGGCACCCTGGCGGGGATCGCCCTCGGCGGTCCCTGGACCGTGGTCGCGCTGTTGTGCGTGTTCGCCTTGGGCACCGGTTTCGCCTACCCGCTCCAGCGGAAGCTGGTCAACGACGCCATCCCTGCGCAGGCTCCGCGCGCCACCTTGCTGTCCGTCGAGAGCATCGTGGACCGCGGTGTGTGCGCTCTGGCGGCGGTGGCCGTGGGGGCCTACCTGGCGGCGGGGCGGCTGGACGCGCTGCTCTGGCACAGCGCGATCGTGACCGGCGCGCTGATGGTTGCCCTCCATCTGATCCTGCGCCGGGGGAAGATCCGCCCGGACAGCGGGGCCTCCCCCGCCCGACGGGCCGTCACGGCCGGGAGCTGAGTGCGGCGCCGGCCACGGGACATGCCACGCCGGTGGACCGGTGATCTCCCCCGCCCCGGGCGCACCGCTCGAACTCCGCCACTGCCGCGGCCGCGAGGCCCACTTGGATGCGCCGAGGACGTACCTAGGGCACCATCACTCCGCTGATCCGGGGTCTTTGCGCTGGTTGGCATGGAAGCGCGCTTTCTTCTGACGATTTCCACACGTGTTCATGTCACACCATTTGCGGGTGCGACTTTGGCTGGTGTCGAAGAAGGCGGCTCGGCAGGTTGGTGACGCGCACAAGGCCAGTTTTCCGTCTCGTTCGCCTGCGATGACGCTGATCGCGTCGGCGGCGATCACGCCGAGGGCGTCTTCCACGCGGGAAGCCGGGCCAAGGAGCCAGCGCCGCTCACCTTCGGGCGTCAGGATGGCCGCGGCCCGGCCCTGAGCGCTGCAGTCATTGATGGCTTGGACAGCAGACGCGGGGAGAGCGTCCTGGATCGCGGCCGCTGTCGCGACGGCGTGGATCGACTCCCTCAGCTCCCGGGCGCGGTCGAGCTGGGCAGTGGTGCAGGACGCCACGGCGAGGCCGTTCACTGCCAGCCAGTCGACGAGTCGGTGCGGCGTGGGAATGCGCTCCACAGCGTTGCCATGACGCTCCGACAGAGTCCCCGTGAAGCTGGTCGCCAGCACGTTACCGAGGCGGAAGTCAGGGAAACCAGGACGCATGGAACCACCTTAGCCGGTTGCGCTCCGGCATGAAGACGCGGTAGAACCGGCTTAGCCGGTTCACAGTACTTCGCAGCCGGCCCCACGCCGCCCAGGAGGTCTCATGCCCCGTCCGACCAGTGACGTACAAGCATGTGAAGCCCACGCATCTGACGCCGACCTCGACGATCTGCGCGCGCGATTGGCCGCGGCGCGGCTGCCGGAAGCGGAGACGGTCTGTCGCGCCTCGCCCGGCCCTCGCCGATGGGAACAGGGCGTTCCTCTCGCCGACCTCGTGGACGTCGTGAACTACTGGCGCACCGGGTACGACTGGCGGTCGTTCGAAGCGCGCCTCAACCGCATCGGCCAGTTCCGCACGACCATTGATGGTCTGGGAATCCACTTCCTGCACCGGCGATCCGCGCGCGCAGATGCCACTCCTCTGCTCTTGACGCACGGCTGGCCGGACAGCGTTGCCCGGTTCATCGATGTGGTGGAGGAGCTGGCAGATCCGAAGGACGCGGACGCGCCGGCGTTCCACGTCGTGGTCCCGTCGCTACCAGGCTTCGGTTACAGCGACAGGCCGGCCACCACCGGGTGGGGAACCGAGAAGATCGCGGCCGCGTGGGTGGAATTGATGGGAAGGCTCGGCTACAGCACGTTCGTGGCTCACGGGGGCGACTGGGGAGGCAATATCACCACGGTTCTCGCCGGCCGGTTCCCGGCGCACGTTCTCGGCATCCACACAACGTTCGCGGAGGCGCCGCCCGGGTTGACAACGGACGGGCTGACGGCGGCCGAGCTCAGGTGGACCGAGGAAACCCGCGATTTCTGGCGCCATCGCGCGGCCTACGCGAAGCAGCAGGCGACCCGGCCACAGACCATCGGCTACTCGCTCGTCGACTCACCGGTCGGGCTTCTCGCCTGGATCCTCGACAAGTTCGCCGAGTGGTCAGACACCGAAGACAGTCCGTTCGAGACGATTTCCATGGACAGAGTTCTTGACGACGTCACCCTGTATTGGCTGACGCGGACCGGCGCATCGGCGGCCCGTATTTACTACGAAAGCCACAACTCGCTCGACCCCGAACTTCGGGTCGACGTCCCGTCAGCGCTCACCATGTATCCCCGCGACGTCGAGAAGTGTCCGCGCCCCTGGGCACAGGAGCGGTACCGACAGATCGTCCGATGGAGGGCACCCGAAATCGGGGGCCACTTCCCGTCACTGGAGGTTCCCGGGTATTTCGTCAGAGATCTGCAAGAGGGCCTCGCGGCAGTGCTGGCCGCTCATCGGTGAACGCGGCTGGGTGCGGGAACTTCCGTCCTGGAAGACCCACGTCGGTTGTGACGAACCGGCATCCCAGGCGCCGCACCACCCGCGACAGGCCGGCCGGGTCGGCGAGATCGGGAATGAAACACGCCTGCTCCCCCTCGTGCTTGCGGGATTTGACGTAGTCCTTCACGATCCCTGGCCCCGGCAGCAAGGGCTCGGCGAGAACAGCCAGGTCCTCGGCGGCCAAGGTCTCGCCAGGCTTGGCGGGCCACTGGTTTCGGCCTGCCGGGGCCCCGTCGCCGGTTTCGGAGCCCAGGAGGGGAGTGCGCCGTCATCACCTGCGGTCGACTCAGCCGGCGTTGGCCTACTGGGTCGAGGTGCACCGGGCGTATACGGGGACGTTGAGACGCGCGAGGATACCGGGACCGGCCGTTCGAGTGAGGGTAGTGTGTTCAAAGGTCGAACAGATCTCCATATGCCCCGTGGTGGCGACCGCGATGGCAGGCCGTCCGGCCGCGCTGTCCGCACGCGACCCCTGAAAGTGGAGCTGATGAACGTGTCGACCGGCGGCGGTCAGCTGCGAAGTCGGGCCACCGTAGCAGTCCTTGTCTGCGCGATCACCCTGATATCCGGGCCGAGTTACGCGGCTCCGAACGACCCCGCGCCGCGGGGCGACGGGTCGATCGAGCACATCCGTACCGAACTGGACGGCCTCTACCGCGAGGCCGAAGTGGCCACCGAGGCATATGACGGCGCCAACGAGAAGGCGACCAAGCAGGCGAAGCTACTGGCGTCGCTGCTCGATGACCTCGCCCACACCGAGGACCGGGTGAACAGCCTGCGCGACCTCGCGGGCGTGGCCGCCCGGACGCAGTACCGCGGCGGCTATCTCGCCTCCACGGGCCTCCAGTTGCTGCTCGGCGACCATTCCGACCAGGCACTGGGCGATGCCGCCCAGGCCCGCCAGGCCATGCAGAGCCTCGTCAACGTCTCCGGGACCCAGAAGACCGCCCGCACGGAACTCGACGGGCAGACCAAGGCCGCCGCGAAAGAGCTGGGCGTGCTGAAGCGCGTCCGCGCGGACAAGGCCAGGGCGAAGGAGAAGATCGAGAAGAAGATCGCCGAGGCCCAGCGGATCGAGTCGGGGCTGGAGAAGGGCGAGGCCCGCAGGCTGGCCCAGTTGGAGAAGCAGCACACCCAGGAGGCCAAGTCCAAGTGGCGGGGCCCCGGCGGCCCCCCGGCCAGGGGCGGCCCGGGCGGCGGGACGAAGGTGAGCGGAACGGCCGGGAAGGCAGTCGCCTTCGCCATGGCCCAGATCGGCAAGCCCTACGTGTGGGGCGCCGTGGGCCCCTCGTCGTACGACTGCTCGGGCCTCACCTCCGCGGCGTGGGCGGCAGCCGGACACCCCATCCCCCGTACCTCGCAGGCGCAGTGGCAGGGACTGACCCGGGTCAGCCTGGCATCCGCGCGACCCGGCGACCTGATCATCTACTACAACGCCACGCACGTGGGCATGTACATCGGAGGCGGACAGATCGTCCACGCACCACGGCCCGGACGGACGATCACCACCGCGCCCGCTGCCTCCATGCCCATCCTCGGCGTGGTCCGACCAGGAGTCTGAGCGGATGTCCCACTCGCTGACACCCCGTGACAACGGGAACCTGCCCGCGCTCAGCGCACCGCCGCTGATCCGTCTCGACGCGTACGTGGCCGAGGACGGGTCGACGGTGGTCAACGGCCATCTGCTGGAGATGGGCGGCATGCGCCCGCCCAACGAGGCGATCCTCGACGCCGTAGCCATGTTCGCCCGCACCCTGGGGGCTCCGGTGGCGGCGACCGTCATCGACCGCAGCGTGCAGCAGGTGGCCCGGCTTCGGGTGTACCCCGACGGCTCCAGCCGGACCATCGCCGAGGAGGAGGACCTGCCGCCGGGGCGCGAGCGAACCACCGCGGAGGAGGAGGCGTTTCCTCCGCTGGCCCGCGTCGAGCGGATCATCCAGCACGCGCAGCGGGAGGAACTGCACACCGCGTTCGTCCTCGCCAGCGCGCTGCGGGAGCACCTGACGCTGCGCCGGGGTGCGGAGGACGAACTGTCGCTGGAAGCAAGGGGCGTCGAGGCGTACATCGCCTATCTCCGCGGCGACTACATGATCTCCACCGTCCTCGCGCTGACCGTCGCGCGCATCCGCTGCCGCACCGACCTGAACCGGGCGGTGCCCGAGGTGGTCCGTGCCACCGCGGCGTGGCAACGGCTGCGGGAGGAGGGCCAGATAGCGACCCGGGGACAGGAACTGCTGCACATGTGGGACCGGTTGTCCGCGGAGGGTCTGCTGCACGAAGCGTCCCACCACGCCATGGCCCAGGCCGTCCGGAGCCGAATCGAACGGGGCAGTCAGTACGTGGAAGGACCCGCCCGCGCCCCCGTAGCAGCCCTGCCCACGGCTCAGAGTCCCGCCGCCCCCGAGGACAAGCCTCTCAAACCCACCCGAAGGGGACTACAACGCTTCACCAGGCGGCTAGGCCGGTCAGCCGACTGAACCGGAGCCCCACGACCAGGAGCACTACGGCCGTCACCACCCGCACCCGAGGTGTTCGGACGGCGGTTCCGTGTGTCGGTGACCTCATGAGGTCGGCCTGAGGCCTGTCTTCACGGGTGGTTGATGGGCCGTCATGTGCTGCATGGTGCGGCTACATGCGCTCTCGGACGGTCCCGCGGTGGACTGACCACGAAAATCCGCCTCGCCTGCGACGGACGCGGCCGCCCGCTCGGCTTCGTCGTCACATTCGTCGTCACAGGCGGCCCCATCCCCCTACCCTGCGAGCGTGTCCAGGATTTCCGCGACCGGGATGGGATCCAGAGGGCCGACGTGTGACGCCCCGGGAAAATCGTGCACGCGGAAGCTGTTGCCGGGCGTGAATGCGTCGGCTTCCGCGATCATTCTGTCCTGGAGTGGGGTGGCGATGGTCCGGTCCCTGCCGAAACGCAGGTAGGTGCGGGGAATGCGTCCCCAGCTGCCAGCCCGGCCGACCGCTCGGCCCGCATAAGCGGCGATGGGCTCGTCGGTCTGCATGCCGGCCAGTATCCGGCGGAATTCGGCGTCGGGGTAGTCCGCGCAGATCATCTCCTTCAGGAGGGCCAGTCCATGGCTGTCACCTGTCCGGAAGTTCAGTCGCAGTACACCGAGCCGGTCCGGGTCACCCACCGTCAGCTCGACCGGGCTGACGGCGTTCGCGTTCTCGGGTGCCGCCGTGCAGGCGTCCGCTGTGGGCAGGACACGGCTGGGACAGAAGGCTGCCATGTAGCAGATGTGGTGAAGCAGATGCGGGACGGCGTCGCCGACACGGCTGACCGATACGCCACCCAGGCTGTGCCCGACCAGCACCACCGGGCCGTTCCGTGCCGCCCGCCGCACGATGCCCGTGACGCGCGCCTCGTAGTCCTCCAGCCCGAGGCCCTTCAGCGGGGAGGGCTCGGCCGCCATCGCTTTGAGGTCCTGCCGCTGATACGACTCCGGCACGAAAGCCTCCACGCCATGACGCGGCTGGTCCACCATGACGACGCGGTGACCGCGCAGCGTCAGCTCACGCGCGATCGGCATCCAGAACGCGCCGGCGCTGTGGGTACCGTGCACCAGCACGTAGGTGGTGAGCCCGCGACGCGGGTCCGCTGCGGCCGGCGAGGTGCCCAGCCCGGTGGCCAGTGCCATGCCCCCCACCGCGAGCCCCAGCCCACGCAGTGCTGTCCGCCGGGTGGTACCTGTCCGTTCTTCGTTCGTCGCATTCATCATGAGCACGACGCTACGAAAGCCCCACTCGGCCCGCCAGCGGTCCAGCACCACCACAGGGGTAGACCCAACACCACCTGGCAATGCAGCCGTTCCGCGGGGTCTGGAAGCGCGCAACTCGCGTTTCCCCTCGTACGCATCTTCTTCCGCGGCTCCGACAACGCCGACACCAGAGCCCCCTGCACGGTGTCGTAGCCGACGCCGTACCTCCGCAGGAGGAACCGCAGCGGCCCACCCGCGCGGCGCGGCCCGGCGGCACGGTCCAGGGCCTGGCAGAACGTCAGGCCCTGGCAAGGACTCTTGGGCAGTCCCGCTGTCCGGTGAGGAAGAGGCGGGCGGCGGTGGGCGGCGGTGGGCGGCGGTGCCAGGGTGGCGTGGCGGGTGGAAGAGCGGTGCGCATGCGGCCCGCGAGGCCAGGCCGGGGCCGTGGGAGCCGGCAAGTCTCCCCGGCCCGGCGTCGCGGGAGTTGCGGAATGATCAGCAGGCGCCCAGGTCTTGCCAGGCCCCCCACTCGCCCGTGCTGCCCGGTTCCTCATTGGTGGTCCACCACTTGGCCTTCCAGTTGTGGCCCTTCCAGGAGATCTGCTTGCCGCCGACGTAGACCTCGGATGCGCTCCACGATGGCGCGGTGCAGGTACCGGACGGGGGCGGGGTCGTCGGCGGCGTGGTGGGAGGCGTCGTCGGCGGAGTGGTCGGGGGCGTCGTCGGCGGCGTCGTCGGGGGCGTCGAGCAGTCGGACGCGGACCCGTTCGTCGCCGTCACGATCTTGTTGAAGAGGGTGGCCGCCGGGTCGAGGTCGAGCAGGGAGTACATCATCGAGCCGCCCAGGCCCTGGCAGTGTGCGTAGTCGGCCTTGGCCTGGATGCTCTTGTCGCCGAGGCCGGTCCAGAACTCCGTCCCGTTGTAGAAGTAGTTGGACTGCGAGGCCGCGTCGTAGAACGTGGTGGACGGGTTGGCGACGATGTCGGTCAGTTCCTTGTAGTACGCGGTCCCCGGGACCTGGCTGATGCCGCGCGCCGGGGCCGGTCCGGTGGCCGGCTGGTACAGGCCGTGGTTGCTTCCTGCCGAGACGCCGGTCCAGCCGCGGTAGTACAGCGGGTAGCCCATGGTGATCTTGTTGGCCGGGAACCCGCCAGGGATGCCGTAGGCCGGATCACCGGTGGTCCATGCCTTGATGGCGTTGTCGGTGGAGTACTTCTCGGTACCGGGCGAGATCGGCGTCGACGGGTCGTCGGGCGACACGTACGTCGGATCCTGGTTGTTGGTCGGGCCCGTCGCGTCCCAGGCGCCGTGCATGTCGTACGTCATCACGTTCGCGTAGTCGAGGTACTGGCCGAGCTTGTCGGTCTCGAGGTTCGCGATCTTGTCCTGGCCGGCCGGCAGCGCCGCGGTGAGCAGCATCTTCTTGCCACCGTTGGAGGCACCGTAGGCATCCAGCTCGGTGCGGAATTCGGCCATCAGCTTGGTGTAGTTCGCCTTGTCCGCCGTGCTGTAGTGGTTGCCCGTGTGGCCGTTGGGCGAGCCGGGGTACTCCCAGTCGATGTCGAAGCCGTCGAAGATGCCGGCCCCGGAGCCGTCGCCCCCGTAACCGCCCTGCACCGGCAGGTTGCCCTTGATGAACATGTCGATGCAGGAGCTGACGAGCTTCTTACGGCCGGCGTCGGTCGCAGCCGCATCGGAGAAGTACTTGGAGTACGTCCAGCCGCCGATCGACGCGACGATCTTCAGCTTCGGGTATTTCGCCTTCAGCTTCTTGAGCTGGTTGAAGTTGCCGACGATCGGCTGGTCCCACTTGTCGGCGACACCGTCCACGCTGATGTCCGCACCGAAGGACTTCTGGTAGTCGGCGAAGGCATCGCCCGCGCCGTCCCCGGCGTTGGGGTCGCTCTCGTTCGTCGAGTCGGACGCCTTGGTCGCCTCGAAACAGGTGTGGCTCGTCGGGTCGATGTTCTCGAACGAGTAATTGAGGATGTCCAGCTTGCCCGCGATCCCCTCGGTGTCGAGATTCTTGGGGTAGAAGGCGTTGCCGTACACGCTCCACTGGTCGTAGTACGCGATCTTGACCCCTCCGCTGCTCGCGGCGACAGCCGAGGGCTTGGCGGCCGACGCGGTGTCCGCCTGGGCGCCGGTGACACCGGCTGCGAGAGCGGTGAGCACTCCCGCGGCCAGCGCCGCGCTCGTGGCGGCGGCCATGAGCGTTCTCTTCCTGGATTGCACGAGGACCTCCAGATGGCGGATGTGACACACCGGCTCACTCGGCGCGGTTGGTAAGGGGATATCCGCTGGTGGAGGGCACGTCAATAGTCTGGACCAATTAAGGACTAGACCACTTCACCCCACGACGACGTTGTCATGGCCCTGGCGCTGGCGGGTCCGGACTGGACCAAGCACCGGACAGAACCGCCGCATGGACACCGCCACATGGACACCGCCGCCCGGGCGGATTCCGCCTGCGGCGGCGGACCCCTCATCGGCCGGCCCCCGATCCGCCCCCGCCCTCGCCTTCGCCTTCGCCCTCGCCCCCCGCCCTCGCCCTCGCCCTCGCCCTCGCCCTCGCCCTCAGGACAGTGCCCCGGCGGAGGAACCAGAGCGGCTTCGCCGTCCTGGCGAAGCCGCGGCGGGTCGAGCGGGCGATCTCGTGGATCATGTGGGCGCGCAGAAACGTCCGCGATCACGAGAGGCCCGTCTCCCACAGCGGGGGCCACCTCGCCTGGGCCTTCGCAACCCTCATGGTCCGCCGCCCCACCCGGTCTCCCCTTCAACGCTGTAGGTGCTCACCAACGGGAAGAGGAGCACGGGGGTTTCAAGCCTTACGGCTGCGACGGCTTCGGCAACGTGAGGATTTCGGCTCCGTCCTCGGTGATGGCGATCGTGTGCTCGGTGTGTGCCGTCCGGCAGCCCGTCGCACTCCGGAGCGTCCACCCGTCGGCGTCGGTGACGAGTGTGGCGGTGTCCGCCATGACCCACGGCTCCAGCGCCAGCAGCAGCCCGGGGCGCAGCTTGTATCCACGGCCGGGCCGTCCAGTATTCGCGACGTGCGGGTCCTGGTGCATCGTTGACCCGATGCCATGCCCTCCGAATTCGGTGTTGATCTTGTATCCGGCCTGGCTGAGGACCGTGCCGATGGCGTGGGAGATGTCGCCGATACGAGCCCCGGGTCCGGCGGCGGCGATCCCTGCAGCCAGTGCGCGTTCGGTTGCCCTGATCATCGCCACGCTCGCCGTGGGCTGCGCATTGCCCACGACGAAGCTGATGGCGGCGTCCGCGGCGACTCCGCGCTTGGAGACGGCAAGGTCAAGCGTGAGCAGATCGCCGTCGGCGAGCGTGTAGTCGTAGGGCAGCCCGTGGAGCACGGCATCGTTGACGGCCGTGCAGATGTAGTGCCCGAACGGACCGCGTCCGAAGGATGGCGCGTAGTCGACGTAGCAGGACTGCGCTCCCGCCTCGGCGATCATGGCCTTGGCCCACCGGTCGATGTCCAGGAGATTCGTACCGACCGTGCTCCGGCCCTTCAGGGTCTGCAGGATGTCTGCGACCAGCGCGCCAGTGTCTTTTGCCCGGGCCAGCAGGGCGGGGTTCAGGATCTCGATCATGTGCCACTTTCCTCACGGAACCAACAACTATACCGGTCAAACTATACCGGTACTGGAATCGGGGCCATGGCCGGACCGCCGCCCGCTCCCGCCGAGGTCGCACGCGGCCGGTCCCCCGGCGCCCCCTGCGCCGGGCCCGAGCCGACGGCCGGCCTCCTGATTTCTCCACCGAGCCGATGAAGCGCAGCGAGACATCGTTCGGTCATCGGCCAGGCAGGCGCGGCGCGCCTCGGCCGCGGCGGCTGCCGCTGATGGAGGATCGGTGGAGCGGTGGCCGCGGAACGGGCCACCCGGTCACCACCCCCACTGCGTGGAGAGGTCCGGATGAAACCGTCTGGCAATCCGCTGGCCCAGTCCCTCACTGCCCGGGCACTGGGACTCCCCGAGGACGACACGCCCGTACCGAGGGCGGCGTGACCGCCGCTCGACGCGGGGGCGCGCCGGACGGCGGCCGCTACGGCGAGACCTTCTTCCGTCCCGGACAGGCGGGAGAGGGCGAACGTATCGACTTCGGAGCCCTCGCCTACGACGACATCACCATGGCGCGGCTGCGGGCCATCGGGGCCGGCCCCGGGTGGCACTGTCTCGATATTGGTGCCGGCACAGGCACGGTCTCCGGTCGGCTGCTGGAGGAGGCCGGGGTTGCGAGCGTTCTCGCCGTGGACCGCGACGTACGGTTTCTCACGGAACGGTCCTCGCCCGGACTGGACGTGCTGGAGGCCGACATCACCGCCCCGGGCTTCGCCCCCGGCCGGTTCCAGCTCGTCCACGCACGCTTTGTGCTGATACACCTGCCCGAGCGCGAGCGCCTGATCAAAACACTGGCCGGACTCGTCGCGCCCGGCGGTGTGCTGGTGCTCAGCGACGCGGTCGACCTGACGAGCGGCCGGACGCCCAGCACTCCGTACACCGCGGTGATGCGGGCGATGTGGCAAGGGCTGCGGGCCACCATCGGTACCGATGTCTCCTGGGTGCCGTCGTACCCGCAGCTGCTGCGAGAAGCGGGGCTCAAGCCCGTCGCCGCCGAGGTCCATGTGCCACCGCTGCTGCCGGGCAGTGCCATCAGCCGATTCTGGGCGGACACATGGGAGCGCAGCAGAGCGGCGATGCTCGCCACCGGCCTGGCCGATGATGCGGCCATTGATGTGGCGATTCGGTATCTCGGGTCTGACGAGTGCGCCGCACTGTCGGCCGGCATGCTCACCGTCTGGGGATGGAGAAAACCTGAGGAGGGTGCGGGATGACCGGCCCCCGGCCACGCCCCAGCCGTGAGGCCAAGGGGACCGGCCCACTGATCGTTTCGAGATGAAGTCGGTTGTGGGGCAGGGCAGTTGTGTGGTGCGTCGACGGGCAGGCTCAGCGTGCGCGTCCCTCATTCACGAGCGCCCCGTCTGCGCCGCACCTGACCGCCTCGGTACCGGCCTCTCGGCCATCCTCAGCAGGTCCATGCAGACCGATGACGCGATCGCCGCGCAGCAGCGTGCCGTTGAGGTCTGCCGCACCGCGGGACACCGACGTGGCGAGGGGCTGGCACTGTCGCAGTTGGGACAGGTGCTCGCCATGGTGGCCGGACATCTCGGAGGAGCCATCGACGCGCACCGGAGCGCCGTCGACATCTGGCGGGAACTCGCCGACAGGGACTCCGAGGCCACGGAACTGAGGGTCCTGGCGGGACGGTTGGCCGAGGCTGAACAGAACGTCGCCGCGCGGCAGACCGGCGAAGAAGTGATCGCTGCGATGAATGACACCGGCCGTCACGCGGAGGTCCCCGCCTTCGAGGCATGGCTGGAAACGCTGCCCGCGAAGGATCACGAAGGGAGACGGGCCGTTCCGCCGGGCGCGGAGGCACGTATGCCGCGGATATACAACGCGCCAGGGGGACGCGCGGGCGGCTTCGTGCCGGCGGTTGCCGCCCTCGGTGCGGTGGTCGCCCACTTCCTGACAGGGCCGTGGTGGCTCGTGCCGATCCTCTTCGCGCTTGCTGCCCTCGGCTGGGGGTCCTGCCTGACGACTCTCCTGTTCCTGTCCGCCGGGACGTTCATGATCTGCACGGCGTGGGGCACCTGGTGGTCCGCCGCAGGGTTGGCGCTGCTGCTGTCCGGCGCGGGCTCTCTGGTCACCGGAACCACTCGGGTGACCGCCGGGCTTCGTGACGTACGGGCCTCATGAGTACGAGCCGGCTTGCCGCTTATCTGCGGCACACCGAGTGCGGACCAGCTCGCGTCACACACTGGGCGCCCCATGAAAGCTGTACGTCGCCGCCCGGCTGCGCGCGGTGCTCGGCCGACCGCCCTGGTTCTGGCGCTGGCGCAGGGGCCGGAACTGGCGCTGGGAGCGCATCGGCGAGCAGCTGGATGTTCTACGACCGCGTAGCCCTCCCGCACTCGTCCCCGACAGACTCGCCCTGACCGACCGGCGCGCTGCGGTCGTACGGGTCGACCTCCGTTCCGGCCTCGTCCGCCCGGCGGTCCGGGCCGAAGGGCGGGGTGAAGTAACCCGTGGGGGCGCCGCAGCCGCCGTTGGTCATGTCGTATTTGTACGAGACGATCGAGAACGTGCCAGGCTCGGTGATCACTTTGTCAGGGTTGTCCCAGCTCAGGATCAGCTCGCGTCGGACGATGGTGCGCACGATCTCGTCGTCGCCGCCCGCGTGCGCGCGGGTGACCGGGTAGACGAAGGTGACGTCGGCGGTCACCTGGAGCGCACCGCGCTCGCCCTCCCGGTAGGTGAGCCGGCCCCGGGTCTTCACGACGTCGCCGACCAGGTGGGTGCGGGAGGGCTGGAAGCGGCTGAAGAGGAGGAGGGGGTCCTTCTTCTCGCTCGGGGTTCGGAAGGCGGTTTTCAGAAGGTCTTGAACGTCCTTCTGATGCGGGTTGATCTGTGCAATCGCCTTCTCGGGGCGCGCGCCCCGCAGCACCTCGCGGTCCAGGCCGGACCCGACGAGGAAGTCCCGGCTGCGGGCGAGGGCACGCTCGACCTCGGCCGCACTCATCCAGCCGACCGCCCCGGCCTTCGGCACGCTGATCCCTGCCGCGCCGCTCGCCCAGCCCGCCGCCGGCGAGCCGCGGAACGGCTCCTGCACGGTGGGACGTTGGACTGCCTCTGCCGGGGGTGCCTGGGTCGGGCGGGCGGTCTCGGCCGCCGGCGGCGGGGAATCAGGGTCGTCGCCTGCGAACAGGTCCACTGTCCGCCCGGGCGCGAGCGCCACCAGCAGCAGCACCAGCGAGGCCAGCAGCCCGACGACGTACCAGCCCGTGCGCCGCTTGGGCCGCGCGGGCGGGTAGCTGCGCCAGCCCTCCATGTCGCGGCCCGGCTCCGCGCG
Source organism: Streptomyces sp. NBC_01471 (assembly GCF_041438865.1). Classification (NCBI taxonomy): domain Bacteria; kingdom Bacillati; phylum Actinomycetota; class Actinomycetes; order Kitasatosporales; family Streptomycetaceae; genus Streptomyces; species Streptomyces sp. NBC_01471. Next base: position 298,372 of record NZ_CP109451.1, read on the forward strand.
CAGCCGCCTCGCCACGTCGCGGGCCCTCGCCGACGGCTCCTTGGGCGAGCCGGGAGCACCCGCCACCGACTCGCGCAGAAACCGCTCCCACTCCTCGTCGGATCTGGACGAACCGTCCGGCTCCGTACCCGCACCCATCCCCAACCCCCTGGCAACCGGTAGACCGCGGCCCACTCCCCTGGGACGCGTCCGCATAATGACACAGAGCACTGACAGCGAGACCGGCTGGGCGGACGGTGTGGGGGCGCCGTCCTTTCCCCACTGACCGACTCCAGCGCCATCCCAGCGCCCAGTCACACCAAGCCACTTGACCGCCCGCACCGTATCGACCTGTTGACCTATTGACCTGCGGAGAGTCCCACCGGAAGGTCGACGTGCTCCCGACACACGGAGCAGGGGGGCCGGCCGCCCGACCCCGGCCGCCGACCGTGCGGCAGTAAGCGGTCGACTGATCAAGAGTCAGCTCCACGGCCGAGGCGGCTTCGATACGCTCCGTAATAGGATCTTCCGCCGGTAACTCCTCGCGACGATACCGATCCGTCCCTGTTCGGTGTTTTCCGGACACCCGCGCAGAGCCGCCGCCGGAAGTCCTGGCCTGGGTTGAGTCTCCCTCGGGGGGAGACATCAAGCTGGGGGCATGGACAGCGACCCGCTCTATTCCATCGGAGAACTATCCCACCGGACCGGTCTGACGGTGAAGACCATCCGGTTCTACTCCGACCAGGGCATCGTTCCGCCAACCGACCGGACTCCCGCGGGGTACCGGCTTTACGGCCCCGACGCACTCGCACGCCTGAACCTGGCCCGCACACTGCGCGATCTCGGGCTCGGCCTGGCCACCGTGCGCAAGGTGCTGGACCGGGAGGCCTCCATACCGGAAGTCACTGAAGCGCACGCCAACGCCTTGGACGTGCAGATCCAGACTCTCCGCCTGCGCCGGGCAGTACTCCGCGCAGTCGCCAGACGCGGCCCCACCACCCTGGAGATGGACCTCATGCACCGACTCGCCACGCTCTCCCAGGCAGAACGGCACCGACTGGTATCCGGCTTCATCGACGACGCCTTCCAAGGTCTGCGCACCAACCCCGAGTTCGTGACCCTGATGCGATCCGTCCTGCCCGAGCTCCCCGCCGATCCCACGCCCGAACAGGTCGAGGCCTGGGTGGAACTCGCCGGACTCTGCCAGGACCCGGACTTTCGTGTCGCGATACGCCGCACAGCTGAGGATCAGGCGGATGAGTCTTCCCAGCAGGACGTCGGCACTCTGCACGACACTCTCAACCAGGCGATGTGCGAACGAATCGCCGAGGCCGTATCCGCCGGCCTCCTACCGGCCTCGGCGAAAGGCGCATCCCCCACCGACTCGCTGGGCGGCCTCTACGCCGACGCATTCGAGCGCGCCGACGAAGGCGATCTGCGCCGCTGGCTCCTCGCCCGCCTGCAGGCAGCCGCCGACCCACACACCGAACGCTACTGGCAGCTCCTGGCAACGATCAACGGATGGCCCGCATCACCCACGCTCGCTCCCGTTTACTCCTGGTTCACCGCCGCCGTCGGCAAGATCGGTGAAGACATTCCGGGAACGAGCCGTAGACCGCTGCCTACGACTTTCTGGCGGAACAGTGGCCC